>CP069419.1:1956118-2282137 GCA_017569285.1 Clostridiales bacterium
GAAGGCCCTGCTGGAAGCGGTTCCGGAAGACGCGAGCGTGACCTACATCACGCAGGATGAGGAAACGCTGGAAACCGAGGAACACCCGGAGACCGGAAAAGCGGACCTGCAGGCCGCGGTGGATGAGTTCCTGAGCACCGAGGAAGGCTACAAGACTGAAGCGGGCGCGCCGGATCCGGCAGCCTACGGTACCTGGGTGCCCGGTATTCCCGTCCTGGTGGAACGGGGACTGGATGCGGCGAACGCGGCGCCCTGGCTGAAGGGCCTGATCCTGGACGGTATCATTGCCGGCGTCGGCGCGGTGCTGGGCTTTGTGCCCCAGATGCTGGTGCTGTTCTTCCTGCTGGCGTTCCTGGAGGCCTGCGGTTACATGGCGCGTATCGCCTTCGTGCTGGACCGGATCTTCCGCAAGTTCGGCCTCTCCGGCAAGTCCTTCATCCCGATGCTGATCGGCGTCGGCTGCGGCGTACCCGGTATCATGGCCTCCCGGACTATTGAAAATGAGCGCGACCGGCGCATGACCATCATGACGACGACCTTTATTCCCTGCGGGGCGAAGGTACCGTTCATCGCCATGATCGCCGGGGCGATCTTCGGCGGATCCCCCTGGGTATCCACCAGCGCGTACTTCATCGGCATGGCGGCGATCGTCATCAGCGGCATCATGCTCAAGAAAACCCGCCGGTTTGCCGGTGAACCCGCTCCCTTCGTTATGGAGCTGCCCGCCTACCACTGGCCGACGCTGGGGAACGTCCTCCGGTCCATGTGGGAGCGCGGCTGGAGCTTCATCAAGAAGGCCGGCACCATCATCCTCCTCTCCACTATCCTGGTGTGGTTCCTGAGCCGCTTCGGCATCGTGGACGGCGCTTTCCGGATGCTGGAGGAAGAGGAACTGGAGATGTCCATCCTGGCCAGGGTCGGCAGTGTGATTGCCTGGATCTTCGCGCCCATCGGCTTCGGCACCTGGCAGGCCACGGTGGCTTCCATCACAGGCCTGATTGCCAAGGAGAACATTGTCGGCACCATGGGGATCCTCTACGGCGGCACCGAGGCCTATGCCAACCTGGCGGCGTCCTTTACCGGCATCGCGGCATACTCCTTCCTGGTGTTCAACCTGCTGTGCGCTCCGTGCTTCGCGGCGATCGGCGCCATCCGGCGGGAGATGAACAACGCGGGCTGGACCTGGTTTGCCATCGCGTATCAGTGCATCTTCGCCTATGCGGTCAGCCTGATGATCTACCAGTTCGGCGGGCTGTTCACCGGCAATGTCAGCGTGCCCGGCCTGATTGCGGCGCTGGCGGTTCTCGGCGGAATCATCTATATGCTGTTCTTTAAGAAGTATCAGGAAGCGACCAGACTGACCCGGAAGGTGTGAGGATATGCTTCAGGGAATCGCGGATAACGCCGGAACGATCATCATCAGCCTGGCACTGCTGGGCCTTGTAATCGGGATTATCATCCGGCTGCGCAAGGATAAAAAGCAGGGGAAATCCTCCTGCGGCGGCAGCTGCGGCCATTGCCCGATGGCCGGAACCTGCCATAAAGCGTCATAACATGCGGGAGGCGCGGGTATTTTTGCCCGCGCCTCCTGTTTCGTGAAAGGAGAAAACAGTCATGATCAAAACCACCGTGCAGGTATCGGGGATGACATGCGGTATGTGTGAGGCGCATATCAACGATGCCGTCCGTTCCGCGTTTTATGTGAAAAAGGTGACTTCTTCCCGGGCCAAAGGGGCCACTGAGATCCTGACGGAAACACCGCTCAGCCACGAAAAGCTCCGCCAGGCGATCAGCGCGACGGGATATGTGGTCCTGGGCATCAGCGAGGAAATCGTTCAGAAAAAGCCGCTGTTCGGATTCCTGCGCGGAAGGAATTCCTGAAAGAGAAAGCCGGAATAACCGGCTTCTTTTTATGACAGTTTCAGCAGGATGTGTTCCTGCGTGAGGTCATGATACAGCTCGCAGTTCCGTCCGCTGACATCGGCCAGGCGGACCACATCCTGCAATTCTGTTCCTCCGGGAATGCCGGTAATGAGATTCGGCGCCTGCGTCAGCAGCTCCGGCCGGAAATGAATGGTTTTGTCTCCCGGGAATACAGCCATATACAGGATCTGGGCTTCCACGAGGTCCTGGAAAATATGACTGCCGTAGGACAGCTCGGGATTGTAGCCCGCCCGGGTTTCCGCCATCTCACAAACGGCATCAAAGCCGCTGATATCGGCAAAGGAAGTCGGAACACCCAGTTCCGGAGAGGAGGTCCCGATCCGTCCGGGTACCATCAACAGCATGTGTTTTCCCTGCTCCCGGTATCTCCAGTTGACCTGCCCGATCAGTGCCGCGACAGCGGCTTTTTCCATATAGGGGAGATGGTAATACCGGATCGGATCGACATACGCGATCATGTCCAGTTTCACTTTCCGGGAAAGTCCCATGGATGCGCCACGAGTTTCCAGAAGGATTTCTCCTTCCGGCACATCCTCCGGAACCGCAACACCGCCGGTATCCTGGAAAACCTGCAGCGGACGGCACTGCAGCAGGTTGATCATGTACTCCCGGTCTTCCGATACGTTGATGGTGAATTCAATATCCACCGGTTCGCCGTATTCCTGCTGGATCAGGTGCATCATGCGCTGCATGCGTTCCATCATCTCCCGGTTGCGGACCAGTCCGAGGCAGGAGATAAAGCTGATATCCCGCCAGATTCCCCGCTCCCGCAGGGATGCTTCCGCTTCGGTGTCATGTTCCAGGACCTGGTTTTTCAGGTAACGCGGAAGGAACGGTTCCAGCTCCTCAAGCGGCACCCGGTTCAGGCAGCGCCCTTTCAGGTCCACTGCTTCAGCGCGGCGTTGGGAGAATTGGTGCTTCTCCGCCACGGTGGTGAAATTGGTGGCTTCCGGCTTATCGAGACTGACCAGCCGCGGATAGGAGCCTTCCGTCCGGTCCACGGCGGAAGTGCCCAGGCCCATCACCAGGCGGAGCATGCCTGCGGAGGAATCGATATCATTCAGGAACTTGTAGGGACTGAAGGAGTAGCCGACACCGGCGGCGCAGGGCATATAATAGGGGCCGTAGGCGGAGCCGGATACACGCATGACCAGCAGGGCCATCTGTTCATCCCGGTGTTCCAGGCCGTGCCGCTTGCGGTAATCCAGCGCGGAAAGTCCCGCGGAGCTGGCGTAGACGGTACGGACTGCGTTTTCGAATTCCTCCAGCCGTTCTTCCGGTGTGCCGCGGTTTGCGCAGAAAACGGATTCGTATTTTCCAGCAAAGGCATTCTCGAACCCGTCCTCCAGGATGCTGCTGGAGCGGACAATATACGGATCCTGCCCGTAATATTCCAGGATGTGCATAAACTGTTCCTGCGTCTCCCGGGAAAAGGCGCCGGTTTTCAGGCGGTCTGCCAGCTCCGATGCCAGGGTGAAGTATCCTTCATCCGTGCGCTGCCGCACCCGGAGGTCCCAGAAACCGTTGTCCACGATATAGGTGTAGAAAACGTCTGAACCAACGTAAAAGGAATCGTGGGGTTCCAGCACGCTGCTGATATCCGGGGCCAGGTTCCGGATGATGGTCCGGGCCAGCAGCATGCCGCAGGTTTTCCCGCCGACCATTCCGGTGCCGACCATATGGTCCCGGACACGGAAGTAGTCCTCGGGCCGGAAGTGCTTTTTGACGAGTATCCGCAGGCGCTCGTCGCGGGTCATCATGATATTGCACATCCGGCTGCACTGCTCGTCCACGGGGATCCGGTTTTCATGCAGTACCTTTGCCTGGTTGAAGAACCGGTCCCAGGAATCCACATACTGTTCTTCCAGCGTTCGCTGGAAGCTGTCCATCACCTGGTAGAACCGGCTGGACTGTACACCGTCCCGGATCGGAAGGACGGTTCCGTCTGCCGGACGGTAAAGGTGGGGAAGGAACATGGTTTCGGAATTGCGGTTCCAGACCTTCTGGGGCCGGATATATACCGTATCCCGGTCCGGGTCAGAGTATACGTCCAGGAATAGCTGGGTCGTATTCATGATTTTGGTGATCGCGTTGAACGAATGCCTTCCGCGGATGATCGGGAAGAAAGCGACCGTATCGAGAATGAACAGGAACGGGCAGGTGACCCGGAAGAAATTGCCCATCATCAGGTCGGTGGCCCAGGCAGTCTGCAGCTCAGAAAGGCAGTCGAACACATAGAAGGCATCGCGGCCTTCCGCTTCGATATGCCGGTGGATTTCCACCGTAAACGTTTCGAACCGGTGGGAAAGTGGTACGATGATTCGTTTCACTTCCGGACATTCGAGTACCAGCTCGGGATGGCTGGCAAACCGGAAGTAGATGATCTTCCGTCCGTCCCTTTTTGCCTGTTCCACAAACGGGTCCGCGAAACGGCGGAACTCGCTGAGCTCCGATACCCGCCAGACCACGTTATCGCCCATCCGGATAAAATCCAGCGCCTTGTCCAGCGCGGGAATGCCGGAATATACCTGATCAAAGGCAGCCATGGGGATCCCTCCTGTTGCCTGTATGGTCATTTCTTGGAGCATCTGCCCGGAAAACAACAAAGGAGTCCTTTCCGGACTCCTTTGCCTCTTAACCAAAGTATATCATGTTCCAGCCGGATTGTATACACCGGATTTCCGGCGCCCTGCCGGAAATGAAAGAATGGATCTGCGATGTGCTGATCCATTCGTAAAAAACAGGATTTGCTGAATGATTTATGTACGGCTCCGCCACAGGTCCAGGCCGGTTTTGAGGCGGTTCAGCCCGTCTTCCAGCATGCTGCGGGGGCAGGCGGTGTTCAGGCGCAGGAAAAGGTTCCCGTTTCCGTTGTATTCCGCGCCGGGCATCACAAACAGCCCGGTTTTTTCGCGGATAAACTGTTGCAGCGCTTCGGAGTCATCCGTGTACCGGCTGACATCCAGCCACATCAGGTAGGTGGCGTCCTGCGGAAGGGCGTAAACGTCCGGCAGTTCCTTTTCAAGGAAGGAGCGGACGGTGTTTTTGTTTTCCTCAATGTAGTTGCGGAGGGCAGTCAGCCATTCCCACCCCTCATCGGAGAAGGCGGCAACCGCGGCATCCACGGCAAACGCGTTGGGCTCGGCTACCTCGTCGGTATTCAGCGCGCGGTTCATCCGCTGCCGCAGGCCCTCCTCCGGAACGAAGACCGCGGCGGTGTTGATTCCCGCGATGTTGAAGGTCTTGGTCGGGGCCAGGGCGGTGATGCTGTTCATGCGGCAGGTTTCATCCACCGAGGCGAAGGGCACATAGGCACAGCCCGGCGCAGTCAGGTCGCAGTGAATTTCATCGGCAAAAACCAGCACATGGTGCTTCTTGCACAGGGCGCCGACCTGGGCGAGCTCCTCCCGGCTCCAGATTTTTCCGGCCGGGTTCTGCGGGTTGCAGAGGATCATCATGGTGGCCAGCGGATCGGAAAGCTTTTTTTCCAGGTCCTCAAAGTCCATCTCATACTTTCTGTCCCGGTAGATGAGCGGATTCTCGAGCACCCGGCATCCGTTGTTGACGATGGAATTGACGAAGGTGTTGTAAACCGGCGTCTGGATGATGACCTTCTCCGCGGGGGTGGTGAATTTCCGCACCGCTGTGGACAGGGCGGGAATGACCCCGGTGGTGAAGATCAACTCCTCATTGCGGATTTCCAGGCCGTGGTGCTTTCCCCACCAGTTCCGGTAGGCGTCGAACAGCTTGTCCGGAAGGATGCTGTAGCCGAAAACCCCGTGGGCGGCCCGATTCTCAATTGCCCGGCGGACACAGGGTGCGGTGGGGAAATCCATATCCGCCACCCACATGGGCAGTTCATTTTCCGCAACGTCCCATTTCAGGGAACCGGTTCCGCGCCGGTCGATAACTTCATCAAAACGGTAATCCATTTTTTCAGTACCTTCTTTACCAGAGCGTGTCGGGAGAGTCCAGCGTCTCTCCGATGTCATTGCAGATGATCTTCGTCAGGGAGGGATCGATCCGGTCCTTCTGGATGACCAGGTGGCTGATCTTATCGGCCTTGATGCAGCCCTTTCCGGGATTGAACACGCTGTCCACGGTGCCGCGGATATCCGCCTGCACATCGGAATACTCAAAGGCGAGGGTGGTATTGATCAGCCGGCAGTTTTTCATCACCAGGTTGTCCACGTAGCACATGCCCTGCAAGCTTTCGATCGTGCAGTCCTCCAGGGTCAGGTTCTTTCCGTTCCAGCCCAGGTATTCGCCGGTGATGAACGAGTTGCGGACCACGACGTTCTCCGTGTTCCAGAAGGCGTCCTTGCTGGCCAGGTGGGAGTTGGAGATTTCCATATTCACAACGCCGTCAAAGCTGTAGTCGCCGATCAGGTCCAGGCCGTCCACTTTGACATCCCGGCAGTTCATGGCGAAATACGGGCCGCGGGCCTTGACGTTTTCCATGGTGACCCCGGTACAGCTCCACAGGGTTTCCAGCGCGTTGGAGAATAGGACGTTGGAAAGCTTTACGTCATGGCAGCGGCGGAAGTTCTTCGGCCCCTCGATAATGGAGTTGCTCACGAAAATATGGTCGGTATACCAGATGCCGGCGCGGGCCATTTCAAAGAAGGTAACCTGGTCAAGGCTGATGTTCTTTCCGTACCAGAAGGGGTACTTGTAGCGGAACAGGCTCTCGGTTGCCGTAATATTCTGGCATTCCTTGCAGGGCGATTCGCCGCTCTCAAACACACAGCCGTTGATGACGGCGTCCTGTTCACCGAAAAGCGCCCGCTCCCCTGTGAATTTCATATCCTTATATTCCATTGAAATCTCCTCCGTACGGTCTGCCGGCCGCTGTCAGTCGTTTATTTTTCCCGGAATCCGGGGAACAGGAATATTATAAGACTTAGAGTGAACTTTAAGTCAAGCATTCCCGGCCTGCCGGGCCAGATAATCTTCCCGCGTCAGGAGGCAGGACTCGATATCCTTCACCTGGCCGTCCCAGGGGCGTGTCAGCGGATAGGACTTGTCGAAGCGGAACCCGAAGGAAGCGGCCAGCCGTCTGGAAGGGGTATTGTCCGGGTCGTATCCGTAGCGGAAGTCCGCGGCCCCCAGCTTCCGGAAGGCAAGGTCCAGCAGCAGCGCAACGATTTCCTTCCCGTAGCCGCAGCCGTGGTATCTGGTGCCGATGCAGATTCCGCATTCATCAAAGTGCCCCGGGTCGGATTCCGCGATCGCGCACATGCCGATGGCTTCATCGGTCTCCTTCAGCGCCACAAACCAGGCGAAGTGCTCCTTCTGGAAGGCGATGCTCCTCCGGCACCGGTCGATGGCTTCCTCTTCCGTCCGGGTGGGCGGGAACAGCATCCACCGGTAAACGGCCTCATCGCCCCATACGTTCTCCAGCATGGACCGGTAATCGGTTTCCTTTGCCTTCCGCAGGATAATATGTTCCCCGCAGAGTGTACTGTACATCTCTTCCCTGTTCATCTTTCAGCATCCCCCTGTGTCCTGTCAGTTTACACGGCTTTTGCCGGCTTGGTCAATACCCGTTCCGGCCATACCGGGGCCGGTGCCGGGCCGGGACAGACCTTGTGTGCCGGAAGCATTTCCGCGTCACACAGGCCTTCCCGGCCCAGCAAATCCACCACCTGTTCCAGGTCCTTCTCCCGGACCAGGACGCCCCATCGCTTGTCTTCCGCCGGTGTATGGAATATGCTCGTGAAGAATACGTCCGAAAAGGGCATTTTATGGGGGATATGTTCACATTTCAGGATTTCACGGACCCGGAAGACATCTTCCGTTTTCCATTCCGGGCCGATCTGTTTCCATTGACTCATTCTGATCTCCTCTTTTCTTCCCGGCCCGCGGCATCGCGGGCGTTTTTCTCTTTTTTGGGTAAACGAAGCCCACCGGCTTCATGTTCGGCCGGGGATCCTGCCTGCTGCCACAGCAGGATCCGCCTGCCCCGAAGGGTACAAAAATACCGCCCGTCCATTTCCGGACGGGCGGCCGATCGGACTGAACAAAGCCGGCGGGATTACGCCGCGGAGCTCTTCAGCCAAATGGACACGGGTCCGGCAGTGATGGACTTATCGGTAGTCTGTACCTGGGCAATACGGGTGCGGGATGCGGTAATACCAACGGTCCTCATACGAAGAGCTCCTTTCCTGAAAAAGATTGGGACGACTATACAACGAATCAAAACCGGTGTCAAGGGGGAAATTACCATTTTTGACATCTTTTTTTCGATGCTTACTGAACGGGCTGATTTCCCGTTCCGGTTTTCCGGAATCCATGGTATGATGGGAAACAGCAAAAAGAATGAACAATGGGGAATGCGGCATGACACAGGAAACAATCGCGAAGCTTCTGGATACTCGGGGACTGGGAAAACCTGTTTCCCCGGCTGTTCCGGTTTCCGGCGGCCTGGTGCACCGGATGTTCCGGGCGGAAACAGCGAAGGGTGTGTATGCCGTCAAATGCCTGAACCCGGAGATCATGAAACGCCCGGGCGTGATGGAAAACTACCGGCGGGCGGAAAAGCTGGAACAGGTCCTGGAGAATGCCGGCATTCCCCTTGCGCCGGCACTGGCGCTGGACGGGCAGAAGATGCAGGAGCTGGACGGGGAATACTTCTATGTTTTCCGCTGGCAGGAGGGCCGGATTACAGACTGGCAGAACATCACGGCGGAACAGTGTCGGCAGGCCGGGAAAATCCAGGGCCGGATCCACGCGCTGCAGCCTGCGGAAAAGCATACAGAGCCGGATATGAGCCGGATTGACTGGCATGCGTATACGGAAGAAGCAAACCGGCAGGGCAGTCCGGTGGCGGAACTCCTGCGGGAGAACGAACAGCTGCTTTACAGCGCCCAGAAAGAGCTGAACCGCGCGCGGCGGGCGCTGCCGGATATTGTCTGCATCACCGACGAGGATATGGATCCCAAAAATGTGATGTGGCATGACGGGAAGCCCGTGGTGATTGACCTGGAGTGCCTGGACTACGGCAATCCGGTATCACACGCGCTGCAGCTGTCCCTGCAGTGGGCGGGCATCACCACCTGCAGCCTGGATCCGGAAAAAATGGAAGCGTTCTTTGACGGATACCTGGAGGCATATGACAACGGCTTCCGGGATTACGCGGGAGTGCTGGGCCTGGCGTATACGTGGATTGAGTGGCTGGAATACAATATTACCCGGGCGCTGGGAAAGTGCCGGGATGAAAGCGAACGGGAAACGGGCATTTCGGAGGTCCGGAATACAATCAGCCGGATCCGGTACATCCGCGAAACGGAAGACCTGATCCGGCAGCAGCTGATTCACCTGTCAGAAAAGAACTGAAAAACGGGATTACCAGGGATAGGGCTCGCCGGTGTGGGTGATGAACACCGGACCGTCCTTGTCGTGCCGTTTGGTCTCGAACAGCTTGCGCAGGGTCTCCGCGTGCTCGTAGGGATCCAGCGGCGCTTCGGTGTTGCCCGGGTTGGTCCGGATCCAGCCGGGATGAATGCAGATGATGTTCAGGTTCGGATCATCCTTAATGTAGTTGCGGACGGTCATGGTCAGCATGTTCAGCGCGGCCTTTTCCGTGCCATAATCCAGGTAGAAGGTCCGGTAGCATTTGCCGATGGAGCCGGCTTCGGAGGAGATGTTCACCACCAGCGCGCCGATCTGGCTCTTTTTCAGCAGCGGCATGAAAGCCTTGATGACCCGGATCGGGCCGACCGCGCCGACGTTTACCGCCGGGGCGATGAGGTCCAGGTTGAAATCCGGCAGTTCCTTCATCGTGTCGGCTGAAGCCGTGGTGGCATTGTTGATGATCAGGTCCAGGTGGGTTATGAGGCCTTCCGCTTCCTTCGCTGCGGCGTTCACGGACTCCGTGGAGGAGATATCCATGGTGAGGATATGCAGGCGGTCGGGATATTCCTTTTTCAGCTCTTCCAGCGCCTCGGACGGGCGCCGGATGGACGCGAATACGCAGTCACCGTTTTCCAGATAACGTTTCACCAGGTTGAAGCCCAGGGCATAGGGCCTTCCGGTACCGGTAATCAGTACAGTCTGCGGCATATTCAATTCCCCCTTCTTTATTTTCATCATAAGCCCTTGAGTTCACTCTAAGTCAACAGAGAAACAGGAGAACTTCTGTGTGCCGGGTTGGTTTTTTGTTGCAAAAATAAACAGTTGACAAACGCAACTAAAGTGAGTATCCTGTCCGCATAAGGAGGACGGGCATATGGATCGTGTGAAGCTTTTCCGGGAATATACAAGGGAACTGGAATTCCACCTGGCAGTGCTGAACCAGTCGGACTGCTGCCAGTGCGGGATCAATGAATCCCAATGTTTCCTGATTGTGGAGATCGGCCGGAAGCCCGGAATCTGTGTGAAGGAGCTTGCGGAGATTGTCGGCCTGGATAAAAGCGGCATCAGCAGGGGTGTGGAGGAACTGGTCCGGAAGGGCTATGTAAACCGGGAACCGTCCCGGGAGGACCGCCGCTGTGTCGTACTGTCCCTTACGGAGAGCGGGCAGGCCCGGTTTGACCGGATCGAAAATGATATGCACGCGAAGTTTGCGGCTGTCCTGTCCCAAATTGATCCGGAAAAGCAGCAGCAGGTACTGGAAGCCCTGGAAATCTACAACGATGCATGCAGGAAGGCGGAACGGGCTTAAGATGACAAGAAAAGAAAAAGCCCTGGACTATTTCAGCCGGGGTTTCCACTGCTCCCAGGCGGTCCTGGCTTCCTGCGCGGATTTATGTTCCCTTACCGAGGAGCAGGCGCTGAAGCTGGGTGCCTGTTTCGGAAGCGGTATGCGGAAGGGCGAGGTGTGCGGGGCGTGCTCCGGAGCACTGATGGTCCTGGGTTCCCTGTACGGACAGCACGATATTTCCGATACGGAAAGCCGGCAGGCCGCCAACGAGGTGAACGACGCGATGATGCGGGGATTTGCGGAAGCCTGCGGCTCCTATGTGTGCAATGACATCCTCGGCTGTGACGTTTCAACGCCCGAAGGCGTACAGTATGCCCGGGGAAACAATCTTTTTAAGGAACGCTGCCCGAAGATGGTGGCAGCGGCCATGGACGTGCTGGAAAAGATCCTTCGGGAAAGAAAATAGTTTGATCTTCAGGAAACCGGGACAGAGAAACGCTCAGAGTCTGTCCCCGGGAACGGCAGTATCCGGGTCATCCTGCTGTTCATTCCAGAGCGCATAGGCCTTTTCCCATGTATCCAGGGCAAAAGGCCTTCTTTCGTCCCCGATGCTTTTCGCGTATTCCGCCACCGAGGACAGGAAATAATAGATGTGTTCCCGGGACAGGGCAAGCTCCCGGATGATGACCCGGCTCCAGATATTGGCTTCCCGGAACTGCCCGGTCTGCGTCAGGCCGCGGATGTAGGCGGCCTTGTCAAACGGTACCCGGATTTCCTCGATACTGACCTGCCCGGCGTCCGTGATTTCCAGGACCGTGTAGGGTACACTGTTCCGGAGTCCGTCCAGCGGCAGGCCGCAGGAGCCGGGATTGATAAGGTATATTCCCGCGTCCCCGTCCAGATAGGACCACTGGATATGGGAATGCCCGAAGATATACACTCCTTTTTCAAGCTTCGAGACGGATTCCAGGAAGGCGGGATCCCGGTCCCGCTCTTCGGCCATGTCCGCCAGGATTCGGACCGGATCGGCATCCGGCATCTTGTTCCGCTCCGCTACGGTGCAGGAGTTCCAGGTATAAAATGTGTGTGTTCCGATAAAATCCACGGAGGAGTGGGCCATATGGACCTGGACTCCGCCGCATTCAAAGTCAGCGGTATGCGGCAGGGAAAGTACATATTCCAGGTTTTCCCGCCGGACGTTCCGGTAAGTCCAGTAGGAAATCTGCATCTGGCCGTCCGTCCACTGCGACGGGTCTTTTTCCTCCAGGTCTTCGAGGTATTTCTCCTCATTCCCGCGGATGACAGTTTTTTCCGGAATCTCCCGGATCATGGTGAGGCATTCGTCCGGCCTGGGACCGCTGATGCAGTAATCCCCGGCAAATAGGAAATGCGTGATTCCCCGGCTGTCAGCGTCTTTCAGCACGGCCTGCAGGGCCGGGCAGTTTCCATGGATATCGGCAATAACGGCGTATTTCATGCTCCCTCCGGGTGCGTGTTTTTTATTCTTCTTCGGAATTCTTCCGACGCTCGGTACTGTTGAGCCAGCTGCTGTACCGCCATTGGGCTTCCCGGCTTTCCGCTTTTTCCCGCCAGGCTTCGGTATCCGCGCAGATCGCGAGCATTTCATCCACGATCATTTCCACGCTGCCGGGCTTTGCCTGGTACAGGTAGGAAGCCATGCGGTCAATGGCTTTGGGGCTTTTCAGCTGCTGCGCAAGCAGGCCGGCGAATTCCTCCGGAAATCCCAGTGATACCACCGCTGAGGCCAGCCGGTCCCTGGCCCGGGCCCATATCCGCTGATTCTCTGTCATTGTCTGTCCTCCGGGGTATGGTTCAGTACCCATGCGAATGCTTTTGCAGTCCGGATGTCCGCGTCCCGGAAATGATTTCCGGGATTCCATTCCAGGGTGCAGGGGATTCCCTGCGCTTTCAGGATTCCTTCGGCTTCCCGGATCCGGCTGCCGACAGCGGCCATCACCGGGTTCTTCGCTTTTTCCTCCCGGTCGCCCAGGCTCAGGTAAACCGCTTTGCTCTGAATCCGGTTTGCCTGCATGAAATCCGTAAAGCCTGGGAACCAGACGGACGGCGATGCGGCGGCCACCCCAGCGAAACGGCCGGTCCGGTATGCTGCCCACAGGGCGAACAGCCCGGCCAGGGAATATCCGCCGATATAACAGGTCTTGCCGTCCGGACAAAGCGGCAGGATTCCCTCCAGGAAATCCCCTGCGCCGTCGCCGAAACTTTCCTTTCCGAATACAGCCGGGGCTGTCCAGGGGGAAAGATCCCGGTTCCAGTCCGGCACCCGGACGGCAATCATCCGGAAATCGGCATTCGTCAGTTCCGAGATGGTTTTCACCTCATTCTCGATGCCTTCCAGGTCATGGCTGTCCACCGGCTGGATCAGGACATTCGGCGCGGAGTCGCTGCCAAACAGATATGTTTCCATGAATGCTTCCTTTCCGTCGGAATCACATGCGATTAGCTGGTGCAGGATTTTCCTGCCATGGATTATACCCAAAGCCCGGAGGCAGATAAAGCACTCCGGAATGGAATTCAGGGTTCAGGCAGATCCTGCGGGGCCGGGGAATCCGTTTTCCGGATTTCGCTTATCATCGCGGAACCGATAATCATCACGGCGCCGAGGATGTTCAGGGGAGTCAGTGGCTCCCGGAGCAGGAACGCGGAGAACAGCAGCGCGGAAACGGGGTCGATATAGCTCAGGATGGCGACGGTCTGCACGCGCAGCCCGTCCATGCTGCCGAAGTACAAGGTGTAGGCGGTTCCCGTGTGGACGATGCCGACCACCAGGACCAGGGCAGCCGCGGAAAGGCTGAACCCCTCTGCCTGGAAACCGCCGGTCAGGAGCAGGTACGGCACCATGGCCAGCCCGGCGGAAAGCAGCTGGACGGAGGTTTTCTGGTACGCGTCGATCCCCGGGATTTTCTTGTTCAGGATGACAATGAACGCATACAGCACCGCGGCGCCGAGCCCGAGGAGAATTCCGGGAATGCTGACTTCATTTCCTCCGCTGCCGCCGGCCGCGCCGGAAACCAGCACCATGCCGGCAATCGCAACGGCGGCGCAAACGGCTTTTTTTGCGGTCATCCGTTCCCGGAAGATCACGGGGGACAGCAGGATCACGATGGTCGGTGCCATGTAATAGCAGAGCGTGGCGATTGCGACTGTTGTGTGGTTGTATGCCTCGAAGAGCAGCATCCAGTTGGCGCCGATCATCGCGCCGGAAACCACCAGGATCAGCAGATCCCGGCGCGCGAGCTTTTCGGTATTCCGTTTTCCCTTCAGCCGGACCAGGAGCAGGATGCACAGGCCGCCGATGATTCCGCGGGTGCAGGCCAGGAAGGCGGAGGGGAGCGGAATGAACCGCCGGAAAACGCCGATGGTGCCGAAAATCAGCATGGAGCAAACCATCATCCATATGGATCTGTGATCGTTGGCTTTCTGCTCCATGCTTTCCTCACCGCTTTCCCCGGCTGTTTTTGGTTTCTCTGAGAGCATCATCTTACCAGAATTCATCCGGCAAAAAAAGATGCCGCTGCCCGGGGTGCAGCGGAAAAACAGGCCGGGTTATTCCCGGAAAGGCTGAAAAGTCCGGTTTTTGTTTCAGTTTTCACCATTTCATGATATGATGATAGCCAATAACCGGCATGAATAAACGGAGGTCAGGATGATCAGGCTGCTGCAGGACAAAAAAGTACTCTTTTTTGATATCGGGTATACGCTGGATATGCCTGCTTCCGGGGACTGGATGTTTACCGGCCTTTTCCTGCGGGAAGCAGGGGAAAAACTGAAGGAGCATACCGGGGAGGAGATCAGCTGCGCCCGGAATGCCGGTTTGCGCTTCCTGACTCAGAATCACCTGGTGACGAGTGTGGAAGCGGAGTGCGCGCAGTTCCGGCAGTATTATTCCATTATTTCAGATGAACTGGGATTGGGACTGTCCGGGGAGCAGCTGGACCGGGCTGCCCGGGACCGCTCTTACAATATGGACAACTATATTCCTTATCCCGGAATCCGGGAGGTGCTGGAAACGCTCAGCAAAACACACCGGCTCGGCCTCATTTCCGACACCTGGCCCAGCGTGGACAAACAGCTGGAGCATATCGGCGTGGACCGGTATTTCTCCTTCCACACGTACAGCTGTGAGCTGGGAGTATTCAAGCCGGACCGCAGGATGTACCTGGATGCGCTGGCAAAGGGCGGCGTTCCGGCGGAAGAAACGGTTTTTATCGATGACAGTGTGCGGAACCTGGACGGGGCCGCGAAGCTGGGCATCACGCCGGTCCTGATCGCGGCCAATCCGGCGGCGGATGTGGAGACCTGCCACCTGAAGATCCACGATTTGCGGGAACTGATCGGGGATTAGGGGAGATATCATCCCGGATACGGATGACCCCGGGAGGGAGGAAATATGGAGAAGTTCTATTTTGAAATTCCGGGAATCAGCCGGAAGGAAGACGCGATTGACTATATCCGGGAGTTCCTGGAATACGGTTCCGAAATCAACGGAGCCGGCGGACTGCACCGCTTCCTGGACGACTATGAGGGCTGGCTGAAAAAGCTGGACCTGGATTATATACAGGTTCCCAACGAGGAGAGGGTACCGGCCCGGACGTATTTCCTGGTGCGGGAAAGCGATTCCAGGATTGTCGGGATGATCAATATCCGCCTGGCGCTCAATGAGCGGCTCAGCCACTATGGCGGACATATCGGATACAGCATCCGGCCGACGGAACGGGGAAAGGGATACAACAACATCAACCTGTACCTGGGCCTGAAGGTCTGCCGGAAATATGGAATTGAGCGGATTTTTATGGACGCCGACCTGGAGAATCCTGCTTCCTGGAAAACGATGGAAGCCTTCGGCGGAGTGCGGATCCGGGAATACGATGACGATGTCAACGCGCACTGCACTGTAGTGGATTACAACATTGACGTCAGCCGGGCGCTGGACAGCCACCCGGAATATGAGGAGCGGATTATCCCGAAGGATTTCGAGTGATCCGTTTCGCGGCGAACGATCAGGGATCAGGATGGAAAACGGAAATGGAAAACATATTTGAGCAGGTCGAGAAGAATATCGACAATCTTGTGCTGAACAACGTGAACTGGACGGCATCCGCCACAAAAGAGGAGCTGGATGCGGCCAGGGACGGCCGGCTGGTTCTGCGGTTCTGGGACCGGGAAGTTCCGAGCGAATGGCTGAAGGATATCCGGGGAAAGCGGGTGCTCTGCCTGGCAGGAGCCGGCGGCCTGCAGGCGCCGCTGTTCGCCTGCGCCGGGGCAAAGGTAACGGTGATTGATATTTCCGCCGGAATGCTGGAAAAGGACCAGGAAATCGCGGCCAGGGAGAACCTGCCGATTGAAATCGTGAAGGGGAATATCTGCGACCTGTCCATGTTCGCGGATGAATCCTTTGACCTGATATTCAACCCGCCGTCCCTGATGTATATTCCGGACGTCAGCGTGGTTTTCCGGGAATGCTTCCGGGTACTGGCCAAAGGCGGGGAGTTCATCCTCATGGCGCCGGCGCCCATCAACTACGTATGTGACTGGGTGGAGGATGAACAGGGCGGTTATTATAAAGCCGTTAATCGGATGCCCTGGTGCTCCAGGGACTTTGACGATTCCGGCTGGATTGAGTACGGGCACACCATGGAGGAATACCTGGGCGGCCTGACCGGCAGCGGGTTTGCGGTCACCGGGTACCTGGAATGCCAGGCGGAGAATATCACCGAACTCAATTTCCTGGCCCGGGCAGTAAAACAGACTGGAGAATAAGGAGAAGCCGGATGATTTGCTTTCTGACCAGCAGGACGGATACACCGACAGGAGAACTGGATCCTGCCAATCACTTTGTTGAGGAAATGCGGCGCTGCTTTCCCAGCCCGTGCCGGGCGCTGGACATCTGCTCCAATCCCGACGGATGGGCAGGCATGGACTATTATTCGGGCCTGATCCGGACAAGCTTTGAGGACGCGGGTTTTCAGTTTGAAAGCTTCCGCACACTGGACAGCCGGAATGAGGAGCAGGCGGCGGAGCTTGTGCGGGATTCCAACTTCATTGTGCTCAGCGGCGGCCATGTGCCGACACAGAACGCTTTTTTCCGGAAAATCGGCCTGCGGGAACTGATGAAGGACTATGACGGAATCGTTGTCGGGATCAGCGCGGGAAGCATGAACAGCGCGGACGTTGTTTATTCCCATCCGGAAGAGGAAGGCGAGGCGGTGGATCCGGATTACCGGCGGTTCCTGGCAGGACTGAATCTGACGAAGGTCATGCTGCTTCCGCATTATCAGGATGAGAAGGATGTTGTGCTGGACGGACTGCGGGTGTATGAGGATATCGCCTTCCCGGACAGCATGGGAAGGACATTCTATGCCATCCCGGACGGGAGCTACCTGTTCATTGATTCCGGACGGGAAGAGCTGCGGGGTGAGGCATACATGATCCGGGACGGCGTACTGAGCCGGATTGCGCCGGAAGGCGGCATTACCCGGCTGAATTAAGGGAGAAGAAAAGGTTATGCAGAAGATTTATTTTATTTCCGGACCGTGCGGCAGCGGGAAGACCACATTCGCGAATGCGTTTGCCGTGCACCTGGTCCGGCAGGAGCATAAAACGGTTTATCTGATCCACGGGGATGATTTCCACCAGGGATTTATTGAACCGGAGGACAAAGGGTATTTCTTTGTCGGCGGTGAGGCGCACAACCGGGTACTGTGGGAGGATATCCTGCGCTTCAACTGGGACTGCATCCTCATGACAGCGGAAAAGGCCCTCGCGCAGGGAATGGATGTCGTGATCGATTACGTGATCGAGACGGAGCTGCCCCGTGTCCGGGCACTGGCGGAAAAGAAGGATGCGGCGCTGTACTATATTGTGCTGACCGCAGAGGAGGATGAACTGGAAAAGCGCATCCTGGAACGCGGCGATGCGGACCTGGTGGAACGGGCAAAGTTTCTGAAAAGGGAGCTGGAAGCGATGCCGGAAAACCAGGGCCATCTGGTGGACAACACCGGGAAAACCGCGGATGAACTGATCCGCGGCCTGGACCCGGAACAGTTCCTTGTAGACCGGAACAGCGGGAACGTGGATTGATCGCTTTCCGGAAAGCGCATATAATGGACAGGTAAGATTCCGGGTCTGATATTTCTGAGAGAAGGGCATATTGTCATGAAAGAACAGTCGCTGAGCATTCTTTTTCCCCGCCAGGATGAGGTGGTTTACCGCCAGCTGCCGGATACGGTGTGGCATGACCTGGGGCTGGATGCTGTTACGGACAAAGTGGCGCAGCGGCCGGAGGAAGCCGAGCTGATCCGCCGGGTCATGACGAGCCTGACGGCGGATCCCGCCGTCAGCGCCTTCCGCTGCGATGTGTTCCGGGATATCCTGAAGCATCCGGAAATCCGGGAGCGGATGATGAAGCTGCTGCAGCAGGTGAAGACGTTCTATGACTATGGCATCGTCAACCGCGGTGCGGGGGATGAGACGGGCCTCTGGGACCTGATGCACCGGCTGGAGGAGTATCACGACTATATCCTGACGGTGGAGGCCCTGCGGGAATGCCTGTCCGACAAGGATCTTTCCTCCGAAGGGCTCCGCGGCCTGTGGACCGAGGTGGACCGGATCTGCCGGGACAACGGGTTTGCCGCGCTGAAGAAGGACGTGGAGGAGATGCGGCTGACCGCCTCCGACCTGAAGAGCATTACTGTGGGAATCAACCTGAATGACCGCTTTGAGGCGGTGAACATGGGGCTGGTTTCCGTGAACAAAAAGCCGTTTACCCGCTCCAGCCTGCTGAAGAATTTTATCAGCGCAGTCTCTCCCCGGGATGATATCCGGGAGGAGGCGGACTGGAACGGCAGCACCTCCTACTATCCGGCCAACGGGGAGAACGGCATCCTGGCAAATGCCGGGAAGGCAATGGAAAGGGCGATCCTGGTACGCAACCCCATCGCTGCGATGTCCATGGCCCGGATTCCGGATGCGGACGGCCTGGCCGGGGTTCCCCGCCAGATGGATTCCGCCGCTTCCATGCTGGCCGGCCGGATCACCCGGCGGCTGAAGGACATGCTGGGCAAATACCTGAATGTGAGCGTGCGGGAAATCGCCGCCCTGATTCCGGAACTTGTGTACTATACCCGCTGGGCGGAATACATCGGAAAATGCACGGAAAAGGGCTGGACCTTCTGCAAGCCGGAAACCCGGCAGGAACCGGGGAGCGCCGCGGGAATGGCGGCGGAGGGCTTCTGCAACCTGAAGCTCATCGGCTCACTGACGCCGGCGGAGGTCACCTTCAACGACCTTTCCTTTGATCCGGAAAAGCGGATCTTCATCCTGACCGGCGCGAACCGGGGCGGCAAGACTACCATTACCCAGGCGGTCGGCCAGCTGTTCCTGCTGGCGCAGGGCGGTATCTCCGTGCCGGCGCAGCGGTTCTCCTTCTCCCCGGCGGATCAGGTGCTGACCCATTTCCCGGCGGACGAGGACAAAACCATGGATCTCGGGCGGCTGGGCGAGGAATGCCAGCGCTTCCGGGAAATGTATTCCGCCTCCACCGGGAACAGCCTGCTGCTGCTCAACGAGACGTTTTCCACCACCTCATTCGAGGAAGGTTACTATATCGCGGTGGACGCGGTGCGCGCCCTGCTGGACCGGGGCTGCCGCGTGATCTACAACACCCATATGCACAAGCTGGCCTATGACCTGGATTCCGCCATCAACCAGCCGGGCCGGACCGGGAAAGCGGTTTCCCTCGTTGCGGAAACCACCGGCGGAAAGAACTCATTCCGGGTGCGCGTGGCGCCGCCGGAGGGAAAATCCTTTGCCCGGGATATCGCGGAGAAATACGGGGTCACCTATGAATCCCTGACGGCGGCGAAGCCGGAGCAGGCCGGGGAAAAGGCATGAAGACAGCGCTGATCATGGAAGGCGGCGCCATGCGCGGCATGTTCACCTGCGGCGTCATGGATGTCCTGATGGAGAACGGCATTACCTTTGACGGTGCGGCCGGGATTTCCGCCGGGGCCTGTTTCGGCTGCAATTTCAAATCCGGCCAGGTCGGCCGGCCGCTCCGCTACAACAGGGAATACTGCCGGGATCCCCGGTACTGCAGCTTCCGCTCCCTGATCCTCACCGGGGATCTGTACAACGCGGATTTCTGCTACCGGGAATTGCCGGAGGTGCTGGACCCGTTTGACCGGGAAGCCTTCGCGCAGAATCCCATGGCGTTTTACGTCGGCGCCACGGACGTGGAAACCGGCGAATGCGTGTTTCACCGGTGCACGGACGGCGGCGGGGAGGATATGCTCTGGTTCCGGGCATCCGCATCAATGCCGGTGGTTTCCCGCCCGGTCAAAATCGGAAACCGCTCCTACCTGGACGGCGGCATCGCGGACGCGGTGCCGTACCGGTATATGGAGCAGCAGGGTTATGACCGGAATGTAATCGTGCTGACGCAGCCCAGGGGCTACCGGAAGAAACCGGAAAGCATCCCGGGTATGAAACTGTTCCTGCGCCGGTATCCGAAGATCCTGGAGGCGATGGAACAACGGCACGGGATGTACAACCGGCAGATGGAAGAGCTGGACCGGATCGAGGCGGAACATACCGCGCTGGTGATCCGGCCGCCGGAAAGCCTGGGGATCGGGCATACGGAAAAGAACCCGGAGGAGCTGGAACGTGTTTACCGGATCGGACGGCTGGAGGCGGAAAAGCGCCTGCCGGAGATCCGGGAATACATCGGGATATGAGAAAGGGGAGGCAGACGATGGGTGAACAGAGAATGCCGGCGGCTATGGGCCTGAGCCATGTG
Source organism: Clostridiales bacterium (assembly GCA_017569285.1). Taxonomy (NCBI): domain Bacteria; kingdom Bacillati; phylum Bacillota; class Clostridia; order Eubacteriales; species Clostridiales bacterium. The sequence continues at coordinate 1,976,542 of CP069419.1, forward strand.
GCCATCCGGACCCGGGATATCCTGGAAAGCATCCGTTTTTACACCGAGGTTCTCGGCCTGCGGGAAGCCTTCCGCATGCACCGGGAGGACGGCTCGCTGGCGACGGTGTATATGTATTTCGCGCCCGGGCAGTACCTGGAACTGTTTTCCGGCGGTACCCGGGAGGGAACGGAAGGAAAAGACGTCATCGGCTTCTGCCATATCTGCGTGATGACGAAGGATATCCACCGTTCCTATGAGGCGGTGAAGGCCGCGGGCGGTCCGGTGGACCGGGAAATCCAGAGGGGAAAGTCCCAATGCTGGATGTTTTGGACCCATGATCCGGACGGAACGCAGATTGAAGTGATGGAAATGCCGCCGGAATCCCTGCAGGCCCAGGCGGACGCGCGGCTCGGGACAGGTGCCTGATATGAAAGTGATTGTCATCAACGGTTCGATGGGTGTGGGCAAGACCACCGTCGGGAAGGCCATTGCGGAGCGGTATCCGGGAACCGCATTTATCGACGGGGACTGGTGCATGGATCTCCATCCCTTTGTGGGCAGCGCGGAGACCCGGGCCATGGCGGTGGACAATATCCTCCACATGACCGGCAACTACCTGCGCTGCTCTGCCTGCAAAATGGTGGTGCTGGTGTGGCTGATGGATGATCCGCGGGTCTGCCGGCAGATTACGGACGGGATTTCCGCCATGGGAGCGGAAGCGCAAAGCGTGACGCTGGTCTGCGACCGGGAAAGCCTGGTCCGCCGGTGGAAGGGCGACCGAAACTGCGAATGGCGGACGGACGAATGGCTGGAGGTCAGCCTGAAATCACTGCCCCGCTTTGCGACGATGGAAAACACGATCGATACCGGTCACCTGACGGTGGACGAAATCGTGGAACGAATTGTGCCGGAGAACTGAAAATGCCAGGACAATATATCTGCAGGATCGCCTCCCCGGAGGACATGGAACGGAAATGGGATTACGAAATCAGCCGGAATGCGGATGACCGGGAGAACTGGATTGTCTGGAAAAACGAGGCGATCGCCAATCTCCGGGAAGGCAGGGCAATTCCGTATTACGGAATCCTGGACGGGGGAATCATCTGTGAGGCAACGGCCATCATCGATCCGGATGCCGCGCAGAACAGCAGCGGCCTCATTGACAACCGGACGGCGTACCTGTGCGCCTTCAGGACCAATGAATCATTCCGGGGGAAGGGATATTTCTCCGGGCTGTTCCGGTTTATGACAGACGACCTGCGGAGCAGGGGATACACACGCCTGACCCTGGGCGTGGAACCGGAAGACCAGGTCAATAGAGCAATTTACCGGCATTACGGGTTTACGGAACTAATCAAAACAGATACCGAAAAATACCCGGATGGAACCACCATAAATGTGGAGTATTACGTGAAGGAATAACAGGAGCGGGAACGATGACTGCCAGGAAAGCGTCCGGAGAAGAAATGCTGCGGCTGTGGGGATACCGGGACGGCGAGGTGCCGTCACCCACTGCACGGTTTTTCCGGGATAATATCGCCTCCGGGAACGCGGATTTCTGGACGATGGACCATAACGGGGAACTGATCGGGGAACTGTACACTTTCCGGGATATCCCGGAGGACCGGGATTTTGCGGACGGGAGGACGACTGCGTACCTGTGTGCCTTCCGGATCCGGGAGGATTTCCGCGGGCAGGGACTGGGCACCCGGCTGATGAAAACGGTCCTGGCCAGCCTGAAAGCCGAAGGCTTCCGGCGAGTGACCATCGGGGTCGGTCCGGAGGAGGAACAGAATGTCCGGCTGTACCGCCGCATGGGCTTTACCGGAAAAGTCAAGGACTGTTATATGGACCCATGTGCCATGGATGAGAATATGCGGCCGCGGGCGGATGACTGTTACTGGCTGCTGGCAAAGGATTTATAATCCCGGGAATGAAAAACAGGCGCTGCCATGATGGCGGCGCCTGTTGGTTTTGGGGATCAGAAGCACTTGCCCTTGCGCTGTTTCTTGCACTGTTCGATATTCCCGTAGCGGTAGCACAGCTCATTGTCGCACGCCCCGTCCTTCTCAAAGCAGGACAGGATGTTGTTTACGGTGGTTTCCGCAATGTTGTTCAGCGCCTCCTCCGTCAGGAAAGCCTGGTGGGAGGTGACGATCACGTTGGGCATGGAAATCAGCCGGGACAGCAGGTCGTCGTTCAGGATATGCCCGGACCGGTCCTCAAAGAACACGTCCGCTTCTTCCTCGTATACGTCCAGGCAGGCCGCACCGATCTTCCGGGCCTTGATGCCTTCCAGCAGGGCTTCCGCGTCAATCAGGCCGCCCCGGGAGGTGTTCACGATCACAACGCCCTTCTTCATCTTTCCGATGGCGTCCGCGTTGATCATGTGGCGGGTTTCATCCGTCAGCGGGCAATGGAGGGAGATGATATCGCTCCGCTCCAGCAGCTCATCCAGGGAAACGTATTCGATTCCGCTGTCCTTTGCCGGGAACAGGTCGTAGGCGATCACGTTCATCCCGAAGCCGCGGCAGATGTCGATGAAGATCCGCCCGATCTTGCCGGTACCGACCACGCCCACGGTCTTTCCGTGGAAATCGAAGCCGGTCAGCCCGTTCAGGGAGAAATTGAACTCGCGCGTCCGGTTATATGCCTTGTGGATCCGGCGTACGGAAGTCAGCAGCAGCGCGATGGCGTGCTCTGCCACGGCATACGGGGAATAGGCCGGGACATGGACCACATGGATTTTGCCGAAAGCGGCCTGCAGGTCCACGTTATTGTAGCCGGCCGAGCGCAGCGCAATCAGCCGGACACCGTATTCATACAGCTTTTCGATGATCGCCGCGTTGACGGTGTCGTTGACAAATACGCATACGGCTTCACAGCCCTTTGCGAAATCCACGGTGTCTTCATTGAGCTTTGCCTCCAGGTATTTGAACCGGATGCCGTGCTCTCCGCCGTACAGTTCAAAAGAGGGCTTGTCATATGCCTTTGCGTCGAAGAATGCCACTTTGATCATTTTGCCGCCTCCTTATCGGGTTGGGTAGGATAGGTTCAGTCTTTGGCCTTTCGGCTGAGCAGTACCAGGGCGATTACCAGCACCAGTGGGAAGATGCTGCCCACCAGCATGCCGGACTGCAGGTTGTCCCCGGCCTGCTGGGTGACCGTTCCGACCAGGCTAGGGCCGAACGCGCCGCCCAGGTCACCGGCCATGGCCAGCATGGCAAAGAGGGCGGTTCCGCCCTTGGGAATCCGGGGTGAGGTGATGCTGATGGTTCCCGGCCACATGATGCCGACGGAGAAGCCGCAGAGAATACAGCCGACCAGGCCCAGAACCGGGCTGGAGGACAGGCTGGCCAGCAGATAGCAGCACAGGCACAGGATGCCGGAGCCGATCATGAACTTCGTCAGGTCCATCCGGGGACCGAACTTGCCGTAGATCACCCGGCAAATGCCCATCGTTACGGCAAACAGGCACGGGCCGGCCAGGTCGCCCACCGTCTTGGTAAAGCCGAGCGCCGCTTCCGTAAAGGCGGAAGCCCACTGGGCCATGGACAGCTCGGAGGCTCCGGCACAGACCATCAGCAGGATGGCCACCCAGAAAAGCGGCAGCCGGAACAGCTCCCGGATCTTCATGCCCTTGCCTTCCTCCGTCAGGCGCTCGATGGGGCAGGTGGCGAAATTGAAGATGTTGTACAGCGGAACCAGCGCCCAGATGCAGGCCAGCCATTTCCAGTGCTCAATTCCGAACACTGCGAAGAACAGGGTGGAAAGCAGGATCACGCCGACCGAGCCCCAGCAGTAGAAGGAATGCAGCAGGCTCATTACGGCATCCTTGTGTTCGAAGGGGCAGGCCTCCACAATGGGGCTGGCCAGCACCTCGATCAACCCGCTGCCGATGGCGTAGATCACCACACAGATCATGATGCCGATAAACGGATCGGCAAACAGGTCCGGAATAAAGGCCAGGCCGGCGAGCCCCAGGCCGGAGGCAACCTCGGAGGCCACCACGCTGCGCCGGTAGCCGATGGAATCCACAAACCGGGCGCAGAAAACGTCCACCAGCAGCTGGGTTAGGAAAAACGCCGTGGGAATCAGTGCGATCTGTCCCAGGGAGATCGAATAGTCCGTATGGAATTTCAGGAAGAGCAGCGGGGCAAAGTTTGCCGTGATGGCCTGGGTGATAAACGCCAGGTAACAGGCGATGAGCGTTTTCCGGTAATTCTTTTCCATGGAATCCTCCGGGAAAGATAACAAAATGGAACTGCCGGATATCAGTATACCAGAAAAACCGGAATCCGGACCGGGAAAAAAGATTTTGTCAGTTTTCCCCGTCCAGCTTCCTGATCAGCTCCACGGTGGCCCGGTAACAGTTTTCCAGGGCTTCCGCGTTCAGGTTGTTCGCGGTGTCGCGCCGGGTATGGTAAATGCGTTCCAGCTGATGGCTCATTCCGGTAATCCCGACGGAACGGAAGCCGCCCTGCGTAAAGGCCGCGCTGTCGGTTGCGCCGCCGAACAGCGGCACCCGGCCGCTCCGGCAGGGCACGCCGGCGGCTTTGGCTGCCTGCAGGAAAGCATTGCACAGGCCTTCGTCCGAACGGACCGTGGCGTTCAGGTCCTTTCGGTTGACCATCAGCCAGCGGGGATTATAAATGGTGTCATAGCAGATAATGGAGGTCGGCACATCCCGGTAATCCTTCCGGTGCGCCCGGCACCAGGCTTTCGCGCCGCGGAGGCCGGCTTCCTCGGAACCGGTCAGGATTACGCCAATTTCTGTATGCTCCGGCCGGATTCCATGCTTTTCCATTTCCCGGAGCAGGCCGATACCCATCATGCAGCCGGAAAGGTTATCATTGGCCCCGTCCACAATGCGCTGGGGATTGTAGGTGATACTCAGCAGCAGGAAAAACGGAACAAATGCCAGTCCCCACAGTCCGGCAGTCCGGACCCAGTCCCCCGCGCCGCCCAGCGCGCAGGCGGCCAGGAAAAGATAGAAGAAGACACCGGCGGTTGCCATGAGTCCCGGGATTTCAAAGACGATTCCGCCAAACCGGTAATTCAGGGGGAATTCCCAGGCGGCGTCCGTATGCCCGTTCAGGAAGATCCGCTGCCGGACCTCCCCGCTGCACGGGCGGACGGCGGTGACATTGGTCCCTGTCCGGCGGGGGAACAGGCGGTCGATCACCGGCTTGTACATCACAAAATGGAACAGGAACAGAAACAGGCCCATACATCCGAACAGGATGCTGAGCCAGGGACGGATAAAGAAGAAAACCGCGCAGAGCGTATCACAGACTGTTGAAAAATAGAAATATCCGTAGAAAGAATCGGGATGCTCCTCAAAGCTTTCCACCTTCAAATCGGTACATCCGCATTCATCCCGGAGAAGGCCGGCCATATACTCCGCCGCTTTCCTTTCGCTTTCGCTTCCCGGGGAACGCCGCCGGAAATCCCGACAGATCCGGGCAATCTCCTGCCGCATGCCGGAAACACATTTCCCGCTGTTTTCAGCAAGGAGATCAAACGGATTCCTGCCTGCCTGTTTTTCGAAACCGCGTTCCAAACTTCAGCACCTCCCGGAATTCAGTATCAGCCTGCCCGGATGATCAGGGGAAAACGGCCTGGATCAGGATCATATAGATCACCGTTCCGCCAAGAATGCTCAGGAGGGAATTCCGCTTCCATACCTGCAGCCCCACGACCGAAAGCCCGGCAATGAGTTCCGGGGCGCCGAAGGGAGCCCGGGTGATCACGGTATCCTTCAGGCAGTAGATGACCAGCAGTCCGATGATGGCGGCCGGGAGCACCTCGCCGAGGTAGGAAATATATGCCGGCGTCTGTTTCCGGAAAACCAGGAACGGCAGGAACCGGAGCAGGATGGTGACGGCGGCCATCACGATGACCAGGATTGCGGCATGCGTGTTCATACGGCCTTCCTCCCCAGTCTGCCCCTCAGCAGGGTGAGGATCAGCGTAATCAGCAGCATGGCGGGAATCAGGAAATTCTCCGGGCCGAGTACCACCAGGCACAGGAGTGTGGCCAGGAGCCCGGTAAGCGCCGGGATATGGTCTTTTGTGCGGAGCCACTGCTCCGTAAAAGACGCGATAAACAGTGCCGTCATGGAGAACTCGATTCCGGCGGTGGAGAAGGGAAGAACCGCACCGAGCAGGCTGCCCAGGATACAGCCGGTAATCCAGTACAGGTGGTTGAACAGGGAAACAAGGAAACGGTATAAATCCGCGTATCCCGGATCCGGCGTTTCCCCGTCGCACAGTAGGGAGTAGGTTTCGTCTGTCAGGGCAAAGATCATATAGGGCTTGTACCTGCCCGCGTTTTTGTAGCGGTCGATCATGGAAATGCTGTAGAACAGGTGGCGGGCGTTGACCATTACGGTGGTCAGGACCGTGGTGAGGATTCCCGCACCGCCGGCCAGCAGGCTGATGCCAACATACTGCATGGAGCCGGCATAGATAAGTATGGCCATTGCGGCGGACCAGAGCACACCATACCCGGCGTTCCGCAGCAGGATGCCGAAACCGATGCCCAGCACAACATACCCGGCCATTACGGGCAGGGATTTCAGAAATGCCTTGCGGACAATCACGGATTTTGCATCCGTGCGGCTCTGCGTCTGCATCAGGTCCACCTCATCATCAAATTCGTGCCGATTATATCAGAAACCCGGGAATGAAAAAAGCCGGAAAGGCCGCAGGACAGGGGAAAAACAAAGGAACCGGCCCGCAGGACGCGGACCGGCACCGGAAACAACCATGAGGATGTTCCGGAATTCCGGAAATCATGGTATGATGGGAGGCAACAGACCGGCAGCGGAGGAGCATATGGGCATCATTATCAGAAAGATGGAGACGGACGAAGAAATCCGGGGCAAGGCATATGTCCACTGGCAGTCCTGGCATGAGGCATATCCCGGCCTGGTCAGTCCCGGATACCTGGAGAAGCTGACGCTGGAGAAGTGTGAGAAGATGGCGTTCACCTGGCCGCAGAACACCCTGGTTGCAACGGATGAGGGCCGGGTAGTTGGATTTGTGTGCTGGGGCAGCTGCGGAGAAGATTTACCGGAGACAGGAGAGATCATCGCGATCTATATCCTGGCGGATTATTATGGCACCGGACTCGGCCGCCGGCTGATGGAAGCGGGCCTGGAACAGCTGAAGGAATACCCCCGGGTGTGCCTGTGGGTGCTGAAGGAAAACCGGCGGGCAGTCCGCTTTTATGAGAAATGCGGCTATAGGGCGGACGGGGAGGAAAAGTACCTTTCGTCGGTGGAAGCCGCGGAGATCCGGATGGTATGGGAGCGCCCGCAAAAGGAACAGGAAGGACGGAAGCAGATGAGGATTGATACGGAACGGCTGGTGATCACGGAGTTTACGCCGGACATGGCGCAGGCGGTCCATGAGAACTCGCTGGATGAGGATAACCGGAGGTTTGTTCCGGATGAAGTTTTTGAGACAGTGGACGAGGCCCGGGAAGTGATCAGTTTCCTGATGTCCCGGTACGGCGGGACGGAAGGTCCGCTGACTTATCCGGTGATCACCAAAGCCGGAGGAGAGAATATCGGGTATGTCCAGATGGTTCCGCTGGAAGACGGTACCTGGGAGATCGGCTACCACATTGCGAAACGCCGCACCGGAAACGGCTATGCCACCGAAGCGGTCCGGGCATTCCTGCCGGTGATGGCGGAGACACTCGGAATCGGTACGGTATACGGGATCTGCCTGACGGAGAACGCGGCGTCCCGGCATGTGCTGGACAAATGCGGATTCATGCCGGAGTCCGAAGGCACCGGGGATTACCAGGGTGAGCAGCGGGAAGTATACAGAAGCGTCTGGAAAGCGGGTGCGGCGGAAAACAGGACACTGGACTGGTACCGGGAAAACGCGGAGGCATTTATCGCCAACACGGGCAAGGTGGATATGTCAGCGCATTACAATTCGTTCCTGGAGCTGGTTCCCTCCGGCGGATATGTCATGGACCTGGGCTGCGGAGCCGGAAGCGCTTCGCTGTACTTCACGCAGAACGGATACCGGGTACTGGCGGTGGACGGGTGCGCGGAATTCTGCGAGCATACCCGGCAGCGTGCGGGATGCGAAGCCCGCAATATGCGGTTTGATGAACTGGATTACACAGACACCTTTGACGGAATCTGGGCCTGTGCTTCCCTGCTGCATGTGCGGAAGGCGGACCTGCCGGGGGTGCTTCGGCTGATTCACCGGGCTTTGAAGAAGGACGGTGTGTTCTACGCGTCGTTCAAATACGGGGAAGATGAAAGAAACAAAAACGGAAGGGAATTCTCCGACTTTACGGAGGAATCACTCCGGGTCCTGCTGGATGAGGCAGGCGGATTCCGGATCAAAAGCATATGGCATACCCATGACGCCCGCCCCGAAAGGGCGGATGAGCTCTGGGTCAATGTGATCTGCCTGGCGGAGAAGGATGCGTAATTCTGAGGTGAATGATGATGGTACAGCTGGAGCAGGTAACCAAAGAGAATATTGACGCGGTGCTTGCGCTGGATGTAAATGAGGACCAGAAGGGCTTTGTTTCCTCCACGGCCGAATCCCTGGCCCAGGCATACGCATATTCCTTCACGGCGTTCCCGTTTGCGGTATCGGATGACGGGAAAATTGTTGGTTTTATCATGATGGGATTCTATGAGGAAAAGAATTATTACACCCTGTGGAAGCTGCTGATCGACCGGAAATACCAGCACCGGGGTTACGGCCGGAAAGCACTGGAGCTGGGCATTGCGTTCCTGAAGGAATGGTATGGTGTTTCGGCAGTCTTTACAGGTGTGTCGCCGGGGAATACCGCGGCGAAGAACCTGTACCGGTCCATGGGGTTCCGGGAAACCGGGCTGTTTGAGAACAACATGGAAGAAATGCGCCTGGACTGCTGAAAAAAATAACGGGAGAAATTTCTGTAAAAAACGCTTGACCCTGACGCTGCGTCATACTTTATGATGGGTTCACCACGAGGAAGGGAGGCAGGCACTATGATGACGGTTCATGAGGTCAGCTGGCTGACAGGCGTGAGTATACGCACCCTGCAGTACTATGACCGGATTGGCTTGCTGCCGCCGGCGAAATATACGGATGCGGGCTACCGGCTGTATGACGATGCGGCCCTGGAAACCCTGCAGCAGATTCTCCTGTTCCGGGAACTGGAGCTCCCGCTGAAGGACATCGGGCGGATCATCCACAATCCGTCCTTTGACCGGCAGAAGGCACTGGACCAGCAGATTGAACTGCTGGAGCTGAAGAAGGAGCACCTGGACAGCCTGATCACCCTCGCACGTGTAATCAGGACATCAGGAGGAAAATCAAAGATGGATTTTTCAGCATTTGACACAAAGAAGCTGGATGAGTATGCTGCCCGGGCCAAAGAGGCCTGGGGAGATACCCCTGCGTATCAGGAGTATGAGCAGAAGGCCGGGGGAAGGTCTGCGGAAGAAAATGCGGACCTGAACCGGCAGATGATGGATATCTTCGCGGAGTTCGGCGCGGTCCGGGATACGGATCCCGCTTCCGGAAATGCCCGGGCTTTGGTCCGGAAACTGCAGGATTTCATCTCCGCCCATTACTATACCTGCACGGACCGGATCCTGGCGGGACTGGGACAGATGTATGCCGCCGGAGGAGAGATGACGGAAAACATCGACCGCGCCGGCGGGAAAGGCACGGCGGAGTTTGCTGCCCGGGCGATCCGTCTGTACTGCGGGAAATAAGAACCATATGAAAAGCGGGACACTGTCGATGCGGCAGTGCCCCGCTGGTTTTTTTACGGATTATTTATAATATTTTTCAATTCCGCCGTAGCCGATGATCAGCTTGTTTTCCCGGGTTTTCCGGATGAAGTTGTCCAGGCGCTTCCGAAACTCCTCCGGCCGTTTCCGGGCATCATCAATATAGGCGATCCGGATTCTCCGGTAGGATTCCGTGAAGGAATTGTAATGGCACCATGCAGTATCATCCCGGCGAATCTCGGAGAGGATGTCTTCCGGGAAAACATATTCAGCGGTGAGAATCTTCTCCACGGAAGGACGGACCTTCGGGTGGATCAGTCCCCGTGCGTCCAGCCAGATCAGGCGTTCGATGTTCGGCCGGGAATAGGAGCTTTTCGGGTTCCGGGGCGTGAAATGCCGGCCCTGGTGAAGTGAATCGATTCTCCTGGCGGTGCTGTCAATCCAGCCGAAGCACAGGGCTTCCTCCACCGCGTCATTGTAGGAAAGGCTGGCTTCACCCGATGCTTTCGTCGGGAATACGAACCAGACATCCGCGGCGGTTTCAAAATGGGATGACAGCCAGTTCCGCCATTCCTGCCGGTCCGCGGTATAAAACAGGTTTTCCGCTTTCAGGTCCGCCATATTCTTCTCCGATCATTCAGGGTTCAATGATACTTGACCGGATATCCGATCCGGGTGGTACAATAGCATTGTATTATGAAACATGCGGAAAAACAATCCAGCCGGCAGATCATGCGGCCGCCCCGCATTCCGGCGGAAAAAAGGCCTGTTTTCCGCATAAAACCGGCAGTTGCAACCAGCGGTTGCGGAATTTCAAGCTCCGTTTGATAGCCTGCAACAGCCCGATCGGGTAATCTGGCCCTGCACCCGGAAAGCGAACCGCACCGGTTCGGAAACCGGGACATGACCAAATTGAGAAAGGCGGAACCCCCTATGATTTTTGCGGACAAATTAATGGATCTCAGGAAAAAGAACGGTTGGTCCCAGGAGGAACTGGCGGAGAAGCTGAACGTCAGCCGGCAGGCAGTATCCAAGTGGGAAAGCGCACAGTCGGTGCCGGATATGAGCCGGATTATCCAGCTGTCAGAGCTGTTCGGTGTCAGTACGGATTACCTGCTGAAGGATGAAATGGAGCAGGCGGAGGTTTCCCCGGAAACCGCACCGGACAGCCTGATCCGGACTGTGGATATGGAAGAAGCCAACGCGTTCCTGAAGACCAAGGAAGAGAACTCCCGCCGGGTGGCCCTGGGCGTGCTGCTCTGCATCCTCTCCCCGGTCGCGCTGATCCTGCTGGGCGGCGCGCAGGCGATGGGCCTGCTGGACTGGTCAGAGAATATGGCAGGCGGAATCGGACTGGTGGTGATGATGCTGATGATCATCCCCGCGGTCGGGATGCTTGTGGTATCCAATCTCCGGATTTCCCGCTTTGAATATATGGAAAAGGAACCGTTTGAAACCCTGTACGGCGTTACCGGAATGGTGAAAGACCGGAAGGAGAAATTCCAGCCGGTCCACACCCGGTACATGATGACCGGTATCATGCTGTGCATCGCGTCCACCATTCCGCTGTTCATCAGCCTGGTTTTCGGCAACGGGGAGAACTTCCTGCAGGTGGTGGGAATCGCATCCATCCTGCTGCTGGCGGCCATCGGCGTGATGCTGATCATCCGCGTGTCCATCATCTGGGGAAGCTACCAGCAGCTGCTGGAAGAGGGCGATTACACCCGTGAGAACAAGGAAAGCAACGGAAAGATCGGCCTTATCAGCGGCGCTTACTGGTGCGTGATTGCCGCGGCCTACCTGGCCTGGAGCTTCATCGGAGACAGCTGGAAAATCAGCTGGGTGATCTGGCCGGTTGCCGGCGTCCTCTTCGGCGCGGTGATTGGCATTACAAAAGCGCTCCGGAAGCGGTAAGCCTCCGGAACGCCATGGCATACAAACTGTTTTGTACCGATCCGGTTACGGATCGGTTTTTTCTCTGCCGCTGCAGAGGAAGGTCGTGAATCCCAGGTTATATACGGTGATCTGCCGGCCGAAGAATTCCGTGGGTTTTCCCTCCGCTTTCCCGTCTACAATGGCCTGCGCTCCTTCGCGAAGCCGCGGGATGCAGTCCGGGGAAAGGGGAATATCCGAATGGGAAGGCCAGATTTCATCAAACCCGCCGGTCATTTTCTCCAGTTTTTCCAGACTGGCAATATAATCCTTCATATTCCGGCGCTCACCGAACATGAAGATCCGTCCGTGCTCCTGGATCGGGTCCCCGCTGATCAGTATCCGGCGGCTGATATCCAGCACCGCGATGCTTCCGGGAGTATGCCCGGGGAGATGGATGATCTTCAGCTTCCGGCTGCCCAGGTCGATTTCATCGCCGTCCTGTACCGGGATCACCCGGCCGCTTTTCCCGGACTGGTGGTAGTGCGGTTCATCCGCCGGATGCATGTAAACCGATTCAAACTCATCATTGCCGCCGGTATGGTCCTGGTCCGCATGGGTATTGAGCAGCATCACCGGAAGGCCGGTCAGCGCGGACGCGATTTCCTTCGCGTGGCGGACGGTCATCCCGGTATCGATCAGCAGCGCTTTTTCGGTGCCCTTCAGCAGGAAGAACCGGACCATTCCGTTCTCGATCCGCCAGGTATCCCCGTCCACCGGAACGACGACCGCGCCGTACTGCTTTCCGCAGCCGCTGCAGATCCCGGTATGGACGGAGACGATATGGCCGCATTCGCTGCAGGTCCACTGGTCCCGTTCGTTTTCCAGGAAGGCTTCCATGCCGAGCTCCCGGATATCCCGCAGGTTTTTCGCGGGGGATTCGTACAGCGGATATTTGGAAGTGTAGCGGTTCTGCTTTTCCATTACGTCTTCGCAGGGATAATCCGGGCATTCATCGCAGAATTCATAGCCGTTCTTCTTCCGCTTTTCGCAGAAAATGATGCCGCATCGGTACGCGCAGAACTCCGGCTTGTTCTCGTTGGGGCCATGGCATCCCGGGCAGGGGTTTTCTTCCGCCTGCGCGCGCTTGCACAGGCTGCAGTCCAGGCCGCAGGGGGCAATCATATCAGCGGTAATAAAAGCCGGTTTCATTTTTCCACACTCCTTGCTGAAAAAGATTATACCAGAATGCCGGGCAGCAGAAAAGCGGCAGGAAGACGGTGTTCTTCCTGCCGCTTGCTGTATGTTTCCGGTGCGGTGATTACTTCCCGGCTTTTTCCTTCCGATGGATCCGGATGAGATTGAGGACGTTGCCCAATGCGACGAACAGCAGGCCGAAAGTCAGGAAGGTCCGGGATGCATTTTCATCCAGGATGGAAACGAGGATAAAGGCGATGCCGGCAATCCCGAGGACCAGAATGGCAATCGTCATGGAGGTTTTGTACAGTTTCCCGTTCATTTCTTTTTCTCCTTATATGGCGGCTTATTCGTGCAGCAGCCGTTCTTTTTCCAGGGATTCCTTCTTGCCGTGGATCCGGCCCAGCGCGTACATCAGCAGGGTCGCGCACAGCAGGTTGATCCATCCGGCCCGGGACGGGCTGAAAACATTCATGAAGCCGATGAGCAGGTTCGCACCGCCGATGGCTGCGAGGACCTTGCCGATCTTGTCCAGGTGGCCGATCCTGGAATCGATGTCGGAGAACAGGTCAAACGGGCCGTCCTCCGTCTTTTTGCGGAAGTAGATCCACATCATCATCCGGCCGATGTATTCCGCGCCGGTTTCCTCCATGAAGGAGACGTAGGACTCATCAAACGCGTGCATTTCCGTCCGCACGTTGTACTCGCCCGGCTCACAGCGGACAAAATGGTAGGAAGCGAATCCAACGCTTTCCAGCACCCAGCCGTTCATAGCCATTTCGTTCAGCCAGTCCTCTTCCTTATCAAACTCCCATACCCAGAACCATTTCCGGACTGTTTTCCTGCTTTCCATCTCTTTATTCCTCCGCCAATACTCTCTCTCCGTTGTCCGCAAGCTCCCGCAGGCGCGCCACCTCTCCGCGCAGTACCTGCATCCCTTTCTCCGTCAGTTTATATTCCTTGCGCCGGCTTTCATCCTCTGCCGGGAGCTGGATAATCCAGCCCTTTGAGCACAGCGCGTTCAGGGCGCCGTACAGCGTTCCGGCCGCCAGGTGAACCCGCCCACGGGACAGCTCCTCCGTCAGCTGCATAATGCCGTAGCCATGCCGGGGCCGGACCAGGGACAGGAGAATGTAGTAGGTGGATTCTGTCAACGCAAATCCGTCTGCCATGTTCTCACCTCATTCATTGGTTGATATATCGTCAACCGATATATCGTAATTGGATTATATCGCCAGCCGATATAAATGTCAAGCATTTTATACAGGATTTTTTCCGGCGCGCGGCGAATAACAGAAAAATTCATATTCCGGCGCTGCCGGGAGGATCCGAGGTGAAGGGAAATGGCGAACCTGATTGTGGTATGCGGCCCCCAGGCGGTGGGAAAGATGACCGTGGCGGAGAGCCTGCGGGACAAGCTCCGGTATAACATGATGATGAATCACGACAGCATTGAACTGTCGGACCGGATCTTCGGCTTTGCCACGCCGGCCCAGAAGGAACTCAACGAGGATATCCGGGAGAAGGTATTCGCACTGGCGGTCAAGCATAATGTGGACCTGATCTTTACTTATGTCTGCGCGTTTGACGAGCCGGAGGAGCGGGAGTACCTGACCGGGCTGAAGGACATGTTTGAGAAGGACGGCGGTCATTTCTACTTCATTGAGCTTTCCGCCGATCTTGAAACCCGCATCGCACGGAACGAGACGCCGCACCGGATGGAGCGGAAAGCCTCCAAGCTGGACGTGGCCTGGAGCAGGGCAGACCTCCTGAGGAGCGACGCACGGTACCGGCTGAATACATCGGAGGGTGAAACCTGGTTTGAAAACCACCTGAAGATCGACAATACCCGTCTGGAACCGGATCAGGTTGCGGACAGGGTGATCGAGGAGTACCACCTGGTGCCGAACGAAAAGGATGAGAAGGAATACCGCTACGGCGTGTGAGGAATGAAATGAAAAACGCGATTGACGCGATGGTGAATGAGATCGTCCGGATCATGGACGGGGATGTATACGGCATCTGGCTGTACGGAAGCGTGGTGATGGATGATTTCCGGGCGGGATGGAGCGATATTGATTTTGTCGCGCTGACTTGCGGGGAAATCTCCGAAACCCGGGCGGAACAGCTGCTGACGCTCCGGCAGCAGATGCTGGAGAAAGAACCGGACAACCCGTATTACCGTTCTTTTGAGGGGGTCATTGCAAACCTGGATGAATACCGGGAAGGAAAGTTCCGCCGGCTGGTCTACTGGGGAACCAGCGGCCAGCGGGTGACGGACCGGTATGAACCGGATACCTTTTGCGCCTTCGAACTGGCGAAGTACGGCAAGCCGGTCTATGGCGGAAAACCGTGGATCCTGCCGGCACCCGGCCGGGAAGAACTGATCCGGGCGGTCCGGGCACATTATGAATCCATCCGGAAGTACGCGGCGCAGACGAATGAATCGCTCTATTCCTGCGGCTGGCTGCTGGATATCGCCCGGTGTATCTATACGCTGCGGACCGGGAATGTGGTTTCCAAGACACAGGCGGGCATCCGGGCGCTGGAGGAGCACCTCTTTCCGGATGAGGCGCCGCTGCGGAAGACGGTTGAAATCCGGCAGGATCCGCAGGCTTTCAGGGACCGGGATGACGTGAAGCAGTGGCTGAAGGGCCTGGGACCGGTGGTGCAGCAGTACGCGGACGTACTGGAGGCGGAACTCCACAGCGTATCCGCCTGCGGGTGAGCCGGATGCTTCTGTGAAGGGAACCGGGAATTGTTTGAACGGCGGTATCGGGACAGGACTCCCGGTACCGTTTTTTTGTGCCGGATTTTGTTTTCAGTTTCCGGGGATTCATGGTATGATGGAAAAAAGAAATGAACCGCATGGAACAGGATCAACAACCGGCACAGGCCGGAGCAGGAACAAGGGAGTGGATGGAAATGTCCGGCAGATTATCCGGAAGGCTTCCGGCTGTTTTACTGGCGGTGCTGCTCCTGGCGGGCGGCATGAATGTTTCCAAAGGAGAATCACAGATGGAAATACCGATCACTGATATCCGGCCGGTCCGGATCGGGCAGGCGGAGAACACCGAAGCGGGCACCGGATGTACGGTGCTGATCTGTGAAAACGGAATGGCGGCCGGCCTGGATGTGCGGGGCGGCGGCCCGGCATCCCGGGAAAGCCAGCTCCTGAACCCGCTGATGGCAGCGCAGACCGTCCACGCGGTGGTCCTTTCCGGGGGAAGCGCCTACGGCCTGGGCACAGCCAACGGCGTGATGCAGTACCTGGAGGAAAAGGGATACGGCTATGATACGGGATTCGCGCTGGTGCCCCTGGTGGCCCAGGCGGATATCTATGACCTGTCCGTGGGCGACGCGAAGGTTCGTCCTGATGCCGCCATGGGATATGAGGCGGCCCGGAATGCCTTTGAAAACCCGAACTACCGGGACGGCAATTACGGCGTTGGCTGCGGGGCAACGGTCGGGAAGATTGCCGGAATGGAAACCTGCATGAAGTCGGGAATCGGCAGCTATGCCATTCAGCTGGGTGAACTGCAGGTCGGGGCAGTGGTCGTTGTGAACGCCCTGGGCGATGTATACGACTGGAAAACCGGGGAACAGGTTGCCGGCCTGCTCTCGGAAGACCGGAAGTCCATGCGGAGCACGTCGGAATATATGAAACAGTCCGTCGCGGCGGTGGAGAACAAATTTACGGGAAACACCACCCTGGCGGTGATCATCACCAACGCGAAGTTCAATAAAACCCAGCTGTGCAAGATCGCCGGCATGGGCCATGACGGGATGGCGCGGGCAATCCGGCCGGTCCATACTTCCGCGGACGGGGACAGCATCTACGCGCTGTCGGTTGGGGAAGTGGAAGCGGACCAGGACCTGGTGGGCCTGCTGGCGGCGGAAGTGATCAGCGAGGCGATTATCCGGGCGGTGGAGAACGCGGAAAGCGCGTACGGATATCCTTCGGCCGCGGAGCTGAAGTGAAACAGGACAGGCCGGAAAGCAGCGGAGATGGACAAATGCTGAATAAAACGGGACAGCCGGTCATCAAAACCATGGAGCATGGAAAACCGGACCGCCGGAGAAAGGTGCGTGAGGGCGAATGAACCAGCAGGAAAGATGCCTGTGGCTGATCCGCACCCTGCTGGATGAAACGCCGCAGTACAGGGACATAGCGGTTCCGCTGGGTGCCGAACGAAGATGGCAGCTGCTCCGCAGCCTGATGAACGTCCGTCCGCCGATGCCGGTAACGGATGAGTTCCTCTGTGTACAGGATGAATTCCTGAAGGAAATGACCGCGGAGAAAGGTATTACGGACGGGGAAAGCCTGCATGCATGCCCCGGCGATCCGCATCTGGTGCTCTGGCAGGGGGATATCACGACCCTCCGGTGCGATGCCATCGTCAACGCGGCGAACAGCCGGATGCTGGGCTGCTTTTCCCCCTGCCACGGCTGTATCGACAATATCATCCATACCATGAGCGGGGTGCAGCTCCGCCTGGCCTGTGATGAGCTGATGCGCGCACAGGGGTATGAGGAACCCACGGGACAGGCAAAGATCACCCCCGGGTTCAACCTGCCGGCCCGGTATGTGCTGCATACGGTCGGCCCGATTATCGACGATGAAGTGACCGCGGGGGATGAGGCGCTGCTGGCTTCCTGCTACCGTTCCTGTCTGGAGCTGGCGGGACAGAACAGCCTGCAGTCCGTCGCGTTCTGCTGCATTTCCACCGGTGTCTTCCGCTTCCCACCGGACCGCGCGGCCGGAATCGCGGTTAGGACGGTAAAGGAATTCCTGCAGGGAGAGACAAGCGTCCGGCGCGTGATTTTCAATGTGTTTAAGGATAGCGACCTGGCAATTTACCGGGAACTGCTGGCACAGGGAGAATAATATGGATGAAAAAGTATTGCGGCTGAAGGAAGCAATTGAAACGGCGGATGCCGTGATCATCGGGGCCGGCGCGGGGCTTTCCACCGCCGCCGGGTTTGTGTATACCGGCGAACGGTTTGACCGGTACTTCAGCGATTTCAGCCGGAAGTACGGTTTCCGGGATATGTATTCGGGCGGATTCTTCCCGTATCCGTCCCCGGCGGAATTCTGGGCATACTGGAGCCGGTATATCTGGATCAACCGGTATATGGATGCGCCGAAATCCACCTATAGCGACCTGTACCGGCTTGTGAAGAACAAGGATTATTTTGTCCTTACGACCAATGTGGACCACTGCTTCCAGAAGGCCGGCTTTGACAAGAAACGGCTTTTCTACACCCAGGGGGACTACGGCCTTTTCCAGTGCACAGAGCCCTGCTGCCGAAAGACCTGGGACAATGAGGACACGATCCGGAAGATGATCCTCGCGCAGGGATATACCATCGGGGAAAACAATGAACTGAGCCTCCCTGAAGGCACGGAAGCCGGAATGGCTGTTCCGGAGGAACTGCTGCCGAAGTGCCCGAACTGCGGGCGGCCGCTGACCATGAACCTCCGCTCGGACAGCAAATTCGTGGAGGATGAAGGCTGGCAGGCGGCGGCTGTGGAATATGAAGCCTGGCTGACACAGCACCGGGACCGGAAGGTGGTTTACCTGGAGATCGGCGTCGGCTACAATACGCCCGGAATCATCAAATACAGCTTCTGGCAGGAGGTTTACCGGAACAAAAACGCGGTGTATGCCTGCCTGAACATGGAGGAAGACCGGGTACCGGAGGAAATTGCCGGGCGGTCGATCCTCATCGGCGGGGATTCGGCCCGGGTCATTGCGGAGCTGGTATCATGATCATCAATACAGGACAGCGTACGGATATTCCGGCCTTCTATTCGGAATGGTTTGCCAACCGGCTGAAGGCCGGTTTTGTGCTGGTCCGCAATCCGTACAATCCCATTTCCGTAACCCGGTACCGGCTTTCCCCGGACGTGGTGGATCTGATCGGTTTCTGCACGAAGAACCCGGCGCCCATGCTGCCGAAGATGGACCTGCTGCGGGATTACGGGCAGTACTGGTATGTCACCATTACGCCGTACGGGAAGGAAATCGAGCCGCGGGTTCCGGACAAGCGGGAAGTACTGGAAAGCTTCCGGCAGCTCTCGGAAATCGTCGGGCCGGAACGCATCGGGTGGCGGTATGATCCGGTGTTCATCAGTGATGCGTACCCGGCGGAAAGGCATATCCGGGCTTTTGAGTATATGGCCAAAGCCCTGGAGGGATATACGCATACGGCGGTGATCAGCTTTGTGGACCTGTATGAGAAAACAAAGCGGAATTTCCCGGAGGTGCGGCCGGTGGATCCGGAGCAGCGCCTGCTGCTGGGAAAAGCGTTTACAGAAACCGGCCGGCAGTACGGCATGACGATCCGGCCCTGCGGCGAAGGAGACGAGCTGGCACAGTTCGGCGCGGACTGCGGGGGATGCATGACCGTTGCCATGTATGAACAGGCGCTGGGCCGGCGCCTGAAGGTGCCGAAATTCGTCCCCGCCCGGAAGGAATGCGCCTGCTATCTCGGTGGGGATATCGGGGCATACAACACCTGCGGCCACCTGTGCCGGTATTGCTATGCGAACTACGACGCGGAAACCGTGCGCAGGAACATGGCGGCGCATGATCCGCAGTCCCCGATGCTGACCGGACACCTGATGCCGGGAGACCAGGTGCATGAGGCCCGGCAGGAAAGCTGGATTGATCCGCAGATCTCCATGGACGATATGCCGGGACTGTGACCGAAAAAAAAATTTTTTGAAAGGGCCCTAACCGATTCCCTCATCCGGACATTATACGTATGGAAGCTTCCAGAAAAGGGAAAGGATTTTGAACATGACTGCCGGAATGAATGACGAACAGATCGAACGGATGTCCAGGACGATGTTCCGCTTCTGCCTGTCCAGGACAGGCTCCTACCATGATGCGGAGGATCTCGCCCAGGAAATCCTGCTCATCGCCTGCAGGGCGGATCATCATTTTGAGGATGAGAAGGCCTTCTGCGCGTTTGTCTGGAAAACTGCCGGGAATATCCTGAAGAGCTGGTACCGCCGTCAGGCCGGACAGCACACGGAGGAGCCGGATGAAAACCTGCCGGATCACCGGGCTGAGGAGCTGGAGGAGCAGGCGCAGGACCATGAGCAGGTGCAGAAAATCCTCCGTGAGATGACCCGGCTTTCCTCCGATTACCGCCGCGTCATGGTGGCGTATTACATGGACGGAAAACCGGTCCGGGAGATCGCCGCAAACCTTTCCCTGTCCGAGAGCATGGTGAAATACCTGCTGTTCCAGTCGAGAAAGCACATTCGGGAGGGAATCAATATGGAAAAAGAACTGGGAAGACTGAGCTATGACCCTGTGGACCTGACCCTGATCTTCTGGGGCGGAAAATGCCGGTATTACGAGATCTTCCGGAATAACCGCCTGAGGCAGAATATTGTGATGGCCTGCTATTATGACAGGCTGACCGAGGAGCAGCTGAGCCTGCAGCTCGGCGTTCCGACCGCCTACCTGGAGGAAGACCTGAAAAAGCTCCTGGAATACGACCTGCTGAAGAAAAAGGGCCTGGCGTACCAGAGCAATATCGTGATTATTACCCGGAAGGAACTGGAAGCGGTCCGCCGGTACAACGAGGCGGACCTGAAGGAGATTGCATCCGGGATCCGGGAGTTTGTGGACGGAAACATGGAGAAAATCCGCGCGCTGGGATTTTACGGGAGCGACATGCCTGCCAATTCCATCAAGTGGATGCTTGTTTCGCTGATCCTGCGCTTGGCCTATGTGGATATGCTGCAGGGCGATATGAAGCTGGATTATCCGACGGACTGTTTCGGTGATGCCTGCTTCCGCTTCCTGATGGAGCTGGAAAAGGATGATCCGTATTTCATGGGCATTTCATCCTGTGTGGTTGACGGAAACGCCCTCTTCTTCTGGGATGTGCCGCTCAACGGGGAAATGCTGCACCCGGCGGCCAGCACCTCCCGGGCCAATATGCTGATGTCGCTGACAGATTCACAGCCGGAAACGGACGGCGACCGGCTGATCTGCGCGGAGCTGGTGGAAGCCGGCCTGGCGAGGAAAACGGATGCAGGAATCCTGCCGAACTTCCCCTGTCTGGACGCGGCGCAGGGCAGCACACTGAACGAAATGATCCGGCCGGTCGCATGGGAGATCTGCGGAAACGCGAAGCGCCGTGCCGGCGGTATTGCCGGGATCATGGCGGAGCATGCACCGGAGCACCTGGCGGATTACGCCGCGAAGCTCCCCGTGCTGTGCCAGATGCAGGAGGCGGAGGAAATCATGCGGATGCTCTGCGAAAGCGGATGGCTTCTCCCGGCGAGGGAGGGCATGTCGGCCACTACCGTGATCATGAAAAACAAATAAAGCCGTTGAACCGGGTATGCGGCGGGGATTGTGAATCCCCGCTTTTTCTGATATGATCGGAGCACGACAGTTGTCTATTTTTTTATACTCCGGAGGATATAATGGAATTCTATCCCACAGATGACCTGAAGGAATCCCGGGCGGGATCCGGTATCAATGACCGGGAAACGGTCAAAGCCCAGTATAAAACGGCGGAAAAGCTGGATATCCGGATTTCGATCCACAGCAGGTATTCCACCAACAAGCAGGGCTTCGGAAACTGGATTGCCTCGCATTACGATATCCGGGACGGGATGTCCGTGCTGGAGCTGGGATGCGGAACGGGGGATATGTGGACCGGAAAGCAGGAAACCATCCGCCGCTGCTCCCGGCTGATCCTTTCGGATTTTTCCGAAGGCATGCTGGAGAAGGCGAAGGAAACGCTCCGGGATTATGAGGGAATCGAATACCGGGTGATTGATATCCAGGATATTCCGTTCAAAGACGGGGAATTCGATCTCGTGATTGCCAATATGATGCTGTACCATGTGCCGGATCTGCAGAAGGGACTCCGGGAGGTCCGGCGGGTGCTGAAGGAAAACGGAACATTCTGCTGCGCGACCTTCGGCGAACACGGGATGATGGAGTACATCTCCGGCCTGTTCAGCGCCGGCAGCAATCCGGGCGGAAGCGGCAGCAGCTTTACGCTGCAGAACGGCGGGGAGAAGCTCCGGACGGTGTTTCCGGACGTCCGGGAGCTGCGGTATGAGGATTCGCTCGAGGTCACGGATGTGGAGGACATGGTGGACTATATCAAGTCCCTGACCGGGATGTCGGAACTGAGAAAGCTTCCCCGGGAGGAAATCCGGTCGGTGCTGGAAGCGAACATGCGCGACGGAATCCTGCATGTGCCGAAGGAATACGGAATGTTTATTGCCTGCTGAGCGGGGATACGGAAAGGAAACGGAGGATTCAGGATGCGGGAACCGGATATGGATACGCTGGTATTCTTCAGCGGACATCCGGATGCGCTGGAATTGTACCGGGTTTTTGAGGATCTTCTGTACCGTGAATTTCCCTGTGTCAACCGGCGCGTACAGAAGACGCAGATCACCTTTTACAACCGGCATGTTTTTGCGTGTGTTTCCTTTGCGCGGGTGAAGAAGAAGGCGGAGCTGCCGGAAGGGTACCTGGTCATCACGATCGGGCTGCCTGCACCGCTGGAGTCACCGCGCATCGCGGTGAAAACCGAACCGTATCCCAACCGGTGGACGCATCATATTGTCATCAGCCGGCCGGAGGAACTGGACGGGGAACTGACAGACTGGATCCGGGCGTCCTATGATTTTGCGGAAGCAAAATGAAGGATTGCTTCCGGACGGAAATAAAGGAGTCGGAGGAAAGAACCATATGATCTATCCTGCGGAGAACATGACACTGAAGGACGGAAGGCAGTGCGCGATCCGTTCGGCGGAGCCGGAAGACGCGCCGCGCATGACGCGGTATATGAAGATCATGCTGGGCGAGACGCCGTTCCTCCTGCGCACCCCGGAGGAATTTACCATTACGGAGGAACGGGAAGCGGAAATCCTGGCCGGGCGCCGGGACGATCCCCGCAGCCTGATGCTGGTGGCGGAAGTGGACGGGGAGATTGCCGCCTGTGCCGATGTGCAGTCCCATGGCGCCCAGAGCCGCCGGTTCCACCGTGCGGAGCTGGGAATTTCCGTACGGAAGGATTACTGGCGCCTGGGAATCGGCTCCGCGATGATGGAGCGGCTGATTGCTTTTGCCCGGCAGGCCGCCTTCGAGCAGATCGAGCTGACGGTGGAATCAAAGAACTACCGGGCGCTGCCCCTGTACCACAAATACGGGTTTGTGATCTACGGAACCCGGCCGCATGGGCTGAAATATCCGGACGGCAGCTATGACAATGACTACCTGATGATCAAAATGCTGTAACCATGCCGGCAATGCCGGTTCCTGCGCGACACGGTAAGGAAGTGGAATACGGTGAATATTTACGTGGATTTTGACGACTGCCTGTGTGAGTCCGGGAAGTTTTTTTCCGGACTGGTCCGGGAGATGTTCGGGCTGGACGTGCCGTATGAAAAGATGCGGTACTTCAACCTCCAGCAGGCTTTCGGCCTGACGGATGAACAGTACCGGCAGCTGCTGGTGAAAGGCCATGAGCCGGAGCTGCTCCTTTCCTATGAGGAGACGCCGGGAGCATCGGACGTAATCAATGAGTGGATTCGGAAGGGACATGACGTATCGATTATCACCGGCCGCCCGTACAGCTCGTATGAGGCATCCCGCCTTTGGCTGGACCGGCATGGAATGCAGGATGCCCGGATGCTGATCATGGACAAATACGGCCGGGAAACCGCCGCCCGGAAAGAGGATTACATCCTGGATCCCGAAGACTATTACCGGATGAAGTTTGATTATGCGGTGGAGGATTCGCCTTCGGCCTTCCGGTTTTTCGACCACCTGCCGCAGCTGAAGGTGCTGGTGTTTGACCGGCCGTGGAACCGGACGGCGGAGCTTCCGGACAACTATACCCGGTGCCGCGGCTGGGAGGAAATCCGGGCGAACGCGGCGGGGTAAACGTAACGGAAGATGTTTTGACAGACGAGTGTTGATCGGGGGAGGAAACGGAAATGAAAAATGGCTGGATTGCATTTGTTCTCGCGCTTTGCCTGGCGGCTGGCGGGATTGCTTCCGCTGCGGCACAGGCCCCGGTGCAGCCGCTGATTGAGCGGGTGGTGGTTTCCTACGCGGATTCCGGGACGATCGATGAGAAGGCGCTGGCAGAACTGACCGCCCTGGACCCGGAACTTGGGAAGAAATGGACGTTGATCATGCACCTTTGGGAAGCGCCGGTGGATGTCTGCCCCCGGCTTTCGGACGACCTGCCCGGTGATGATTCACTGTGCCTGGTGGCACTGGGTTTTCAGCTGAACCCGGATGGTACCATGCGGGAAGAACTGATTGAACGGCTGAAGGTGCTGCTTGCGGCAGCCGAACAGTATCCGCAGGCGCTGATCGTATGTACGGGCGGCGGGACGGCGGCCGATGATCCGGCTGCCACCGAAGCGGGGCGGATGGCCGAATGGCTGAAAGCGCAGGGAGTGGATCCTGCCCGGATCATTGTGGAGGATCATTCCCTGACAACGGCCCAGAATGCCATCTTTACCTTTGACATCCTGGAGGAACGGTTTCCGCAGGTAAAACAGCTGGCAATCATTTCCAGCGATTACCATATCGCGACAGGGGCGCTGCTGTTCGGCGCGGAAATGATCCTGCGGGACAGCGATATTGAAATCGCCGGGAATGCCGCCTGGAACGCGCCGTCCGGCACACTGTCCGCCATGTTCCAGGCCGGAGCGCTGATTGAGCTTTCCGGGGACGTGGAAACCGCCTTTGAAATCTATTATGATACGTATGATATTCATGAACTCCCGCCGCTGCCCGCGGACTGAAGATGAAATGGGAAGCACGCCGGCAGAACGGGTGCCTGACCGTCCGGCAGGGGTAAGATTAATGATGTTTAATCGGAGGAATATATGGATACTTTTGTCAATGAAAAGGACTTTGAGCTGCTGGCACAGGACCGGTATACCTTCGCGGTGCTGGACCGGATTCTGCGAGGCAGCTGTGAACTGATCCGGACCAACCACCGGGACCTGATCATGTGCCATTCGGAGCATCCGTATCCGGTATGGATCTGGACCCCGGACGGATGCGCGGATGCGGTGAAGGAACAGGCATGGGAACAGGCAAAGGAACTGCGTCCGTTCACGTCCGGGAATAAGTACAATATCAAGCATGAGCTGGCTGAATACTTCCTGGAAAAAGCCGGGAAGGAGAACCTGGATATCGGAATCTCCATGCAGCTGTTCGCGTATGACTGCCCGGTTTCTGTCCGGCCGGACTGCCCGACAGACGGGGAACTGTACTGCTGCACCCAGGAGGACCTGGAAGAGGCGGTGTCCATCATGTCGAGCTTCCATGATGCGATCGGAGAGAAACCGGCAACGGAAAACCGCATCCGGGAAAAGGCGCAGATGTTTATTGACGATCATGCGTTCTTCTTCTGGAAAAACGCGGAGGGACAGATTGCGGCCTGCTGCTCCTACCGCTGCAACCAGGGGCTCGGCTGCATAGGCAGCGTATATACCCGGCCGGAATACCGCCGGAGGCATTACGCGCAGCACATGGTTTATGAGGTTACCGAAAAGATCCGGGAGCGGGGATTTATGCCCATGCTCTATACCGATGCGGGGTACGCAGCGTCCAATGCCTGCTATGAGAAGATCGGGTATGTGCTGCGGGGCCGGCTGTGCACCGTGGCGATGGCCTGAAACACAAAAAATACGCCTTCGGGGCCTTAACCCCTTTTGGATTCCGTCATTTCGTGGTATATTGGCATGGTCATCTTTTCAATCGGATTATCTTTCTTGGAGGAATGAAAATGAAGAACATTATCCTGACAGGGGATCGTCCCACCGGGCGGCTGCACCTCGGTCATTATGTCGGCTCCCTGAAGCGCCGCGTGGAACTGCAGAATTCCGGAAAGTTCGACGAGATCAATATCCTGATCGCGGACGACCAGGCGCTGACGGATAATGCCGACAATCCCGGCAAGATCCGGGAGAATATTATCAACGTGGTGCTGGATTACCTGAGCGTCGGCCTGGATCCGGAAAAGACCACCATCTGCGTGCAGAGCGCCCTGCCGGCCCTGCATGCGCTGACCTTCTACTACCTGAACCTGGTGACCACCGCCAGGCTGAGCCGGAACCCCACCGTGAAGGCGGAAATCCAGATGCGCGGCTTTGCCGATGAAGGCCTCCCGGCTGGATTTTTCTGCTATCCCGTGTCCCAGGCGGCGGACATCACCGCCTTTGACGCGACGGTCGTGCCGGTGGGCGAGGACCAGCTGCCGATGATTGAACAGACGCGGGAAATCGTGGAGAAGTTCAACAAAATCTACGGCGAGACCCTGGTGCTTCCCAAGGCGATGATTCCCGAAAACGAAACCCAGCGGCGCCTGCCCGGTGTGGATGGCAAGGCGAAGATGAGCAAGAGCCTGGGCAACTGCATTTACCTGTCCGACGACGCGAAGACGGTGAAGAAGCAGGTCAACGGCAAGATGTTCACCGACCCGCAGCACCTGCAGATTTCCGATCCCGGCCATACGGAAGGCAACGTGGTATTCACCTACCTGGACGCCTTCTGCACGGATGAGCACTTCGCGGAGTTCCTGCCGGATTACGCGAACCTGGAGGAAATGAAGGAGCATTACCGCCGCGGCGGCCTGGGAGACGGCACCTGCAAGAAGTTCCTGATCAATATCCTGGAAGAAACCCTGAGCCCCATCCGCGCGGAGCGGGCCAAATGGGAAAACGATATCGACTCTGTGTACGATATCATCCAGGCCGGTACCCTGAAAGCGCAGGAAACGACCAACGCCACGCTGGCGCGGGTCCGGAAGGCGATGCGGATCAACTATTTCGATGACCGTGGGATTATCAAAGAGTGGGATAAAATGCTGAAGGCCGCGAAGCAGTAACCCCGGAAGGGACTGCCGGAACGCAGCAAAAAAGACCGCCGTGGAAACGGCGGCCTTTTTGCATGTTTGTTTTTACTGCGCCACGTCGAAGTCCTGGTGGATCCGCACGATCTCCAGGTTTTCATTCAGCTCGATGATGGTGGCGTAATAATCAAAGCCGATGCTGGTCTCTTCCTTCTCCGCCTTGATCTTCAGGATATCCGCCAGGCCCTGGGTGACCACGGCTTCCGGGTTTTCCGGGTCGGAGGCGTCCTCATACACGATGCCTTCGGCTGCGGGAAGATACAGCAGCGCGAACGCGTGCATGAAGCGCCGGTCATCATCCGTGCTCATGGCGATCATATCGTCATCACCGACCTGGGTGAACACGATTTCGGTTCCGTCTTCCGTGGTGACCAGGATATCCCCGGTATCTTCCTCCTCGGTCTTTTCCTTTACCGTGTATACCTGCCCGCCGGCCAGGAGCGTGTCTCCTGCGGCCAGCTTTTCGACATCCTCAATATCGAAGCAGTCATCCGTGTACAGGAGGACGGCAAATGTTCTGTCGGTTTCATTGTATTCGCCGACGGTCGCGTTGACCACCATGCCGGCAAGGCCTTCAAATTCATCCTGGTCCGGCAGAACCGTCTTCGCGAGCGCGGCGGATGCGGACAGGGCAAGTGCAAGGATCAGGATCAGGGAAATCAGTTTCTTCATGGGAAAGCCTCCTTCGGTTTCAGTGTTCCGGACAAATAACGACAGGGGCAGGCGGTTTGTTCCCGCCCGGCGGGACTTTGGTCCTGCCGGCGTCCTGATTATATACCCTCCGGCCGGAAAAATTAACTTTGGCACAAGGTTGCGGCCCGGGGATAGAAGACAGGAATACCGTCTTTTTTTGTCTATGGGAATATGGTATGATTTGGAAGTATATTCTGATGAACACCGTATTTCCGGGGGGAAGACTGCCTGCGCAGGCTGACCGAGCCGGTCGGTTTCCGGAGCAGCATGGAATACCGGCTGAAGACGGCGTATTCAGGAAAAAGGAGGGTGGAGCGGAATGAGCAGCAGGGAAGAAATCGTATGCGGCTTTTACGGACAGGGAGATGAGGACAGCCGACTGAAACGGAGCCGCCACGGCCAGCTGGAGTACTTCACCACCATGGCATATATCCACCGCTATGCAAATCCGAACTCCAGGGTGCTGGAAGTCGGCGCGGGCACCGGCCGGTATTCCATTGCGCTGGCGAAGGAGGGCATGCGTGTTTCCGCGGTGGAGCTGGTGGAGGAAAACCTTGCGGTCCTGCGGGAAAACAGCCGGAGAATGGACAATATCGAGTCCTTTCAGGGCGATGCCGTCGACCTGGGCCGGTTCGCGGACAACACCTTTGATGTGACGCTGGTCCTGGGTCCCATGTACCACATCTATGAACCGAAAGACGTAAACAGCGCCCTCGATGAAGCCATCCGCGTGACAAAGCCGGGCGGAGTGATCCTGTTCGCGTTCATTTCAGTGTTCGGCATCATGTACGCGAACTATTTCCAGGGCAACTGGGCGGCCGGCCAGGAGGAGAACTTCGACGCGGATTACAGGATCCGCCATTTCAAGGAACAGCTGTTCACCGGATATGACGTGCCGGAGTTTGAACAGCTGTTTGAAAGCAAGCCTGTTGAATGGATCACGACGGCAGGAACGGACGGAATGGTGGAATCCATCGAAGACCGGGAGGATTTCCGGATTCCGGATGAGGACTTTGAGGCGTTTGCCGCCTGGTACCTGCATTTTGCCGAGAAGCGGGAACTGCTGGGAGCGACGAATCATCTGCTGTATATCTGCCGGAAGAAATAAAAAACCGAACGGAGGGACGGTTC
The DNA here is from genome assembly GCA_017569285.1 of Clostridiales bacterium. Lineage (NCBI taxonomy): Bacteria > Bacillati > Bacillota > Clostridia > Eubacteriales > Clostridiales bacterium. The sequence goes on from CP069419.1 coordinate 2,005,112, forward strand.
CTTTCGTTCGGTAAAACCACGCAGGCGGAAAAGATTATTCCGCCTGTTTTCTTTTTCCCCGGATATTCAGGAGGATGACGGCGGAGAGGATCAGGATGATTCCGATCCCGGAGACGAGGGTCAGCTTCTCGGAGAAGAACAGGATTCCGACCAGGGTTGCCACCATCGGTTCAATCGTCGCGAGAATGCCGGCCCGGCTGGCTTCCACGGTGTTCAGGCCGAGCGTGTAGGCCAGGAAGGGAATGACGGCGGTCACCAGGGCGGTAAGGCCGCAGTCGAGCAGCAGCGGAAGCAGGTCCGGCGCGGCGCTGAATTTCGCGGTCATATCCGCCGGTCCGCAGACCAGCCAGGAACCGGCGGCCGCAAACAGGAAAGCATAGGCGGTCACTTTATAGGGGGAATACTTCCGGAGGGCAACTGTCCCTAGGATACTGTACAGGCCGTAGCCGATACCGGAGCCCAGGCCGACCAGCAGGCCGGTGAGGGTGATCCCTTCGCCGGAAATCCCGGAAACCAGCACACAGCCGGCAAAGGCCAGCGCCAGGGCCAGCAGTTTTTTTCCGTTCAGCTTTTCCCGGAAGAACAGGACGGACATCAGCATGATCCAGATCGGGGAGGTATAGAGCAGGATGGCCGCGGTGGACAGCGGCATCATCGTGATGGCGGTGAAGTAGCAGACTGTAAAGAAAAGGATGCTTCCGAAGCCCAGGGCCAGGAATAGGGGAAGGTCCCGAAGCGCGATCCGGAAGCCGGAACGGTCTTTGATCAGCAGCAGGATGCTGAAGAACAGCGCAGCAAGCGTCACGCGGATGCAGACAATCTGGGCGGAGGTGAAGCCGTATGTTCCGAGCTGCCGGACAAAGATTCCCATGCTGCCCCAGAAGCAGCCCGCCAGGATAATCAGCAGGGGACCGATATTCCGTTTGTTCTTCTCCGCCATTTCAGCAATCACCGAAACCTTTCATTACATTCCCGGATATTATGCATGAACCGGTTACCGATTTCAACTGTGAAAAAAGCAAATTCCATTGATGCCGGAATGCCCGGCAGCCGCGGCTTCCGCTTGTACTCCTATAAAATCCATGGTAATATTGGGTTACAGGATTGCGAGGTAATGCATATGAAGATTTCCACCAAAGGCCGCTATGCCCTCCGCATGCTGCTCGATCTCGCGGAGCATCAGCAGAACGGCTTTATTTCCCTGAACGAGGTCGCGAAACGCCAGGATATTTCCAAGAAATACCTGGAGCAGATCATCCCGATTTTCAACAACACCGACGTGCTGCGGACCAGCCGCGGCCCCCAGGGCGGCTATATGCTGGCCAAATCTCCCGACAAATATACCGTCGGAGAAATCCTGCGCATTACGGAGGGCTCTCTGGCCCCGGTGGACTGCGCCGCCCAGGATCCGGTCGAGTGCGCCCGCGGCGCTGAATGCGTGATGCTTCCGGTATGGCAGGGACTGAACAAGGTGATTAATGATTACCTGGACAGTATCACCCTGCAGGATATCCTGGACAGGGAACAGGACCGGTACGCGAACGACTATATCATCTGACCGGGTTCTGGGACATTATTCATTTGTTTTCTTTTCCATTTCAGAGATCAGCCGGTGAAAAACACCGGCGCTTTTTTCTGCCCAAAAAGAGAAGAATGTGGTATGATAGGGGATAGAAACTGACTGGAAAACAACCATCGTCCATTTCTGCGACGCGCGGGGTTCCTGGTTCTGCGAATCGGACTGGATGCTGAAAAGGGAGGTTTATATGATGACGGAGGAAATGAAAAACTGCTCTTATTGCTCGGAGGGCGTGCTGCTGGACGCGTTCGGAATCAAGATCGGCGAACTGCCGATGTCCAAGGTGATCCTGTTTAAGGAACAGAGCCACCGCGGCCGGGTGATCGTTGCCTGCAAAAAACACGTGGACGATATCACCATGCTGACCGGGGAAGAACGGAAACAGTATATGGATGACGTCTCCCATGTGGCGGAGATTCTCCATGAGCTTTTCCATCCGGACAAGATCAACTTCGGCGCGTACGGCGATACCATGCATCACCTCCACTTCCACCTGGTTCCGAAATATAAGGACGGCTTTGAGTGGGGCGGCGTGTTTGCCATGAATCCCAAGGCGGTTACGCTCACGCAGGAAGAGTACGATGAGCTGGTCCGCATGATCCGGGAGAAGCTGTAATACAGCATGCCGCGGAATAATCGGCAGCACGATCCATACAAGGTTGAGCAGCAAGGGAGCATCTGGATATGAAAGTACTGGTTCTGAACGGATCCCCCCGTCCGGATGGCGATACGGCCTGTATCCTGCAGCTCCTGAAGGAAAAACTGCCATGTGATACGGTTTTTGAATTCCTGAATGCTTTTGAAGCCGATATCCGGCCATGCGATGACTGCAGGTATTGCTGGGAAAACGAGGGCTGCCGTATCCATGACCGGATGGATATGATCTGGAAAGATGATTACGATGTTCTGGTACTGGCCTCGCCCCTGTATATGTCTTTCGTGACCCCGCCGCTCTTTTCGATTATCAGCAGGCTGAATGTGATCTGGAGCAATCGGTATTTCCTGAAAACTCCCGGCAGACTGAAACCGAAGAAGGGTATCCTCATCCTGACAGGCGGAGGGGACGGGTCCCCGGATCCTGCGATCCGTATTGCAAAGACAGCATTCAGATTCCTGAATGTACAGTTCGATCCGGCTTTGGATTATATACGGTCGCTCCATACAAACCGTGTCCCGGTCCGGGAAGACCCGGAAACGGCCGGACAGGCAGATGCGGCGGTCCGGCATTTGATTGGGGAGGTGCATGGATCATGATTGCGCTGGCTTGTGACCATCATGGAATTGCCCTGAAGCATGAATTGATGAAAATGCTGGATGAGATGGGGCTGGAATGGAAGGATTTCGGCACCTTTGACGTGAACAGCAAGGATGATTATCCGGTGTACGGATATAAAGCGGCCAAAGCGGTGGCGTCCGGGGAATGCGACCGGGGGATCCTGCTCTGCGGCACCGGGATGGGAATCAGCATTGCAGCCGGGAAAGTCCCGGGGATCCGGGTGTGTACCTGCAGCGACGTATACAGCGCTGAGATGAGCAAGCGCCATAACAACAGCAATGTCCTGACGATGGGGGCCTTGGTTGTGGGCACAGAGCAGGCGAAAATGATCGCCCGGCACTGGCTGACGGCTGAATTTGAGGGCGGCCGCCATCAGCGGCGGATTGATATGATCACCCGGATCGAGAACGGGGAAGAACCGGAAGCATAATATCAGCCGGTCAGCAAACCGGTATTTCAGGAAGGCATCGGATGAATAACGAAAAAAACTTTGGGGCGACTTTTGATACCGTAGCAGCGGACTACGATCAAATCCGCCCCGGATATGTCAGCGATATTTACAGCACAATCTTCGATTATATTCCGATCGGAGAAAACTCACGGGTTATTGAAGTCGGAAGCGGAACCGGCCAGGCCACAGAGCCTGTGCTGAAAACCGGCTGTGAACTGACGGCAGTCGAATACGGCGTGAACCTGTCGGAAGTACTGAAGGCGAAGTTCAGGGATTATCAGAACTTCCATGTTGTGACTGCCAGGTTTGAAGATGCTGAACTCGAAGAGGATGCATACGACCTTGTTTTCTCTGCAACGGCATTCCACTGGGTGCCGGAAGAGATCGGATATCCAAAACTGTATTCGATCCTGAAAAAAGGCGGTGCTTTTGCCCGCTTTGCCAACCGCCCCAGGAACTGCAGGGACAATCCGGAGCTTGGCGCGGAGATCCAGGAGCTGTACAGCGATTACTATGACCGGCATCACGGAGCCAGATCAGGAACCAAAGCCTGGTTTACGGAGGAAAAAGCAAAGGAGATCTCCCGGATTCCCGAAAAATATGGTTTTACAGATATCCGGTACCATCTGTTCTATCGGGAAAGAGTATTGACGGCCCGGGAATACATTCAGCTTCTTGGCACCTACTCGGATCACATCGCAATCGGGGAGGAGATCAGGAACGAATTCTTCTCGAAAATCGGGGAAGCGATCAACCGCCATGGGGGAACAATTACCATCAACGATACACTGGACCTGGAACTGGCAAGAAAGTAAAAAAAATGCTGAGCAGGAAGAAGGTTGAACAATGACGGTTGGTTTTGTCATCTGGAGCATTGTGTTCCTGATGCTTGTGGGTATCGGAATCTGGACGTGGAGATCAGATAAGGCCGCAGGCTTTTTTGCCGGCACAAAACCGCCGGAAGTTACGGATATCCGGAAATATAACCATTCCGTGGCGGTCCTGTGGTTTGCCTATGCGGTTCTGTTTGAACTGCTTGGGCTTCCGCTCCTCTTCCTGAAGCAGAATTCAGCGGGGTTCCTGGGATCCATTCTGGGTGTGCCGGTAATCTCGATTGCGCTGATGATCGTTTATCACCGGATTCTCCGCAAATACGAAAAGAAAAAGTGAGGAATCCATGGGAATCCTGATATGCGGGCTGAACGGAGCCGGAAAAAGCACCCTGGGCAGAATACTGGCGGACCGGATGGGATATGAGTTCATCGACAATGAGGATCTCTATTTCCCGAAGGAAGATCCAAACTATATGTTCTTCGGCCCGAGGAGCGAGGAAGAAGTGGTCCGGCTCCTGGAAGAAAAGATCACCGCGAACAACCGGTTCATCTTTGCGGCTGTCCGGGGAAATTACGGCGATAAGCTGGTATCGTCGCTGGATCATATTGTTTATATTGAGGTTCCGAAGCAGGTCCGCGGACAGCGCGTCCGGGACCGCTCGTATCAGAAATTCGGAGACCGGATGCTCCCCGGCGGGGACCTGTTTGAAAAGGAAAACAAGTGGTTTTCACTGACGGACAGCAGAACCGATGACTATGTGACGGACTGGCTGGAGCAGGCGGATTGTCCGGTAATCCGGATTGACGGGACGCGGCCGGTCGAAGAGAACGCGGATTATCTGGTTTCGGTGCTGTCAGAATGATCTGCCGATTGGATTATCGGCATTTGCAGCAGGAGGCATAGTCACATGAAGCAATGGGCGAAAAGGGTTGTCCTGTTCGGCGTGGACGGAGCCGGCACTTTTTTTGAGCAGACTCCCACCCCCAACATTGACCGTATCTTCCGCAACGGAGCCGTCTGCCGGCGCGCGCTGACCGAACTGCCGTCCATCAGCGCGGAATGCTGGGGAAGTATCCTGCACGGGGTGGACTGCCGCCGCCACGGGCTGACCAACTGGGCCACGGGCAAGCGGACATTTCCGACCGATTCGCCCTATCCGTCCGTGTTCCGGGTAATCCGGGAAAACCGGCCGGATGCGGAAATGGCTTCCTTCTGCGAATGGGGAAACGTCAACTACGGCATCATTGAGAACAATCTCGGCGTATATGAGGTCAACGCTGAGGGCGATGAGCTGATCCAGGCCGCCGTGGACTATATCAACGGGCACGATTTTACCCTGATCTACTTCCATTTCGATATTCCGGACGGGGCGGGCCATGCCCACGGTTACGGCTCGCCAGAGCACCTGGCTTCGATCACGCTGGCGGACAGCTGGATCGGCCGGGTCACGGAGGCAATTGAAAAGCGCGGCTGGCTGGAGGATACCCTGCTGCTGGTAGAGCCTGACCATGGCGGTACCCCGCCGGACGAACACGGCCGGGGCAGCCACGGCGGAGACAGTGACGCGGAGAAGTATGTGTGCTTCTTCGCCGCGGGCGGAGGCGCGCAGCACACGGAACTGCACGACATGCTGACGCGGGATACTGCGCCGGCTATCCTGCATGCTCTCGGCCTCCCGATTCCCGATACCTGGAACAGCCGGGTGCCGGGCGGCCTGTTTGCCGATGTGCCGGAGAACCTGCCCCGCCCGGAGGGACTGCCCGTCCAGGTGGAGGAGCTGAAGCTGAAGAAGGAGTACGGGCGCTTTGAGGAAGAGCTGGCCGGGCTGAAACCCGCACTGCACCTTCCGTTCTCCACGCCCGACGCCCTTCCGGAGGGTACGGAACGCATGGGCAAGCTGTACCTGGTGGACGGCCTGCGCGAAAAGGCCATGCGCTTCGATGACGGCGCGCTCCGCATCCCCTGCCCGCTGGAAGGCGGCAGTGTTTCGTTTACCGCCTGGCTGCGCCTGGACGCGGTGGAAAACAGGATGCCCGTGCTGAGCGTCCGCTGCGCGGAGGACGGGTCGTCCTGGATCTGCATCGCGGCAACGGGTGAGGACCATCTGGTGCTGTCAGTCAAGCTGCGCGGCGTCAATAAACCCCGGCATATGGAGGTTGCCCTTCCGGCCAAAAGGACAGGAACCTGGATCTTTGCGGCGGGCTCCTTTGACGCGGAAGCGGGAACCGCGGGCTTCTCCATCAACTTTGAACCCGTCATGCACCAGCTGCTGCCCGGCAGGGAGATCATGGGCGAAGGCGAAAAAGCACAGCTCCTGCTGGGTATTGACGACCTCAGCACGGATGAACAGCGCTTCCCGGGTGAGCTGGAGGACGTGTGCGTATACAACAAAGCGCTGACGGATGAGGATATCGCGAAGCTGAAGGCATATTATCTGGGGTAAAACTATGCGAATTGGATTGGTTTCATATCGGTGTGAAAACCGGAACATTGCATTCAATATGAGCCAGATTGAGCTTGCAATGAAACGCGCGGAAGGAAATGCGGAAATGCTTTGCTTCGGCGAGGCGTTTCTGCAGGGCTTTGACGCTCTGTGCTGGGATTATGATGCCGATAAGGAAATTGCGCTTGAGCTTTCATCGGAAACCATAACCCGGCTGAAGAACTGGACGGTTCAATACGGTATTTCCCTGGCAACAGGTTATATTGAGAGGGACGGGGAAAAGCTGTATTCATCCTGCGTTGTCATTTCGGAGGGCAGGATCATCCATAACTACAGGCGCATCTCAAAAGGCTGGAAAGAATACTCCAGGACAGACGGACATTATTGCGAGGGTGATCAGACGGGAACATTCCGGCTCCACGGGAAAGAAATGATGATTACACTTTGCGGCGATCTCTGGGACTTTCCGGACCGGTTTCGGACAGAACATCTCCTGCTCTGGCCTGTATATGTCAACTACACGGTTGAGGAATGGAATTCCGGCGCGCTTGATGAATATGCGGTACAGTCGGCGCTGGCAGCGAACGACGTTCTGATGATCAATCCGATTGACAATGATCCTGTAAATCACGGCGGCTCCTTCCGCTTTCATCACGGAAAGACCATTGCAAGGATCCCGTTTGACCAGGAAGAAATACTGATAGTGGATATTCCGTAGCAAAACTGACAGGTGCTGTCCTGATCGCTACTGGTTGATTATATTGAACAAGGAGGCATATTGATGGAAATTGCATTCCAGGTTGTCAGCGTGATCCTGATTATCGGAGCGGTACTTCTGTTCTGGAAAAAGAATTCCGGGAATTCCGTGATTACAAACTTCCAGAAAGCACTGGTTGTTTTCCAGATTGTACTGTGCGGCGGTTTCTTTGCCCTGTGCGTTTCCGACGTGCTGGATATCCGGGTGAATTTCTCGGCTGTACGCGTGTCCCTGAATGTTTTTTATGCGCTGGTGTTTCTTTCCCTGACAGCATTCGCCCTGTCGGGTTTGGAACAAAAAAAGCAAAAGTATATGCGGTTGATTGTCTGCTTATGTGCCGCATTGATTGCGATGCAGTGCTTTGTTTTTCCGTATGATGCGAAAAATGAGTTTATGCGGATTTGCGAAGCGGTTGAAGGGATTGCTGTTTTCACCATGCTGATCGTGCTGGCAACACAGATCAACAATGAGAAATATGGCCAAAGCGCCCTGTTTGTGATCATTCTTCTTGAGATTGCAGTCGCTGTATTCAACACCGTGCAGCCGATGGCCTCCATCACAGAGGATATCCAGAGCATCGATATCCCGATGAATTATCTGGCGCTGTATATGCGGCCTGTCATATTCGCCTCTCTTGCGTTGGTTTACCGCACCTGGATGGATCTGTACAAAGCCGGAAAACCGGAAGCGGAAATGTGACAATCCTGCCGGGTATGAAGACCGGGAAACAATAAGGTGGCTGTTGCCGTGAATTCGGTTATGAAGGATGTATCGGGTCTATGTGGGATGGACGGCGCGCCTGCCGGATACATTAAGGGGATTAGAAACGATGTCGAACCGTAAAGCAGTGGTTCTGGATATGACAAAAGGAAACGCCGTCAGGATGATCCTGACTTTCGCGATTCCGCTGTTTATCGGAAACATCTTCCAGCAGGTCTATTCCATGGTGGATACCATGGTGGCCGGATACTGCCTGGGGGATCAGGCGATTGCTGCGATCGGATCAACATCCTCCCTGTACGGGCTGGTGATTGACCTGGCATGGGGATTGAACAGCGGCTTTGCGCTGATCGTGACGCAGGCCTTTGGCGCCCACGAGCGGTGGAAAATCCGAAAAGCCATCGGGCATATGATGGTACTGGACGGAATTATTGCGGCTGCTCTGGCAATTCCCGCACTGATCTTCCTCCCGTCGTTGATGCGGCTGATGAATACGCCTGAAAGTATCTTTGATCAGGCATACAGCTATATGGTGGTGATTATTGCGGGCTTGCCGGCAACCATCTGCTATAACATGTTTGCCGGAATCCTGCGGGCCTTCGGGAACAGCAGAACACCGCTGTATTTCCTGATATTCTCCAGTGTTCTGAATATCGCTCTGGATCTGCTTTTTGTGGCGGTGTTCCAGATGGGTGTGGGCGGCGCTGCGTTGGCAACGGTTGCGGCGCAGGTTGTTTCAGGCGTTCTGGCAGGCATCCATGTATATCACAGCTACTGCGATATGCTGCCGGCGAAGGAAGATTTCAGGCTGGAAAAAGGACTGACAAAAGAAATGCTGGCCACCGGCACAGCGATGGGATTTATGTACAGTCTTGTGGATCTGGGCTCCGTGGTATTCCAGGGGGCGTCGAATGCCCTTGGCGATATATATATTGCGGCTCATACTGCTGCCCGGCGGATCATCAACATTCTGATGCAGCCCATGAGCGGCTTGATGAATGCTTCAGGCACCTTTGTTGGTCAGAATTGGGGCGCGAAGCAGAAGCAGAGAATCCGGGACACACTGAAAAAAATCATGGGGATGCAGATTGCCTGGGGATTGTTTTCCTGCCTGATCGTATATCTCTTCGGACAAGCAATCATCCGGTTTGTGACCGGAACGCAGAGCGAAGAAATCCTGGACAACGCAGTCATGAGCCTGCGCATCCATTTTCCCTTCTTCCCGGTATTGGGCGTTTTGCTGGCAATGCGGGTCAGCATGCAAAGTATGGGGCAGAAGACTGCACCGGTGGTCTCCAGCGTTATTGAACTGCTGATGAAGATAATTGCTGCCCTGTGGATGATTCCTGCATTCGGGTTTGTCGGGGTCTGCGTGACAGAGCCGGTCACCTGGGCGATTATGACAGCTTTCCTGATAACTGTTTATCTGGTGAAAACCCAAAAGATACTGGCAGACTGATGGTAAGAACCAGGGTGTGTAAAAACCAGACTGATGCAGGGAGAACCGGAACATAAGGGCGCTGCACCGGTGGGTATTGACCATAAAGTGGAGGATAAGGGATGACAGCAAAAGACTACATTACCAGACCAAAGATGATTCTTTTTGACTATGGTGGAACACTGCTATGTGAACCTGAATGGGATATGCTTCGAGGTGAGAGAGCCATTTTTGAACATATTGTTGCCAATCCGCATCACTATACACCAGAAGAACTTTGCTCATGGGAAAAAGAATACTTTCAGTCACTTCAAAATGTCAGAGACTTAGGGGCAGAGCCTACAGAAATTCAGATGCTGCGACTCAAATATGAGCTTCACGGAATAAAACTGGATATCCCATATGATGAAGCTGAATATATCTTCTGGGATCATACGGCTCCGATGTCAGAAAAATGCTTGTACCCCAATATTCGTGAATTGTTAATCTATCTACATGATAACAGTATTCGCACGGGAGTTATAAGTAATATCGGCTGGACAGGATCAGCATTACGACGGAGAATCAACACACTTCTTCCGGATCATCATTTTGAGTTTATTCTTGCTTCCAGTGATTACGGATTGAGGAAGCCAGATAAAAGACTGTTTCAGGTGGCCTTGGAAAAGGCTGCGCTGAAACCAGATGATGTCTGGTTCTGTGGAGACACATTCGATAAGGATATAGAAGGCGCTCATGCTGCTGGGATACACGCTGTTCTCTATCAAGGATCTGCTGATGGCAGTGCGAGGCGGCTTTTTCAAAATAATAGTAATACACATATTCCAATGATTTTGGACTGGAACGATTTCATTGAGATTCTAAAAAGCATTATGTAGAACTATTTGAGCGGCATTTACCGAGGTGATTGTTGTGAAAGTATTAAGCTTGACAGAGCCATACGCAACATTGGTCAAAAAAGGATTCAAAACCATAGATACACGGAGTTGGAAAACAAGATATCGAGGTAAATTATATATTCATGCCAGTTCAACGCGCATACCCAAGGATTACCGTGAAAATCAGGAACTGATGTCCCTTGTTGATCTACAGGAATTGAATTATGGGAATATTATCTGCGTTTGTGAACTGAATGACTGCATTTTGATGACAGATTCTTTCGTTGAAGAAATCAGAAAAAACCAAAGCGAGTTTGTTTCAGGAGTATATGCACCAGGAAGATATGCTTGGATTTTTAAAAACATTACTGTTCTGGATCATCCAATTCCTGCTAAGGGGCATCTTGGCTTATGGGATTTTGATTATTTGTGATAAACTTGACAAACATAAATACCATGATTTGAGGTTTTTCGCCACCCTGTTTACATCGAATCCGCCACCTCGTTTACATCGAAAGTTTGGGATATTAGGTGAACCGTCACTTTGCCCGCGCCGAACTTTGTGTACGGCAAATGAGTACCCCCGGACGCGGGCAAAAAGAAAGAGAAGCCTGATTTCTCAAGCTTCTCGTGTGGTGGTGACAGTTGGACTCGAACCAACGGTCTCCCTTCGGTCGGTCAGCTTCGCAATCAGGTCGAACCAACGTCCGCAACCTCAATGGTCGTGACTCCACACTGTGGAGATCACTCCCTTTCGGTTGAGAAAGCCACCGACGAGATTCCCGCCACTGGCGGTCGTCGGTGGCTTTCCCCCATGATGTGAACCTGTTCACATCATGGGACCGTTCGTTCGGAACCAAGATGCGATCATACAAAAATCAGGACCGCCATAAAGGCGGTCCTGATTTTTGTGTGGTGACAGTTGGACTCGAACCAACGACCCCATCGATGTGAACGATGTGCTCTACCGACTGAGCCATGCCACCGGGAACAGACGATATTATACACGAAGGGGAGGGATTGGTCAAGGCGAAATTTTCAGTTACGCGTTCTGGAAAACGTTGGAGTAAATCCGGCCGCGGACGGGGGTGACGCCGCACTGCTCGAAAAGCTGCGGGACGGTGAGGAATTCAAAGCCGCGCTTCTTCAGTTCGGGGATGACCACCTTCAGGGCTTCCACGGTGTTGACGTTGCCGGTCATGTCGTGCAGGAGGTAGATGACGCCGTCGGCGGCGATATTCAGCATCCGGCGGATGCGTTCTTCGGCGGAAACTTCGGGAACCCAGTCCTCACAGCCGATACCGGAAATGAAGGTAAGGTCCACCGCGTCAAACAGCGAAGGGCTGATGGAGATGAAGGGCGGACGGAAGAAGCGGGGGCTTTCCCCGGTCACGGCGGCGATCTTCTCCGAGCAGACGCGGATCTCTTCCCGGACTTCTTCGGCCGGCATATCGGCCATCGGCCGGTGGGTGATGGAGTGGTTTTCGATATCACAGCCCAGCGAAACGGCACGGCGGATCTGGCCTTCCGTTTCCGGGGAGATGTTGTTTGCGATCAGGAAAAATGACGCGGGAATATGATGCTCCTCCAGGAGATCCAGCACCTGGGGTGTGGTGATGTTGTTGGGGCCGTCGTCGAAGCTCAGCGCGATACGCACGGGGAGCACCTCCTCGGAAGGTTGCTTTCTGTTATTATATGTCGGTGTGCGGCAACATGGGGAATTATATCGGACGGCATGGAAATTGTAAAGGCGCTTTCTTGACAGGGAACGGGCGGAACGATAGAATGTTAGGGCACTCAGGAGCCGGATAGTCCGGCACAGACGAAAGAAACGGGGTGAACGGGATGAAAGCGGATTTTCGGAAGACGATGGAAGCGCTGGACAGCGTTTCCACGGAGAAACTGCTTTCCTGTGCCCATTCCTGCCCGCCGCCGGACCGGAGGAAGATCGTCCGGGTGATCAAGGATTTCCAGGCGGTTCTTTTCCCACTGTGCTTCCGCCGGGATGATCCGGATATGGCGGATGAGGTGCTGCTGGGAAGGGGCCTGCATGCCCTGGAACAGCAGATCAGCGTCGCCCTGTGCTTTTCCGGGAAAGAACGCCAGGAGGCTGTGGAGGAAGCCGCGGAAGCATGCGAAACCTTTGCGGCCCGGCTGGCTCCGGTGAAGGAGTTGCTGCTGAAGGATATCGAGGCACTGTACGAAGGCGACCCCGCGGCGAAATGCCGGGAAGAGGTCATGATTTCCTATCCGGGCTTCTACGCGGTTTCCATCTACCGGATGGCGCATGAACTGTACAGCCTGAAGATTCCGCTGATTCCCCGTATCATGACAGAGTTCGCCCATGAGAAGACGGGAATCGATATCCATCCGGGCGCGACGGTGGGAGAGTTCTTCTGCATTGACCACGGTACCGGTATCGTCATCGGGGAAACCACGGTGATCGGCGACCATGTGAAGCTGTACCAGGGCGTGACGCTCGGTGCGAAGAGCTTCGAGCTGGATGAGGACGGAAATCCCGTGAAGGGGATCAAACGCCATCCGAACATCGGGAACCATGTGGTCATCTACGCCAACGCGACAATTCTGGGAGGGAACACGACGATCGGGGACAACTGTGTGATCGGCGGCAACACCTGGCTGACGCACTCCGTGAAGCCGGGGACCACGGTAGCCTACACCGCGCCGGAGAACCAGAAGCAGGAATAAGTTTTTGACAGATATGAAAACAGCAGCCTTCGGGCTGCTGTTTTGGGTTACCGCTGGCTGCTCAGGATCAGGTCCGTGAATACGGGGTCCTGTTCCATAAGCGCCCGGGTTTCCATATCCACCTGGCAGGTCTGGTGAAGGCCGTTGTCTTTCTGGTACTGCTTCAGGGCTTTCACGGAGTTTTCCGTGATTTCCTCGATGACCTGCCGCTCGTTCAGGTAACCTTGCAGGAACAGGTAGCGGTTGATAACGGGGCAGTCATCGCCCCGGCTGCACAGCCGGAGGGACCGGGTGGCCTTCCGGATGGGAGTTCCGAACCCATAGATCCTTCCGTCGGCGGCGCCATATACAGCCCGCTGGACCCGGTCCGGGTTGTTGCCTTCGATCACGTGAATCAGCAGGGATCCGTCCGGATCCTGCGAAACGCCTTCAACGATCGCCACATGGTCGGTCCCCTTTTTGGGGTTGTAATACGAAAACCACATGTAATCCCCGGGGTCAGGGATGTATTCATGGTTCTCCAGGTAGGTATCCGCCCCGTTCAGCCACATCCGCTCGTCCGTGGCAGGTACCCGGGAATGGGCGGAGATGAAACGCTCCCGTTCCAGGAACCAGGGTGCGCCGTCCTTGGGGTGGCCGTAATGGGGAAAGATATTGTTCATCAGGGAAGTGCCGTAGCGCTGGTCCGTTTCGTTTACACACCAGGTGAGGAACTCCGCACACCAGGCGCAGTACTCGTCCCCGATCCATTTTCCGTATTTGGACTTGTTGTTCGGCCCTTCCACATAGCCGATCTCCTCCTGGGCGGTTTTCAGGACGAGAAGCCACGGGGCGTTTTCCAGGGCGTCCGTCTCGTCAATGACCGGAGGAACCCATTCCTCCGTGGGTACCCAGGTTCTGCCGGACGGGGCCTCCGCGAGGCATACCGGGACCAGGGCAGACAGGAAAACCATCAGCAGCAGGAATCCGAATATTCTCTTTTTCATGCTCAAGCCCCCTGAATTGTCAGGTTAATGACATACAAATTATATAGCATATTTTGAAATCTGTCATCCTGCTGACTGAAGCGCTTCCTGCGGGGGCGCTTTCTTGACAGGAATCGCGGACAACATATAAAATAGATCAGTTATATGATGTGCAGAAATGGGATCCCGGACAGCTTTGGGAGAAAAAGGGGGAGCAGTTTACATGAAACGGATGATCAGCATTCTTCTGGCATTGCTTTTCCTCTTCGGAGCTTTCGGAGCCGGAGCGGAAACCAATGAGGAACTGATGGCTTCTTCCTTTGTGCTCCGCCATGCGGACCGGAGCATCCCGAAGGTAGCCATCACGGTGGATGACTGCTACCAGAGCGCGACGGAATGGATCCGGCGGGACGTGGAGCTGTGCCGGAAGTACGGGATCGCGATGACGTTTTTCCCGCTGGTGTATACCGGGTGCCTGGAAGAAAAATACCGCGACCTCTGGCAGGAAGTGCTGGACAGCGGGTGCGAGATCGGTACGCATTCCAACCGCCATGTCAAATTCGGCAACCGGGACGCGATCGGGATTATCGGGGGACTCGGCCGGGCCCAGGAAGCCCTGGACAAGACCCTGGGATACCATTATGAGGTCCGGTGGCTGCGCCCGCCGTACGGGAGTGTTGACAAAGGAAAGCGCCTGAGCAGCCAGTCGGTGATCAAGGCCATCCAGAAATACGGTTTTGAGCATATTGTGGACTGGGACGTCAGCGAAACGGTGGACCTGAAAAAAGCGCTGAAAGTAACGCAGAACGGAAGCATCCTGCTGTTCCATTCCAAGAAGAAGGATACGCTCTTCCTGGAGAAGCTGATTCCGGAACTGCTGGAGCGTGGGTTTGAGCTGGTGACGGTCAGCGAGCTGTTCGGCTTTGAGCCCCCGGAAACGGGCGAAGAGCTGTATGTGTACAACAAGGCGGATTACCAGTAACCGCCTGCGGGATCCGGAGACAGCATGGGCTGCGTGAATTTGAGTACGGAAGAGGGATGCTTGCCGGATGATCAGGAAAGGGCTTTCCGTATTTCTGGCGCTGATTCTGCTCCTGCCGGCAGCCCTTGCGGAAGGGACGGCAGGAAAAGACCCGGAAACCGGGCTGGAATACTTTAAGGTCCGGCATGGCAGCCGTGAAAGCCGGAAGATCGCAATTACCATGGACGACGTGAATGAGCGCCAGTGGGTGTGGAAAGCGGTGGAACTCTGCCGCGAATATGGAATCGCGATGACGTTCTTTCCGAACGGATCCAGCCTGAAGGAAGCCGACCGGGAAGGATGGCTGGACGTGATTGATGTCGGCTGCGAAATCGGAAACCATGGCAACGATCACAAAAGCATGAAGGAGCAGGGCGCGTGGGCGGTCCTGTACAAACTGGGGATTTTCCAGCAAAAGCTGGACAGCGTGCTCGGGGTCCATTATCCGGTCCGGTGGTTCCGGCCGCCGTACGGTGATATTGCCGACAGTTCCGGGAATGAGAACCCCCATACCCGGACCATCCGGATGTACGGGTATGACCACGTGCTCCTCTGGGATGTCAGCGAAACAAACGCCCGGAAGGCTGCTGAAAAGGTTCAGAACGGGAGTATCCTGCTGTACCATGCCCGGAAGAAGGACTATGAGTGCCTGGCGGAACTGATCCCCATGCTCCTGGATGCCGGATATGAACCGGTGACGGTCAGCGAACTGTTCGGTTATCCCCTGCCTGAAACCGGCGGGGAGCTGTATACTTTTGACAAGGATCTGTATCTGGAAAAGTAAGGCGTTTATGCCGGCGGAGGTGGATGATTCGGATGATCAGAAGATGGAGCCTGATACTCCTGGCGCTTATGCTTTTCTGCTCGGCCGCCATGGCGGAGGGGGAACTGCGCGGTTACAGCGAAGGAAACGGCTATATCTATGTGACCTTCGGGCGATATTTCCAGAGCATCGACGGCGGAACCCCGGACAACGGAAAGCAGGCCTGGCAGTGGAGCACCCAGGCGAAAACGGAGCGGAAAGCCGCCAAGAAGGCAAAGAAGGAATACGATCCGGGAGAAGCCCGGAAAGACCCGATCCTCTGGCGGGTGATGTCCGCGGACGGGGAAAAGGTATTCCTCCTCAGCGAGTATGTGCTGTTTGCTTCCGTAATGCACAGCAGCATCAAGGAATTCCGGGACTACGGTTCGGACTTCACGATAACGGACCTGAGCCGGAAACTGAACGGCGAGTTTATGGCGGACGCCTTTTCCGAAACGGAACAGGCAGCCATGCTGGAGCGGGACGGGCTGGGAAAGGTATTCCTTCCGGATTCCCGGGAACTGGAAGACCCGGCAATGGGCTTCAGCAAACAAAAGAGCCAGAACAAGCTGCGGAAAGCCTGGGCGACGGAGTACGCCATCCGGGTGACCGGGGCTTATGTATACCAGCCGAAGAACGGAAACCATACGCCGTACTGGCTGCGGGAGCAGTCCACGACGGATAAGCGGCAGGGCCGGTCCATCAAAAGCACCGGGGCAATCGGCCGCCTCGGCGTGACCGGGGAGGATGTCGGCGCCCGCCCCGCGATTGACCTGCGGCCGGATGCCATCCGGATCGAAGGCGGCAGCGGGACAAAGGATGATCCCTACCGGCTGGTGCCTGTTTCGGAAGAAGCCGGACAGCCTGAAGTGACAACGGAAGAACTGGAATAAACGAAGGGGACAGCAGACACATGAGAAAAGCTATCGGAGCCCTGGTCCTGGCGGTGGTGCTGGCCGCGGGCATACTGTGCGGCGCGGGAGCGGAGGTATTCCTGAACAAGGAAAAGCCCGCGGACTGGGAAGAACGCGACCTGCTGAAGATTACCGCCATGGATTTTGTGCAGAATGACGCGTTTATCCTGCAGTGCGGCGGGGAAAGCATGATCATCGATGGCGGTTCGAAGAAGTACTGGAAAACCATGATGGACTATCTTGAATCCCTTGGGCTGTCCCATGTGAATATCCTGTTCAACACCCACCCGCATGACGACCACCTGGAAGCGCAGATCCAGATGGTGAAATCCGGCCGGCTGACGGCGGACCGGTTTGTATCCCCGTTCTTCATCGATTACGGCGTGGGATATGACAAGGTGAAATACCAGCGGGAAATGGTGAAGGTGCTGGAGGATAAGGGCATTCCGTTTGTCCAGATCCTGCCGGATGAGGAGCTGACGCTCGGCGGCGCCCGGATGGTGCTGTACCGGTACCCGGACGGGAAGGACGCCAACCAGCTCAGCGGTGTGCTGTGGCTGCACTACGGGGATGCCACGATCCTGCTGCCCGGTGACCTGACCGGCGACGGGGAAAGATGGTTGGTGAACCATTACGGAGCGGAAGGCCTGAAGTCCGATATCCTGAAATCCCCGCACCACGGAATTGTGCGGATGGTTCCGGAATTCCTGGAGGCGGTGGATCCCGCGCTGACGGTGATTACCAACCGGCGGGATTCCAATCAGAAAGCCCAGCTGGACGCGCGGAAGTACGCGAACATCTGGACTTCGATGGGGAAGGTTTTCATGGAGACAGACGGGAAAGACTGGTATGTGACCCAGGTAAAAAACCCGTAAGGATAAAAGGAACGGCGGCTGGTCAGGTCCAGCCGCCGTCGAGTTTTACGATGTTGCCGGTGAAGTAATCCGGCATTTCCAGCAGGCGGAGGACCGCCTGCGCTACCTCATCCGGTGAGGCGATATATCCCGCGGGGATCTGGTTACGGATCTCCGCGGTTTCTGTTTCCGACAGGTGGGCGTTCATCCGGGTATCCGCCATGCCCGGCGCCAATGCGTTCACCTGGATGCCGGAGGGCGCGAGCTCCCGGGCCAGCGCCTGTGTAAAGGCGTTTACCGCGCCCTTGCTCGCGCTGTAGGCCACCTCGCAGGAGGCGCCGCACAGGCCCCAGACAGAGGAAATGTTCAGGATTTTCCCGTGTCCGCTGCGGACCATGTCCGGCACATAGGTGTGGCAGGTATTATACACGGAGGTCAGGTTGGTGCGGATCACCTCGTCCCATTCGGCGGGCGGCATATCCGTCAGCAGCCCGGTGCGGGAGATGCCGGCGTTGTTGACCAGCACATCCACCGGGCCGAACTGCCTGCGCAGGGATTCCACGTAGGCGGCATCGCCCGCATCCCCGAGAGAAGCGGCACAAAGAAGATCCCCCGCCGCGGAAACGAGGCGGGAGGTTTCTTCCAGGGCGGCGGCATCATGGCCGCCGTTCAGTATGATTTTGGAATATTTTCCGGATCCGGCGCAGGCCAGCGCGATGGCACGGCCGATGCCCCGGGAGGCTCCGGTAATCAGGATTGTGCTCATTCGAATTCAAACACCGTAATCACAGCGCCCATGTTGTCCAGGGAGGAAATGTGGGAAGCCGAGGGCGTCAGCAGGACATCAAACTCGTTCGCGTCGCCGACGAACTGGCGGTAGATCTCATACTTCCGGTTGCCGTTTTCGTACACCACGATGTGCGGATGCTCCTGCAGGTATTCGATGTATTCTTCCAGGCAGAAGTCCATCAGGTGCATGACAGCGGCGCTGCCCCGGCCTACATAGCGGTAAATGCCCAGCTTCATGGAGATGCCGGTCTTAAAGGTCTTGTCCAGCGTGCCGACGGTCGGCCAGTCCTGCAGCGGGAAGCGGAAGACGATGCCGTACTTCCAGCTGTTTTCATTCATCCACGCGGCCTGCGGGGTGGTGTGGTACTTCGGCGCGGCAACCTCGGCGTCGTTCCGGTCATACAGGCGGAGCGTGAAGGCCAGGCCGGAGTTGTACTCGCTGGTGCCCGGATAGTTGACTTCCTTCATCGCGGCTTCCTTGCGGGCGTTTTCATCCTTGTATTTGGAGGAAAGCGCGTCCATCTTCTTGTTAAACAGCGCTTCCTGCGTGGAGTAGGAACGGTAGCCTTCGTCCACCATATAGTGCTCCATGCCATCGGCCTTTGCGGCGGTGATGGCTTCCAGCAGGGCATCTGTCGCAACCTTGAACAGGTTGACGTTGTAGTCCTTCACCTGGATTTTGGAGTTGCCGCCGACATAACGGCCGATGCTGACGATGTTGGGGTCGGCATCGTTGAAATCATCCGGACGGGCGTGGAACGCGTTCACCAGCAGAAGGCCGTTGTTCATCACGTCCGCGCGGGTCTTGTGCTCCGCGGTGGCGTGCTCCAGCGGGAAAGTGGATACATCGATGATTTCCCAGCCTTCGGTCTTCGTGGGCTTCGGCCATTCTTCGGGCTCGGTGGGCTGCATCGCCTGGTTCCGCAGGTCAATCAGCTGCTGCTGGTAGGCCTGCATGTTTTCCTGGTTCTGCTTGTCCACCGCCGCATACTGCTCGGCCATTTCCTTCGCGGCAGTCTGCCGGATCGGATCGGTGACGATCGGTCTCAGCAGGAAACCGCATGCGGCCAGCGCGGCGACCAACAGGGTAATCACCAGGACAACCGGTACCGCCTTGCTCTTCTTTCTGTTGCTCATTTCCAGACACCTGCCTTTGAATCAAATCTTTCCAGACAAGGACTCTGACATATAAACGAAACTCATTCTATAAAAATTTCGTTACGAAATTTTAAAATTCCTTCTTTTTTCGTAAATGTTGACATTTACGGACCGGGTAAGAAGCAGAATTGATGAATGTAAACTGCTTTTGCGATCGCCGTTACCCGCTCAGGCTTCGCCAGGGCTCGCCTTTGCGGACGGCTGTAGCATGGCAACTGTTACCCATTTTTGCTTCGCAGCTGCTTGCAAAAATGGACAGTTGCTCACATCCTCTCGGGCGCTTCAATCCCGATCAGGTAAAGGCCGGTTTTGATGACCTGGCGGGTGGCATCGGCCAGGGCGATACGGGCGGCTGCCTGCGCGGGTTCGCCGTCCAGGATGCGGTGCTCGTAGTAGTACTTGTTGAACGCCTGGGCGATGTCGGTCACCGCGCGGGTGATCATGCTGGGCTCGTACTTGTCGGCGGCTTCGCGGATGACGTCCGGGAACCGGCTCAGCAGGCGGAGCAGCGCCTGGGCTTCATCGTCCGTCAGGGCGGACCAGTCGGGTTCCGCCGTGATGCCTTCCGCCTTGCGCAGCAGGCTGCAGCAGCGGGCATGGGTGTACTGGACGTAGGGGCCGGACTCGCCGTCGAAGTTCAGGGCACGGTCCCAGCGGAAGTCGATATCCTTGATCCGGTTATTGGAAAGGTCGGTGTAGACCACGGCGCCGATACCCACCTGGCGGGCCACCTCGTCCTTGTTCTCCAGGTTGGGGGACTTCTCCTCGATAATCGCACGGGCTTTTTCCACGGCCTGGTCCAGCAGGTCCTCCAGCAGGACGACATTGCCCTTCCGGGTGGAGAGGGCTTCACCCTCAAAGCTGATCATGCCGAAGGCCACGTGCACGCAGTCCTTGGCCCACGGATAGCCCATCTTTTCCAGTACACGGAACACCTGGCGGAAATGCAGGTCCTGCTGGTAGGCGACGACATACAGGCACTTGTCGAAGTGGTAGGTGTTCTGGCGGTATACGGCCGCGGCCAGATCGCGGGTGGCATAGATTGTGGCGCCGTCGCTCTTGAGGATCAGGCAGGGAGGCATATTGTCCTCGCTCAGGTCCACGACCTGGGCGCCCTGGCTCTCGGTGAGCAGGCCCTTGTTCCGCAGTTCCTGCACCACGGGTTCCATCTTATCGTTGTAGAAGCTCTCGCCGGCGTAGCTGTCGAAGCTGACTCCCAGCTTCGCGTAGGTCTTCGCGGCATCCTTCAGGGTCACTTCCTTGAACCAGCGGAAGATCTCCATGGCTTCCGGATCGTTGTCCTCAATCTTCTTGAACCAGGCGCGGCCCTCGTCCTCCAGCGCCGGATCGTTTTCCGCTTCCTTGTGGAAACGGACATACAGCTCGGTCATCGCGTCGATGCCGCGCTCCTCCACGTCTTCCTTTTTGCCCCACTTTTTATAGGCGCAGACCATCTTGCCGAACTGGGTGCCCCAGTCGCCCAGGTGGTTGATGCCCACGGTCTCATAGCCCAGGAAGTCGAAAATCCGCTTCAGGCTGTGGCCGATCATCGTGGTGGACAGATGGCCGATGTGGAACCGCTTGGCGATATTGATGGAGGAGTAGTCCAGGCAGACGGTCTTTCCCTTTCCGATATCGGAGGAACCGTACTTTTCACCCTGTGCCCGCAGCGCGGCCATGGTTTCGGCCGCGAAGTTCTCGCGGTTCAGGAAGAAGTTCATATATCCGTTGACAGGCTGCACGGAGGCAACGTCCTCGTGCGTCCAGGCAGCGCAGACCGCTTCGGCAATTTTCGGCGGGGCCATGCGCAGGGGCTTCGCCAAGCGGAAGCAGGGGAACGCGTAGTCGCCCAGCGCGGGATCCGGCGGCACGGCCAGCAGGCCCTTGATATCATCCGCGCCCGGCAGGCCTTCCGCCTCCGGCCACAGGCTCTTTATGCATTCCGCCGCCAGCGCGGCGATCTGACTCCTGGTATCCATGTTCATTCATCCTTCCGGCATCAAGTATTGCAAAGTCCGCGCCGAGAGCTTGCACGCCCCGGAATCACGCGGAACTATCCCTAATCATATCATAGGAAAGGGAAAAAACGCAACACAGGGCGGGTTTGCGCCGGTCTGTCTGATTTGTTTGAAAGATAAAATACAAATTTATTCTTGCAATACCGGGGTTTTCCGCGGTTCCGGTGGCTTTCGGGGCGTCAAAATCCCTGCCGCATTGATTGACATCCGCCGGGCCGGTGCTTATAATATAAGAATACTTGATGAATATCAGGAGGGGTTATCATGTCCATCAAACTGACAATCGACGGTAATACCGCCGTCAGCCATGTTGCGTACGCATTCAGCGACGTGGCTGCCATCTATCCCATCACGCCTTCCTCCCCCATGGCGGAAGTTGCCGACGAATGGGCTGCCCATGACCGGAAAAACCTTTTCGGCCAGACGGTCCGCATCGCTGAGATGCAGTCTGAAGCCGGCGCTGCCGGCGCTGTGCACGGCTCCCTTTCCGCCGGTGCCCTGACCACCACCTTCACTGCTTCCCAGGGTCTGCTGCTGATGATCCCGAACATGTATAAGATCGCCGGCGAACTGACGCCCGCGGTGTTCCATGTCAGCGCCCGCGCCCTGGCGTACCACGCGCTGAACATCTTCGGTGACCACAGCGACGTCATGGCCTGCCGCCAGACCGGTTTTGCGATGCTGGCCAGCAACTCTGTCCAGGAAGCGCACGACATGGCGCTGGTTGCCCACCTGGCGACCCTGAAGAGCTCCGTGCCGTTCCTCCACTTCTTCGACGGTTTCCGCACCAGCCACGAAATCCAGAAGATCGACGCGATCGACACCAAGAACAACTACGAAGAGATCAAGGCCCTCGTTCCGTGGGACAAGATCGAAGAGTTCCGCGCCCGCGCCCTGAATCCGGAACATCCGCACCAGGCCGGTACCGCGCAGAACAGCGACATCTACTTCCAGGGCCGTGAAGCCGGCAACAACTTCTACGCCGCGGTTCCCGCCATCGTGGAAGAGTGCATGGACGAAGTCGCCAAGCTGACCGGACGGGTCTACAAGCCCTTCCAGTATGAAGGCGCTCCGGATGCCGAAAAGGTCATCGTCTCCATGGGCTCCAGCTGCGACGTTGCGCACGAGACCATAAACAAGATGCTCGAGAGCGGCGAAAAGGTCGGTATCGTGAAGTGCCACCTGTATCGTCCCTTCTCCGTTGAGTACCTGATGAAGGTGCTGCCGAAGACCGTGAAGAAGATCGCCGTCCTCGACCGCACGAAGGAATCCGGCTCCCTGGGCGAGCCCCTG
This sequence comes from Clostridiales bacterium, assembly GCA_017569285.1. Classification (NCBI taxonomy): domain Bacteria; kingdom Bacillati; phylum Bacillota; class Clostridia; order Eubacteriales; species Clostridiales bacterium. Next base: position 2,028,011 of record CP069419.1, read on the forward strand.
TACCTGGACGTTGTGTCTGCGCTGGCGGAAGCCGGACGCGGCGACATCAAGGTTGTCGGCGGCCGCTACGGCCTGGGCAGCAAGGAATTCACCCCCACCATGGTGAAGGCCGTGTTCGCCAACCTGGACGGCGAAATGAAGAACCACTTCACCGTCGGTATCGATGATGACGTCAGCAACACCAGCCTGAAGCTGGGCGAAACCTTCGCCGCGGCTCCCGCCGGCACTGCTGCCTGCATGTTCTACGGCCTTGGTTCTGACGGTACTGTCGGCGCCAACAAGAACAGCATCAAGATCATCGGCGACCACACCCAGAAATACGCGCAGGCCTACTTCTTCTATGATTCCAAGAAGTCCGGCGGCCTGACCGTTTCCCACCTCCGCTTCGGCGACACGCCGATCCAGAGCCCCTACCTGATTGATGTGGCTGACTTCATCAGCTGCTCCAACCCCGCCTACGTCACCATGTACGACATGGTGTCTCCGCTGCGCGAGGGCGGCACGTTCCTGCTGAACTGCCAGTGGAGCGTTGAGGAACTGAACGAGCGCCTGCCCGCCAGCATGAAGAACAAGCTGGCCGCCAAGAAGGCGAACTTCTACATCATCAACGCCATCGACCTGGCCCGCAAGGTGGGCATGGGCGGACGTACCAACACCACCATGCAGGCTGCCTTCTTCAAGCTGGCCGACATCATCCCCTACGAAGATGCCGACAAGTACATGAAGGAAAAGGTTGTCGCTTCCTACGGCAAGAAGGGTGAAGACGTCGTCAAGATGAACTTCGCCGCCATCGACGCCGCCCTGACCGGCCTGGTCAAGGTCGACATCCCCGCCGACTGGGCGACCACCAAGGAAGGCGCTGTTCCCGCCAAGGTTCCGGGAACCACCGAATACTTCGATGAATTCATCGCTCCCGTGCTGGCGCAGGAAGGCAACAAGCTGCCCGTCAGCAAGCTGGATCCCCGCGGTATCGTGCCCACTGGCACCACCAAGTTCGAGAAGCGCGGTATCGCCGTCATGGTTCCTGAATGGGAGCCCGACATCTGCGTCGGCTGCGCGATGTGCTCCATCGTCTGCCCGCACGCCGCGATCCGCACCATCTACACTGCGGAAGACGCCAAGGTGCCGGAAGGCTATGTGACCAAGAAGGCCATCGGCAAGGAATTCGCCGGCCTGCAGCTGCGCGTACAGGTCAGCCCGCTGGACTGCACCGGCTGCGGCAACTGCGTGGACGTCTGCCTCGGCAAGAAGAAGGACGATCCGACCCAGAAGGCGCTGGTCATGAAGCCCCTGGATACCCAGCGGAAGGAAGAGGCCAACTGGGAGTACGCGATGACCGTTCCGGAAATCGCGGACCGCATCGAGAACAAGGCCTCCATCAAGAACAGCCAGGCCCTGAAGCCCCTGTTCGAGTTCTCCGGCGCCTGCGCCGGCTGCGGCGAGACACCCTACGTCAAGCTGGTTACCCAGCTGTTCGGCGACCGGATGCTGATCGCGAACGCGACGGGCTGCTCCTCCATCTACGGCGGTTCCGCCCCGACCTGCCCCTACACCACCAACGAGAAGGGCTTCGGACCTGCCTGGTCCAACTCCCTGTTCGAGGACAATGCCGAGTTCGGCTTCGGTATGAACCTGGCGACCCAGCAGCGCCGCGCCAAGCTGGCTGAAGTGATCGCGGAAGTGGTCGAAGTCGGCAAGGACGAGAACATCGTCGCGGCTGCCAAGGAATGGCTCGAGAACATGGACAACGCCGAAGGTTCCCGCAAGGCCGGCGAAAAGCTGGTTGCCGCGCTGGAAGCAAAGGACGGCGGCGCCGATAAGAAGGCCTTCATCCTGGCCAACAAGGACCTGCTGACCAAGAAGTCCATCTGGATCTTCGGCGGCGACGGCTGGGCCTATGATATCGGATACGGCGGAGTGGACCACGTGCTGGCCCAGAACCAGGATGTCAACATCCTCGTGCTGGATACCGAAGTGTACTCCAACACCGGCGGCCAGGCCTCCAAGGCGACGCCCACCGGTTCCGTGGCCAAGTTCGCCGCGGCCGGCAAGCGTACCAAGAAGAAGGACCTGGGCATGATGGCCATGAGCTACGGCTATGTGTACGTGGCACAGGTCGCCATGAGCAACCCGCAGCAGGTCGTCAAGGCCATGCTGGAAGCGGAAGCTTATCACGGCCCGTCCCTGATCATCGCCTACGCACCCTGCATCAACCACGGCCTGAAGGCCAAGGGCGGCATGGGCAAGGCCCAGGCGGAGATCAAGAAGGCTGTGGACTGCGGCTACTGGCAGCTGTACCGCTACAACCCCGAACTGGAAAATCCGATGACCGTCGACAGCAAGGATCCGACCGGCGATTACCAGGAATTCCTGAAGGGCGAAGTGCGTTACACCTCCCTGGCCCAGCAGTTCCCGGATGCCGCCGCCAAGCTCTTTGTGCAGCAGGAAGAGGACGCCAAGGTGCGCCGCGAATCCTACAAGAAGATGGCTGGCCAGGCATAATTTACCCCGGTTTTTACGGACCGCCGCGATTCCGCGGCGGTCCGTTTTGAACATCACGGAAGGAGGCGGAAAGCATGATCTGGTTCCAGCAGTTTTTCCTGGACCGGGAGCAGGATATTGTGGTGGACCTCTATATGGAGGGGGACCGCCTGTTCCATGTGATCCGCACCCCGAACCACCATACCGGCAACCTGATCACCAACCTGGCCCGGCTGTGCGGGCTGGAAACGGAGACCGGGGAGCAGGGGCTGCTGGTGATCCGTGGGGAAGTTCCCTGCTATTTCGACGGGGAAAACCGGCGGATGTATATCTTCCGCCTGGGCAATACCAAGGTGGCCAACATCTACCCGGACGGCCGGGTGGAGGTAAAGGCTTCCATTCCCGCGATCTCCAAAACCCTGATGAGCCAGACCAAGGACTACCGCGCCGGGGAGCAGAAAACAATCGTCAAGACGTATATCCGCGCGGAGTGCAAGTTCCATACCGACCTGCATACCCACATGAACGGCAACCTGCCGCCGGACGCGCTGATCGCCCTGGGCATCGTCCACCAGCTGCGCTATCCGCTTTACTACATCAAGAAGCTGGGGCTGAAGGTCACCCCGGCGCAGGCGGAGCTCCTGGCCGGACGCCGCGCGCGGGCGGAGGCGGCCATGCAGGACAGCCTCACAGACGGAAAGCACCGGGACCGGCAGATTGATGACCAGGTATTCATCAACTTTGCTGACCTGATCCTCGGCAATCCCGCGGACGCGGCGGAGAACATCAGCCGCATCCGGAACTCCCTCACCATCCCGAAGGACGGGCAGGCGGTATTTGCCAACCTCGAAAAGGTTTACCTTTACCGGTACGTGTTCACCAAGGGAATCCCCGTAGAGGATCCTTTCAGCGGCCTGAACCCGGACAACATTCCGGACCGGGTGACCCGGGACTATGTGCTGCGGATGCGCCGGGACCGGGAAGACGAACGATACGCGCGGAACACGCTGTTCCAGGACCTGCTGCTGTGGATCGCGCGGGAGTACCAGCGTCAGGGCATCCAGTACACGGAGATATCCGACACGGCGCTGGTGAACGCGGCGGACGCGCCGGCCCGCCTGCGGGAAATCCATGAAATCATGCCCGCGGTCACCCGGGAAACGGGTGTGCTGATCCGCTTCCTCGCTGGCATCCGGCGGATTCCCCTGACCATCGTGAAGAGCCGGATCACCCCGGCGGACTACCTGGCCGAAAACCTGCGCGTGCTGCGGGCGGTGGCCATGGATCCGTACGTGGCCGGCAGCGATATCATCGGCGAGGAAGTCAACGATATCCTCGAACTGCGCCCGACCATCCGGGAACTGGTGAAAATCGCCGGGGAAAACCCCGGGTTTGTGCTGCGGATCCACGCGGGCGAGAATGACGGCCTGCGGGACAACGTGGCCAACAGCATCCGCTGCGTGAAGGAAGCACTGGCGCCCGGCCAGCCGATGCCGGATGTGCGGCTCGGCCACGGGCTGTACACCTGCGACCTGCGCAGCGCGAAGGGAAAACAGCTGCTGGAGGAGATGCGGGAATCCGGGGTAACCCTGGAATTCCAGATCACCTCGAACGTTCGCCTGAACAACCTGTCTTCCATGGGGCGTCACCCGCTGCGCAGCTACCTGCGGGCGGGCGTCCGCTGCGTGCAGGGCACGGACGGCGGCGCGCTGTACGGCACCAACTCCATCGATGAGGAGCTGTCGCTGGAAAAGCTGCTGGGCCTTACGGTGCCGGAGCTGAAGCAGATGGCGGATACCGACCGGGAAATCCTCGAGAAGAGCCGGGAGCTGTTTGCCCGCCGCGAGGCGGACTTCCGAGCGCGGTGTGCCGGAAAGGACGTGGAGGAATACTATATCCGCCGCCTGGCCGGGCTGCGGCCGGTGGAAAGCCGGCTGTGGAAATCCTCCGGCAAACGGGACGCCGAGGCAGCCCTGAAGGACCGCGTCGCGCCGCTGCCGGCCGGAATGACCCCGCTGGTCATTGCCGGCGGAAGCTTCTCCGCCGGACGGCGCCGCCCGCCCATGCGGGAGGAGGACCGGGCGCTGATCAATGACCTGCTGGCGAAGGCGGACCCGGAAAAGGTGTTCCTGGTCATCGGCCACCGGCTGACCGGGCAGGAGGGATACCTGGCCGCGCAGAACCGGGGGCGCTTCCGGATTTTCGCGGTCGTTCCGCGGGAACTTTCCCAGGCGGAAATCGGCCGGCTGCAGGAAAGCGGCGTCTCCGTCCGGATTTCGGACGAAAACGCCGCCATGGGGCTGTATAAGACTTTCGCGGATGAGATATTCGACCGGTATGAGGCCGCGCTGCTGGCATTCGACGGAAACTCCGCCGCAATGAACCTGATCCAGGAGGCCAAGAACGGCCGGAAGAAGGCACGGATCTACCTGAATACACGCTCCCGGGACCTGGCGGCCAAGGGGAGCGTGCTGGAAGGCTATGTGCGCCCGCTGGGTGAAGCGCGGCGGGAGTGGGAAGGCTGACCGTCAGCGCCTGCGGCGGTCATGGCCGGACTGCCGGTAGTAAGCGGATTTGTTTTCATACATCCTTTGGTCGGATGCCCGGATTACTTCGTTCAGGTCATCACGGTTTTCCCGCATCGCGTATCCGGCGGCAACGCTGCCGGACGCTTCGGCAATCTCCCGGGTCATCACTTCCAGGGCGGACGATACGTCCGCCTCTGTTTTTTTCAGGAAGAGGATCATGAACTCATCCCCGCCGATCCGGTAGGGAATCACGGTGTTGTCCGCGCGGGCCGCCATGCAGCGGCCGATCATGCGGAGCGCTTCATCTCCGGCATCGTGTCCCTTTGAATCGTTCAGGCGCTTCAGGCCGTTCATATCCACGGAGGCCACGGCGGTGATGAACCGCTCCTGGTCCACCAGGTCCGCGTAGAAGGCCTGGCGGTTCCGCAGGCCGGTCAGCGCGTCCAGGTCCGCGTCCTGCTGGTTGATGAACATATAGTAGAAGATCACGCCGATCAGGATAAACGCGGTAAGGTGCTTGCCGCCGATCTCGATATCGAACACGGCGGCCAGGACACAGGAGATTCCGCACAGCATCAGTACGCGGACCTCATTGGTCTTGCCCACCCGGTAACGCTGGTAGGTGACGAAGAAAAGCAGCAGCAGGTAAAGCCCGGCGACAAAGAAGCCGAGGTAGTTCAGCGGCCCCCGGGCAAAGGCGTAGCTTTCCTCATCAAACCAGAAATAGATTCTCGAGAAGAAGGCGGAAAAGGCGAGCAGTGTGTTGAAAACGGCGGGCACCCAGAACAGCCAGACCCGCTTTCCGGCTCTTTCCCCGATGGCTACCAGCAGCATGCTGAGCGCGGCGGCCGGGCGGAGGGAATACCCGAGGGAGGAAAACAGGATCCGCCAGAAACGGCGGGAAGGATCCTGCGCGGCATATTCCTCCAGCAGCTCCGACAGGATCAGGAGCGCGCAGCAGAAAACGGCCGTATAGAAATGGCGCATCCGGCGGTCGGTGATCCGGCTGCGCAGTTTCAGCCGCAGGAAAAAACCGACGACCAGGAAAATGGACACCAGCTGTTCGTTCAGGAATTGGGCGAGCATATCAGGTCCTCCGTATAAACGGGATTGATTCTGTATCCAAAACTTTTCGGTTATTCTACCATATCCCCGGCTGTTTTGTCGACAGGGGGAAGGAGAAAGACATATAGACTGAAACTATAGCTCCATATTGTTTTCATATATTGGACAAACAGATATCGGGATGGTAGGATTTATCCATCAGAAACGAAGGAGGGAGACGCCGTGACAGCTTACCGGACGGACTGGACCATGCGAATGTGTTCCGCTGTGGGTGGAGCCTGTCGCGAAATCGTTTTCCGAATGTGACGCGTGATACAACGCTGCAATGTTTTTGACGGGAAGCGAATCGCTTCTCTATTTATTTTCCCTGAATGACGAAAGGAGATATCCCCATGAAGAAACTGATTGCCCTGCTGATTGCCTTGGCTCTGACCCTGTCCCTGACGGCTGCCCTGGCCGATACGATTACGATCGCGGTTCCCAACGACCCCACCAATGAAGGACGCGCCCTCCTGCTGCTGCAGAGCCAGGGAGTCCTGACCCTGAAGGAAGGCTCCGGCCTGGAAGCCACCAAGGGTGATATCGAATCCTCCATCGTGGACATTGAACTGGTTGAAGTCGAAGCTGCCCTGGTTCCCGAAATCAAGCAGGATGTGGACTACGCCATCATCAACAACAACTACGCCCTGCAGGCGGGCCTGAATCCCGTAGAGGACTCCCTGCTGATCGAAAGCGCGGATTCCCCCTACGTCAACGTGGTCAGCGTGAAGGAAGGCAATGAGAATTCCGATGAGGCCAAGGCGCTCGCCGCTGCCCTGCAGAGCCAGAAGGTCGTTGACTTCATCAACAACACCTATGCCGGCGCCGCGGTCGCGACCGTGACGGAAATCACTGACGGCTTTGACGCGACCGTTGACTATGAAGCGCTGAACGGCAAGACCATCACCATTGCGGCTACGCCCGTTCCCCATGTGGAAGTGCTGAAGATCGCCGCGGAAATCCTGGCTGAAAAGGGCATCACCCTGGATGTCAAGGAAGTAACCGACTATGTGACTCCCAACGAGTTTGTTGAGAATGGCGACGTGTTCGCGAACTACTTCGCGCACCAGCCCTACCAGGATTCCTTCAACGCCGGCAACGGCACGCACCTGGTCACCATCGCCGGCATCCACGTGGAGCCCATGGCCCTCTACGGCGGAAAGCAGGCGGACCTGGCTGCCCTTGGAATCGCCAAGTAATTGACATCTTAAGCGGGAACGGTTATCATCATACCTGTGGAATATGACACACCGGCAGCGCCTTTGCCGCCGGTGTGCTTTCGTGTTTTGAGAAATATGGGGAGACTGCCATGATTGAGCTGCGGAACCTGAGTAAGAACTTCGTCACAGCGGACGGGCCGGTGGATGCGCTGAAGCATGTCAACCTGACCATCCGGGACGGGGACATCTATGGAATCATCGGCATGAGCGGCGCCGGGAAAAGCACCCTGGTCCGCTGTATCAACATGCTGGAGCGGCCGACGGAAGGCTCGGTCGTCTGGGACGGTACAGACCTGGGCTCCCTGAGCGAGAAGCAGATCCAGCAGGTACGCCACCAGATCACGATGATCTTCCAGTCCTTCAACCTGCTGATGCAGCGTACCTGCCTGGAAAACATCATGCTGCCGCTGAAGCTGATCCATATGCCCCGGGCGGAGGCGCGGAAGCGGGCCATGGCCCTGCTGGAAACCGTCGGCCTGCCGGACAAGGCCAACTCCTATCCGGCCCAGCTGTCCGGCGGCCAGCAGCAGCGAATCGCCATCGCGCGGGCGCTGGCAACGGATCCGAAGGTGCTGCTGTGCGATGAGGCCACCAGCGCGCTGGACCCGAAAACCACCCACGCGATCCTGGAGCTGATCCGCGAGATCAACCAGAAAATGGGGATCACCGTCATCGTAATCACCCACCAGATGAGCGTGGTGCAGGAGATCTGCAACCGCGTGGCAATCCTCGAAAACGGCAGCGTGGTCGAGGAAGGCGAGGTCAGCGATATCTTCAGCAATCCCCGGGCGGAGGCGACCAAGGCGCTGGTGTATCCGGACATGGCAGAGGGCATGGATTCCTTCGGCACGGCGCACCAGCAGATGGTGCGGCTGGTCTTCCAGGGCGCCGGCGCGGCGACAACCCCGCTGATTGCTTCCATGGCGATCGAGTGCGGCATCGCGGCGAACATCCTGGCTGCGACCACGCGGACGCTGGGCGGTAAGGTATACGGCAATATGCTGCTGAACATTCCCGGCGGGCCGGATGAGCTGGCCACCGCGGTCAAATTCCTGAAGAAGACGCCGAACGTCACCGTCCAGGTGGACGTGGAATACGATGCGGAATCGGCGGAAGGAGAGGAGGCGGAGCCGCGTGGGTGATTATATCGCGACATACTATAACCCGGATAAAATCGCGAAGGCATGGAGCGTGATCCAGGCCGACTTCCTGCGGGAAACCGGCGTCACGCTGTACATCACGCTGATGGCGACGCTGTTCGCCATCATCATCGGCCTGCCGCTGGGTGTGATCCTGGTGACGGGCGACAGCAAGGGAATCCATCCGCTGCCCAAGCCCCTGATGGCTTTCCTCAACGGGATGATCAACCTGCTTCGTTCCGCGCCCTTCATCATCCTGATCGTGGTGCTGATGCCCATCACCCGCGCGATCGTGGGGAAAGCGGTCGGAAACGCTGCGGTCATCGTTCCGCTGATCATCGCCGCGTTCCCGTTTGTGGCGCGGCTGGTGGAGGGCTCCCTGCGTGAGGTGAACCCGAATATCGTGGAGATGTCCCTGTCCATGGGCGCGACCACCTGGCAGACGGTGATGCATGTGATGCTGCCGGAGAGCGTGCCGAGCCTCATTACGAGCTTTACCACAGCGATTACCACCATCCTCGGCTACACCGCAATGTCCGGCGCCGTCGGCGGCGGCGGACTGGGCAACCTGGCCATCACCCAGGGCCAGCAGCGGTACAACCAGGCGGTACTGCTGGCAGCGCTGATCGTACTGGTGATCCTGGTCCAGGTGTTCCAGAGCGTCGGTACCCACCTGGCGGCGAAGGCGGACAAGCGGCTGAAAAACAAATAAGAAGAAAAATAAACGGCTGTATTTTTCCCCAAACGGCCTGTTTCCGCGGGCGGGACGGGGATATACTGTGCATGTACCGGGAAGATCGGTACGAGAACTGTTTTCAGGAGGACATGAACATGAGCTGGATTTTTACGGTTGCACTGGGAATCGGTATCGGATATTTCGCCGTTCAGGCGCTGAAGAAGAATAACGACGCGAGCCGGGAAGAAGGGTTCGAGGCTGCGGAGAGTACCGAAGCGGCGGAAACCACTCGTTCTGCCGGGACAAAGCGCCTGCACAAGAGCGCGGCGGACAGGAAGCTGGCCGGCGTGTGCGGCGGTATCGCAGAATACTTCGGCGTGGATTCCACCATTATCCGCCTGGTGTTCGCCCTGCTGGTCGTCGGCTGGGGCACCGGCATCCTGGCGTACATCGTGGCCGCTCTGGTCCTGCCTGAGGCAGATAAGGCCTGACGGATTTTCCCAAAGTGCAGAAACACAGCCCGTACCGGCATCCGGTGCGGGCTGTTCCTGTTGTGCGGCAGATGGATTATGTGGTATACTTCCCCCGATGGAGGGCGGACCGATGAGCAAGACAAAAGAACGAATCCGGGAGGGAAACCTCCGCTACAAGCAGTCACTCGGGCAGAATTTCCTGTACGATGAGGAACTGCTCGCGTCGCTGGCGGACGCGGCCGGCATCCGGCCCGGGGAAGACGTGCTGGAGATCGGTCCGGGCTGCGGCAGCCTCACAAAGCACCTGTGCCGCCGGGCGGGGCATGTGCTGAGCGTGGAGCTGGACGAGCGGCTGATTCCGCTGCTGAACGCCTTTATGGCCGAGGAGAAGAACCTTACCGTGCTGCAGGGGGACATCATGGCGGTGGACCTGCCGAAGATCACGGAGCCGCTGTCGAAACCCTTCGCGGTGGTGGCCAATATTCCGTATTATATCACGACGCCGCTGATCACGCGGCTGCTGACCTCCGGGCTGGATATCAGCCGCCTGGCGCTGATGGTCCAGAAGGAAGTGGCGGACAAGATCCTGTCGTCCCCCGGGGATGAAGGCTGGGGTCCGCTGGCCATCCGCTGCCGGTATATGTGCGAGCCGTACCGGGCCATGGAGGTGCCGGCCGCCTGCTTCACGCCGCCGCCGAAGGTGGACAGCACCTTTATTGTGTTGCCGGTCCGTGAAAAGCCCGCGGTGGAGGTAAAGGACGAGGAGATGTTCTTCCGCGTCTCCGCGGCGGCCTTTGCCCTGCGGCGGAAGACGATGGTCAACAACCTGTGCGCTACGTTCCGGGCGGAACGTGCGCAGGCGGTACAGTGGATGACGGACGCCGGGCTGGATGAGAAGGTGCGCGGCGAACGGCTGTCGCTGGAGGAACTGGCACGCCTGGCCGACGTAATGGCGGAAGGAAAGGAAAGCATATGACGATCGCGAAATTCGGGCATGTATCCGCACAGCAGTATGCGGAAGCGATGGGCACCCGTCTGGACGGCGCGATGGCGGTGGAGGAGATCCCCATGCCGAAGCGGGCGACCGCCGGCAGCGCGGGATATGATTTTGTTTCCCCGCTGGACGTGACGATTGAACCGGATGGAACCGCCCTGATCCCCACCGGGATCCGCGCGGAAATGGAACCCGGCTGGGTGCTGGTGCTGTTTCCCCGCAGCTCGCTGGGCTTCAAGCACGGTATCCGCCTTAGCAATACGGCAGGCATCATCGACAGCGACTATGCCTTTGCGAAGAACGAGGGGCATATTATGGTCAAGCTGCGGAATCCGTCCGCGGCGCCAGTCACTATCGGCCGCGGCGAGCGCTTCTGCCAGGGAATCTTCCTGCCCTACGGGCTGGCGGAGGAATCCGGGGAGTTCGCGGAGCGGGAAGGCGGATTCGGAAGCACCGGGAAATAAAACCATGATCGGGGGGCGGCCGGAGAACCGCCTGCGGGGAGGACGAAAGCCATGGAACTGATCAAAGCAACAGCGGGCGACCTGCCGGAGCTGCTGGACCTGTATGAGCGGGTATCCGATGAAATGGAAAAAAACGGACTGCGCCAGTGGCACTGGGGCGTGTATCCGACCGAGGAAATGATCCGCGATGACGTGGAGCAGGGCCTCATGTACATCCAGCGGGCAGACGGGGTGATTGCCGGCGCGGTGGCCATATTTGATGGGGCCGATGAGCCGGAGTACGCGGAGGTTCCGTGGACCGGCGGGGTGAACCCGGGATACTTCCACCGCCTGGCGGTGGATCCGGCCATGCAGGGCATGGGAATTGCGGGCGGTATCCTGGATGACGTGCAGCAGATCCTGCGCAGCGCCGGATGCGACTGCGTCCGGTGCGATACGAACGATCAGAATGCCCGGGCCCGGCGGCTGTATACGAAGATGGGCTTCTCCCCATGCGGCCCGGTGACCTGGGACGATACGCCCGGGGAGGCTTATACGGCCTTTGACAAAACCCTGCGTCGGGAAACGCCCATGTGGCCGATCCGCATGACGCCGGCTTTCCGCAGCGGAAAGGCGACCCCCTGGGGCGGCGGCAGGATGAAGGAGATCTATGGCAAGGAGATCCCGGAAACGCCGACCGGCGAGAGCCTGGAGGTCAGCTGCATTCCGGGACTGGAAAGCCGGGACCCGATGGGCCGGACCCTGCCGGAGCTGATTGACCGCTACCGGGAAAAGCTGGTCGGGAAATATGCCGATAAACCGTTCCCGCTGCTGCTGAAGCTGATTGACGCGCGCCTGCCCCTGAGCGTGCAGGTGCATCCGAACGACGCGTATGCCCGCCTGCATGAGGACGGGAAGCTGGGCAAGAACGAGGCCTGGCTGATCCTGGACACGCCGGAAGGCGGCGGGGAACTGGTGTACGGCATCCAGGCGGGCACCAGCATGGAAGAACTGCGCGCGGCCTGCCTGGAGGGAAGCGCGGTGGAGCCGCTGCTGCGCCGGGTGCGGGTGAGGGCCGGGGATATCTGCAATATTCCCGCCGGATGCGTGCATGCCATCGGCGCGGGGATCATGCTGTATGAAATCCAGCAGTCCTCGGATGTGACCTACCGCTTCTACGACTGGGACCGGACCGATGAGAACGGGAACCGGCGGGAGCTGCACCTGCGGAAGGGACTGGAGGTCACGAACCTGAAGCTTGCGCCCCGGCCGCTGCATGTGGAGAGTGCGGACGGCGTGCGCCGCATGCTGGATGAGGATTACTTTACACTGGACGTGATCCGGACGCACAGCCGTGTGAGCCTGCCGCCGGTGAAGCACTTCGGGATGATTACGCTGCTGGACGGGGAACTGAATATGACCTGGGCAGGCGGAAGCGTAAAAATGAAGAAGGGCGAAACCTTCTTCCTGCCGGCGAGCGCGCCGGAGATCACCGTGCGGGGCGAAGGCACCGCGGCGGTGTCCATGCCGAAATAAGACGATACGGATAAGGAAGGACAAATGAAGTTTAACGTTACGGGAAATATTGAAGGAATCCGGGAGGCGATCCTGGCCCGGCTGGATGAGCTGTACAGCTATGAGCTGGAGGACGGGGAGTTCCTGCCGCGGGAGCTGATGAAGATCCTGGCGGAATGTTCCTGCGCCGTCAACCGGGAAATTGCCCTGTACATCACGCGGGATGGCGAGATCGTCAGCGTTTCCGTGGGAACGGACTGCGACGTGGAGCTGACGGACTACCGGCTGCGGCGGAATGTGAACCGGCTGAGCTATGTGCGGTGCGTGCATACGCATCCGGACGGCGACGGCCGGCTGAGCGACGTGGACCTGAGCGCTCTGAAGATCTTCCGCTACGACGCGATGACCGCCGTGGGCGTGAAGAACGGGGAGCCGACGTTTGTGCAGACCGCTTTCCTCGTGGAAAACGCGGAGGTCCTGCTGTCGGATACGGCGCGCTGGTATAAGCTGCCGGACGCCGAATGGCTGAACCAGATCGACCTGAGCGACGAGCTGGTGGGCCGCGAGGAAACAAAGCAGGTGGAGGATGAGCGGGAACGCGCCGTTCTCATGGGCATTGAGAACACGGAATCCCTGGAGGAACTGCGCCGCCTGGCGGAAACCGCCGGCGCGGAGGTGGTGGGCGCCTTCCTGCAGAAGCGCGACAAGCCCGACGGGGCGATGTTCATCGGCAAGGGCCGGGCGGAGGAACTGGCCCGGGACTGCCAGGCGCTGGAGGCGGACGTATGCATTTTCGATGAGGAGCTCACCGGAATGCAGGTGCGTAACCTGGAGGAAACGCTGCGCGTGAAGGTGATCGACCGGACCGCGCTGATCCTGGATATTTTTGCCCAGCGCGCTTCCAGCGCCGAGGGCAAGCTGCAGGTGGAGCTGGCACAGCTGCAGTACCGCTCCGCGCGGCTGATCGGCCAGGGCTTGGTCCTGAGCCGGCTGGCCGGTGGTATCGGTACCCGGGGCCCCGGTGAAAGCAAGCTGGAAATGAACCGCCGCCGCATCCGGGAACGGATGACGGAGCTGCGCCGGAAGCTGGATGAGCTGGAGAAGCAGCGGAATATCCGCCGCAAAAGCCGGGAGCGGAACGATGTCCCGGTGGTGGCGCTGGTCGGCTATACCAACGCCGGAAAATCCACCCTGCTCAATGCCCTCACCGGGTCGGACGTCTATGTGCAGGACCAGCTGTTCGCCACGCTGGACGCGGTGTCCCGCCGCATGGAAACGGCGGAGAAGACGCCGTACCTGCTCACGGACACCGTCGGCTTTATCCGGAAGCTGCCGCATACGCTGATCAGCGCCTTCCGCTCCACCCTGGATGAGGCGGTGCTGGCGGATGTGCTGGTGATCGTGTCGGACGGTGCGAGCCCGGATATGCTGAAGCAGCATGACACCGTGGAACAGGTGCTGGATGAGCTGGGAGCGACTGCACAGAAGCGCATTGAAGTGATCAACAAGTGCGACGCGGCGGATCCGATGCCCTCCTTCCCGGGTGCGGTGATGATCTCCGCGAAGACGGGCGAGGGCCTGGAGGACCTGAAGGCGGCCATCGCGTCGGCCCTGCAGGAAACCTACGCGCCGGTCTCCTTCCTCATTCCCTTCAGCCGTTACGGCATCCTGGCGGAGATCCGCGGCATGGGCCGCGTGATCACCGAGGAGCATACGGATGAGGGCACTGCGGTCACCGTGATGATTGCGCGGGAGGACGTGGAAAAACTGGTGCGGAAGCACGGCGCGGATATTATCCGGCAGAAGGACTGACAAAGGGGGATACCGGGATGGCGAAGCAGCTGGTCATCGGCCTGGCGGCCCATGTGGACGCCGGCAAGACCACCCTGTCCGAAGCCATGCTGTATCTTTCCGGCGCGGTGCGCAGGCAGGGCCGGGTCGACCACGGGGATACGTGGCTGGACACCGGGGAGATGGAGAAGGAACGCGGCATCACGATCTTCTCCAAGGAAGCCCGCCTGACCTGGAAAAAAACCGATATTACCCTGATCGACACCCCCGGGCATGCGGACTTTTCCGGGGAAGCGGAGCGCGCCGTCAGCGTGATGGACGCCGCTGTGCTGGTGATCAGCGCGCCGGAAGGCGTGCAGCCGCACACCCGCTCCCTGTGGAATATCCTGCGGGAAAACGGTGTGCCGGTCATTTTCTTTCTCAACAAAACCGAACAGTTCCAGGGCAGCCGGGAGGAGCTGCTGGCCTCGCTGCGGCGGGAGCTGGCGGACCCGGTGGTTCCTTTTCCGGATCTCGATCCCGAGCGGATTGCCCTGTGCGATGAACGCTGCCTGGATGTGTTCCTGCGGGAAGGGGAGATTCCGGACCGCATGATCCATTCCCTGGTTGCCTCCCGGCGGCTGTTTCCGTGCTTTTCCGGCGCGGCGCTGCGGAACGAGGGCGTGACGGAGCTGCTGGATTTCCTGGCCGCGCTGGACCTGGGGAAACAGTACCCCGCGGAGTTCGGCGCCCGGGTGTACAAGGTGGCCCGCGACGCGCGGAACGCGCGCCTGGTGTTCATGAAGATCACCGGCGGTGTGCTGAAGGCGCGGGACATGCTGGCGGTCCGGGGCACGGACGGGGAAACCCGGTCGGAAAAGGCGGCGGAAATCCGCCTGTATTCCGGCGCACGGTATACCGCCGTACCGGAGGCGGCGGCCGGGCAGGTCTGCTGCGTTTCCGGGCTGTCCATCGGAATGCCGGGCGACCGGCTGGGAGCCGACAGCGGCACGCCCACCCGGATGATGCGCCCGTGCTATGCCTGCCGCCTGGTACTCGCGCCGGGGACGGACATCCATTACGCGCTGGACTGCATGAAGGTGCTGGAGGAAGAGGAACCCCTGATCC
The DNA here is from genome assembly GCA_017569285.1 of Clostridiales bacterium. NCBI lineage: Bacteria > Bacillati > Bacillota > Clostridia > Eubacteriales > Clostridiales bacterium. The sequence continues at coordinate 2,043,482 of CP069419.1, forward strand.
AGGCGGAATATATCGAGGCGAAGCGGGAGATCCGGGTGCACTCCATGGGGGACGTGTACCTGGAGGTGCTGGCCCGCCAGCTGAAGGACCGCTTCGGAATCGAGGCGTCCTTTGCGGACAGCAGCGTGCTCTACCGGGAGACCATTGAGGCGCCGGTGGAGGGCGTGGGACACTATGAACCCCTGCGCCATTACGCGGAGGTCCACCTGCTGCTTTCGCCGCTGCCCCGCGGCAGCGGGCTGCAGTTTGACTCCGCCGTGCATGTGGACGACCTGGCGCTCAACTGGCAGCGCCTGATTATGACCCACCTCCGGGAGAAAACGCATGTGGGTGTGCTGACCGGAAGCCCGATTACGGATATGCGGATTACCCTGGTGGCCGGCAAAGCGCACCTGAAGCATACCGAGGGCGGGGATTTCCGCCAGGCAACCTACCGTGCCCTGCGGCAGGGCCTGATGAAGGCAAAGAGCATCCTGCTGGAGCCGTGGATGCGGCTGGAGATTACCGTGCCGGAGGAAAACACCGGCCGGGTCATGAGCGACCTGACCGCCATGGGCGGAAGGTTTGACGCGCCGGAGGACGCGGGCGGCACCCTGCGGCGGCTGGAGGCCGCGGCGCCGGCGGGCGCCTGTGCGTCCTATGGGCGGGAAGTGAATATCTTCACCAAAGGGCGCGGCAGCGTATCCACCTCCTTCCTGGACTGGGAACCCTGCGCGGACGCGGAAAAGGTGATTGCGGAAAAGGGCTACAACCCGGAACGGGATACCTGGAACAGCGCGGATTCCGTATTCTGCTCCCACGGCGCCGGGGTCACCGTGCCCTGGCACCAGGTGGAACAGTATATGCACCTGCCGCTGCTGGACGAACGGGAGAAGGCGGGAAAAACATCCGCAGTCTCCGGCGGCGCGGTGTCCGCCTACCGGGGAACCCGGGAAGAGGACGAGGCGCTGGAGCGGATTTTCGAAAAGACCTACGGCCCTGTGAAGGCCCGGGAGCTCACGCGCCCGGCACCGGTGGTCATCAGCGCCGGGACACCGGAAAAGAAAGCCGCCCCGCGCGGGGAAATCATTCTCATCGACGGGTACAATGTGCTCAATGCCTGGGAGGAATGGAAGCCGTACCTGGCGGACAACATCGAGGGCACCCGGTACGCGCTGATGGACCTGATGTGCAATTATGCCGGAGCCACCGGCAAAAGCGTGATCCTGGTATTCGACGCATACAAGGTTCCGGGCAATCCCGGTTCGGCGGAGCGGTATCACAACATCTGGGTGATCTACACCCGGGAGGCGCAGACAGCGGACGCGTTCATCGAGCAGACGACGTACCTGGCCCGGGGATGCGCGGTGCGCGTGGTCACGTCCGACCGGCCGGAGCAGCTGATTGCCGCGGGCAACGCGGCGATGCGCACATCCGCCCGGGAGTTCCACGCGGAGGTCAACCGCGTCCGGGGCGGGATTGCCGCCTTCCTGGCGGAAAACAACCGCATCCGGCCGGACCGGAGCATCGAGAAAGCCTACAAGGAAGCCTGGATCAAAAAACAGCGGGAAGATCAGTAAAGATCTTCCCGCTGATGCGTTATCCCGATGTATCAGTCGCCAACGTCGAAGCTTTCCAGCTTTCCGGCGGGGATCGGCCTGCTGTCACCGTGGCGGACGAAGAGCATCGTCACGGAGGACAGGAAGACGAACACCGCGGCGTAGGGGAACAGGGAGGTCATGCCGGCCTTGTCCATCAGCAGGCCGGACAGGTACGGTGTAACTGTCTGCGCCGCCATGCTGGCCGTGTAGTAGAAGCCGGTGTACTTGCCGACGTCACCGCCGCGGGAGAGCTCTACCACCATCGGGAAGCTGTTGACGTTGATGGTGGCCCAGCCGATGCCGGCCAGGGCGAACATCGCGTTCATCAGCATGATCGGGCTGCCCTCGCGTACGAACGCGGCCACGATGAACGAGGCGGTCAGCATGGTGATGCCGATCAGGATGGTCTTCTTGCGGCCGATTTTGCTGGCAATGATGCCGACCGGCAGGTAGGCGACGATGGCCGCGGCGTTGGCGATCATCAGGGTGGTGTTGTAGTCCAGGGACAGCACCTTGCCGGCGTATACGGAGTACTTGGAGGTTACCGCGTTGTAGCCCATGAACCAGAAGACCACACTGGCGAGGATCAGGATCAGGGAGCGCTTCTCCGCGGCGGAAAGCTTCCGGGAAGCGGGTTTGTCGTCAACGTCATCGTTTTCGTTCAGGTCCAGATGGAAGCGGCGGCTCTGCGCCTCCATCTCCTCCACAAAGCGCGGCTCGTCCACCTTCCAGCGGAAGATGGCCAGGCTCACCAGCATGATGCCGGCGATGATGGCGAAGAAGGTGGTGTAGCTCATCAGGGAGTTCTTCACCGCGCCGGTGGAGAACACGATGCCCAGGCCCAGCACGATGATGCCGCCGAAGGTGCCCATCAGGTTGATAATCGCGTTGCCCTTGCTGCGCAGCGGCTTGATGGTCACGTCCGGCATCAGGGCAACGGCCGGGGAGCGGAAGGTGGACATGGCGATCAGCAGGAGCAGCAGCACGGCAATAAAGATAATCAGCGTCGTCGGGTTTTTGTGGGTGACCTGCTGGGCGTAGTGCTGCCGGGCGGGAACCACATAGTTCAGGTATTCATCGGAAGTGGAGGTTTTGCCGGTATCCGGGTTGGTGACCTGGGACCGGATGGCGGTGAATTCCTCCTCGGTGAATTTCTCACCCAGGACAAAGGACTCATTTTCCGTTGTCTGCAGCGTCTCATCCTTCTCTGCGTTGTACAGTACGGACAGGGCGGCGGGATCGTCGATCTTCGAGACGTCGGAGATGTTCTTCAGCTGGGCGTTGTCCGTAAAGGAAAGGCCGACCAGCAGGACCGCAGCGCACAGCGTACCGATGACGATGAACGGAGTGCGGCGGCCGCGTTTGCTTTTGCACCGGTCGCTCAGCGCGCCGAACAGCGGCAGCATGAACAGTGCCAGGATATTGTCCAGCGCCATGATGATGCCGGAATTCGCCTGGTTCATGCCGAATTTGTCCGTCAGGATTTTCGGGATGATGGTATCATACGCCTGCCAGAAGGTGCAGATGAGGAAAAACGCGAATCCAACAAAGATCGTCCGTTTGTAATTCAGTTTCATACATATGCCTCCACAGATATATCATACAGAGAACATTCTTTTTTGCTATTTTACCGTATTTTGCGTATAATCTCAATATCCGCAGGGATATGGATAATTTTCGGGGAGGCCTTTGTATGATCTGGATACTGATTGCGGTTGTGCTTTTCCTTGCCGTGTGGATTTACCTGATTATGCCGCGTACGGGCCGGGAACGGCGGGCGCCGTTTACAGGCCGCGCCTTTGCCCACCGGGGGCTGTATGAGGCGGACCAGTCCGTGCCGGAGAACTCACTGCCGGCGTTCCGCCGGGCGGTGGAGGCCGGGTATGGCGCGGAACTGGACGTGCAGATGACAAAGGACGGGGAAGTCGTCGTTTTCCACGATGACGACCTGAAACGCGGGTGCGGCATCGACGCCCGGATCTGCGACATGACGCTGGAGGAAGTGCGCGCGCTGCGCCTGTTCGGCACGGAAGAGCAGATTCCGCTCTTCGCGGACGTGCTGGAAATCTTCAGCGGGAAACAGCCGCTGATCGTGGAACTGAAGTATGCGCCGAACTGGAAGCCGCTGTCTGAAAAGACCCGGCAGATGCTGGCTGCCTACAGCGGGCCGGCCTGCATTGAGAGCTTCCATCCGTCCATTGTCCGGTACTTCCGGCAGGAGGATCCGGAACGGGTGCGCGGCCAGCTGGCGCAGGCGGCCCGGGCATACGGGAGTTCCACTCCGAAGCTGTATGCGTTTGCGGTCAGCCGCGTGCTGACCAATGTGGCAACCCGGCCGGATTTCATCGCCTACGGCCTCGGGCCGAAGCCGGTTTCCGTCCGCCTGTGCGAAGCAATCGGCGCGATGAAGGTGTGCTGGACCGCCCGCGGGGCAGAAAACCATGCCCGCCGTATGAAGGAAAACGACGCGGTGATTTTTGAGCATTACCGGCCGTAACCCGGCAGATGCATATAAGGAAAGCCTTCCGGAAATTTCCGGAAGGCTTTTTTGACTGCCCCTTGAACGCGTCAGCGCATGCCCTTGTCGTAGGGAATACCTTCCGCCTTGGGCGCCCGACTCTTCTTGCTGGTCAGTGCCAGGACCACCATGGAGGCAATGAAGGGCATCATGTTATAGATTTCTTTCGGCCAGTGCAGATCCTGCAGCAGCGGGAAACTGTCGGCGATGTTCGCCATGGCGCGGAACAGGGAGAAGAACACCGCAGCCAGGGCGATGCGGAACGGCTTCCACTGGCCGAAGATCATCACGGCCAGGGCCAGGAAGCCCATACCGGTCACACCCTGTTCGAAGTTCCACTTGGAAATGGCGGGGACGATGTACGCCATGCCGCCGATGCCGCCCAGGAAGCCGGAGAACATCACGCCGGTATACCGCATCCGGTAGACGTTGATGCCGACGCTGTCCGCGGCCTGCGGATGCTCGCCGCAGGAACGCAGGCGGAGACCCAGGCGGGTCTTGTACAGGATAAAGTAGGCTGCCAGCAGGAGGACGATTCCGACCGGGAGGAAAACGCTCAGCTCCAGTCCGCCGATGGAGAACAGGTAGGGAAGGTTGCTGAAATCCAGCTGCGCGGAGTTACCGCCGGCAACCCGCTTGGCGATGACCATCGCGATGGCGGTGGCCAGGATATTCAGGGCGGTACCGCCGATGGTCTGATCAGCTTTCAGGTTGATGGATGCGAAACCGAGCAGCAGCGCGTAAATCAGTCCGGCGCCTCCGGCGATCAGGATGGACAGGATGATGTTGACAGCCGGGGAGAAGGTGAGGAACTTGGCCGCCAGCACGCCGGCCAGGCCACCGATCACCATGATACCTTCCAGCGCGATATTGATAATACCGCTGCGCTCGGAGAACATGCCGCCCAATGCCACCAGCATCAGCACCACGGAATACAGGAAAGTAAATTTGATCAGCAGCAGCATCAGATGATCCCTCCCTTCTGCTTCCGGGTAAAGAGCCGGGCAATCCGGTTCTTGAACAGCATCATGAAGGCGCACAGGTAGATGATCACGCCGGAGATGATACTGGCCACTTCCTTCGGGAAGATGCTCTGGTCCATCTTGGTACCGCCCATCGTGATATGGGAGATGAACAGTGCGGAGAAGATGGAGCCGATCGGATGACTGGATGCCAGCAGTGCTACGGAGATACCGTTGAATCCGACGGCGGGAAGCGCGGTGGAATCCTGCGGGTTCCACTGCACGCTGCCGGACAGGCAGTACAGTGCGCCGCCCAGGCCGGCCAGCGCGCCGGCAATTGTCATGGACAGGATGATGTTACGCTTTTCGTTAATACCGGCGTACCGGGCTGCGGTTTTGGAATGGCCGCAGGCCTTCAGTTCATATCCGAATGTGGTCTTGTTCAGCATCACCCACAGGATGACTGCAATGATCACGGCGAAGAAGATCGCGATGGTGGCGGGCTGGACAAAGTACCGGGAGCCAAGCTCGCTCAGGTCGGGAATCTTCGACTGCGGGGAGATTACATCCAGCCGGAACGTCTTGCTGTCGTTCGTGGAGAACATGATGCTGTTTCCGCCGCCGTACATGATTGTATTCACACCGTACAGGCCGATCCAGTTGAACATGATCGAAGTAATGACTTCATTGACGTTGAAGTATGCCTTGAAGAAGCCCGGGATCGCACCCCACACGGCACCAAAGAGGATCGCTGCCAGCATGCAGATGTACCACGGGAGCTTCAATACAAGGGAGAACACCAGCGCTCCGAATACGCCCAGGGTGAACTGGCCGGCGGCACCGATGTTGAACAGGCCGGTTGTGAACGCAAACGCGACGGAAAGGCCGGTCATGATCAGCGGAGCCGCATCGGCGATTTCATTCCGCGGGCCCAGCGGTTCATCGCCCATGCTGTACCAACCGCCCTGCAGAACGGCTTTGAAGCCTTTGTTATAGGCGTCGGACAAGACGTCACCCAACGTAAACTCGTAGCGCTTGAGCATGACGCTCCGGATTGCGTCTGTAAACAGCGCAACGCTCTCTTCACTGCTGTTTTCATCCACTGCGGCAGCTGCTGCGGTGATCTGCTCGTCTGTGTAGAACTTGACGCCGCTGGGATTGTCATTCAGGATATGCAGCACCACATCGGTCAGTTCACCGGCGCCGTACTGTCCTTTCAGGTGGGAAAGGACATCGTCCCCGATTTCTCCGCCTTCCAGGTATTTCCTGACGCGCAGCATATCCGCCCGCGGATACTGGCCTGAGGTGTAGGCTTCCGCATTTTTCTGGTAGGTGTTGTTCTTATCGATATAGGCCAGTGAGAACAGCACCACAAAACCGATCACCAGACCGATGAGCACGCACAGCAGGGCAGACAGGATTGTGCGGCTGCTGGCACGCAGTTTACTGAAGAACATCGGGCTGCACCTCCTTATCCTGCCGTTTGGCGCCTGCCATATACAGGCCCAGTTCCTGTACGGTTGTGGTACGGGGATCAAACTCGCCTACGATCTCGCCTTCATACATCACCAGGATCCGGTCGGAGAGGTTCATTACTTCGTCCAGTTCCAGGCTGACCAGCAGCACGGCTTTTCCGGCATCCCGCACGCCGACGATCTGCTTGTGGATGTACTCAATCGCGCCGACGTCCAGGCCGCGGGTCGGCTGGACTGCGACCAGCAGGTCGGTGCCCCGGTCGATTTCCCGGGCAACAATGGCTTTCTGCTGGTTGCCGCCGGACATGCTCCGCACGATGGTGATGGGTCCCTGGCCGCTGCGGACGTCATACTGCTCAATGAGCTTTTCAGCATAGCGCCGGACCTCGTCTTTTTTGATGAACCCGTGCTTCTGGAAAGCCGGTTCCCAGTACCGCTGGAGCACCATGTTTTCCTCCAGCGTGAAATCCAGCACCAGACCGTGCTTGTGCCGGTCCTCCGGAATATGGCTGACGCCTGCTTTCGAACGGTCCCGGATAGACATATGCGAGATGTCCTTCCCGTTCAGCAGGATGGTGCCTTCACTCATGGTGTCCAGTCCGGACAACGCGGCAACGAACTCGGTCTGCCCGTTCCCCTCAATGCCGGCCAGGCAGACGATTTCGCCTTCCCGCACCTCAAAGGACACGTCGTGCACCACGTTTTTCTTGTGGATTTTGCTGGGGACAGTGACGCCTTGTACACTCAGGACCACCTTTCCCGGCGTGCTCTCTTTCTTGTTCACGGCGAAGGATACGTCACGGCCGACCATCATCCGGCTCAGTTCTTCCTTGCTGGTTTCGGAGATGTTCACCGTGCCCATGTATTTGCCCTTCCGCAGTACGGTGCAGCGGTCGGATACTGCCATGATTTCGTTCAGCTTATGGGTGATGAAGAGGATGGACTTGCCTTCTTTGGCGAAGTTCCGCATGATCTCCATCAGTTCGTCGATTTCCTGGGGAGTCAGCACGGCGGTGGGCTCGTCGAAGATCAGGATATCGTTGTCCCGGTACAGCATCTTCAGGATTTCCACGCGCTACTGCATACCAACGGAAATGTCCTCGATCAGGGCGTCCGGATCCACACGCAGGCCGTACTTCTCGCTGAGGCTGATCACCTTCTTGCGGGCTTCCTTTTTATTCAGGATTCCCATCTTTGTATCTTCCGCGCCGAGAATGATATTATCCAGCACGGAGAATACCTCCACCAGCTTGAAGTGCTGGTGGACCATGCCGATGCCGAGCGCATTGGCATCGTTGGGGTTCCGAATATTCACCTTTTGCCCGTCCTTGTAGATTTCACCGCTGTCCGGCTGGTACAGGCCGAACAGGACGCTCATCAGTGTGCTCTTGCCGGCGCCGTTTTCTCCCAGCAGCGCGTGGATTTCCCCGCGGCGCAGCTGCAGCGTGATGTTGTCATTGGCTTTGATGCCGGGAAAGGTTTTGGTGATATTCCGCATCTCTATGACGAAGTCGTCCAACCGAAGCGCCTCCCGTTCCGGAACATTTCCGAAGATTCAATTGCCTGGGATATAAAGAAAAAGGCCCGCAGTGAGAACGCTGCGGGCCGGGAAACCGGATTACTGGATGTAATTCACAGTGGCGTTGGTCACAGCGGGAGCGTTTTCCGTATCGTTGCTCACAACCACTTCACCGCTCTGCACGGCGCCGTAGATCGCAGCGTAGTCTTCCGCAGTGAAGGTGGCAAAACGCCAGGACGCTTCAGCAGTGGGCAGGCCGACATAGTCGCCTTCCTGCAGGGAGTAGTTCCGGACCTGGCCGCCGACAGCTTCCCAGTTGCCGTTGAACAGGTCAGCCAGCAGGGACTCGGTCACGTTCTGCAGGCCCTTCATGGCGGAGGTCACGATGCAGGGATCGATGTAGTACTGGTCAACGTCAACACCGATGACCTTGCCGTTGTACTTGTTGGCAGCTTCAACAGCGGAGGTGTAGATGCCGCCGCCGCAGGCGAACACGATTTCGGTGCCGGTGGAGTACCAGCCTTCCATTTTGGCCGTGATCGCGGCGTCACCGAAGAACTGGCCGCCGTAGGTGTAGTTGATCTCGATCTGCTTGTCGAGCTCGGCAGCCGCCTTGTCAGCGCCCTGCACGAAGCCGTAGCCGTAACGGATAACAGCAGGAACCGCCATGCCGCCCAGGAAGCCCAGCTTGGTGTAGCCGTCCTTCACAGCCGCGTAGCCGGCCAGGAAACCAGCCTGCTCTTCGGAGAAGGTGACGCATACAACGTTTGCAGCGGGCTCAACATAGTTGGTATAATCCACGGTCAGGTCACCGGCGGAAACGTCCACAGCGATGAACTTCACGTCCGGATATTTGTCCTGCGCGGTCACCAGCGTGGCGCCGAACAGGTAGCCGGGCATAACGATGACGGAAGCGCCTTCGGTCACAGCCTGGTCAATGCTCATCAGGCGGGCGTCAAGGCTGTCAGCGTTGGGCTGATAGTAGGTGTATTCCACATCGTTCTCGATTGCGAAAGCTTCGACAGCCTGCCAGCAGGCCTGGTTGAAGCTTTCATCATCGATGGTGCCGACGTCGGTAACCAGGGCGATCTTCTCACCTTCCGCCAGGGCGGAAACGCAGCCAAGGATCATGACCGCGGCCAGAAGAACAGCAAAGAATTTTTTCATATAAGAGATCTCCTTTCGATATTCGGCTTTTCGCCTTTTGGTACAGGTATTATACCAAAAACCGCCTGTCAATAAAAGACATTTTGTCAAAATGATTTATTTTTGTTTTTTCGCAAAACTTTTGCAACAATTAGCGTTCCGCCTTTTCGATGGCTTCCCACAGGCCGTTCAGGTAGGCGGCGCCGAGGGCGCGGTCATACAGGCCGTAGCCGGGGCGGCCCTGTTCGTCCCAAATCATGCGGCCGTGGTCCGGACGGATGTAGGTATCCGGAATCGTGTCGTGGATTGCCTTCATGATCTCATACAGGTCCAGGTCGCCGGTTTCGGACAGGTGGGACGCTTCCCGGAAGTGGTGGTAGCCCAGGTACTTCACGTTGCGCACGTGCATGGCGCCGATGCGGTCCATTTCGCCGAAGTGGCGGATGATGGCGGGAATATCGTTGTCCGGGTTGCTGCCCAGGGAGCCGGTGCACAGGCACAGGGTGTTGGCGGGGCTGTCATGCAGCTTCACCATCTTGTCGAAATCCTCCTGGCTGTGGGTGATCCGGGGCAGGCCGAAGATCGGCCAGGCGGGATCGTCCGGGTGGCAAGCCATGCGCACGCCGACCTCCTCGCACACCGGGATCACGGTGTCGAGGAAGTACTTGAAGTTCTTCCGCAGGTCGTCCGGGCCGATGTTCTCATACTGCTTCAGCGTGGTTTCCAGCAGGGCCAGGCGTTCCGGCTCCCAGCCGGGCAGGGTGAATCCCTTGCTGCCCGCGGCGGTGCGCTTCACGATTTCCAGCGGGCCCATTTCGCCCAGGTCTTTCTCGTCGAAGTACAGGCTGTTGCTGCCGTCCTCCGGGATGATCCGGGCCAGGTCGGTGCGCAGCCAGTCGAACACCGGCATGAAGTTGTAGATGATCACCTTCACCCCGTGCTTCGCGAGCATCCGGATGGTGGAGATGTAGTTGGCAATGTACTCGTCCCGGGAGGGAACGCCGAGCTTGATGTCCTCATGGACGTTCACGGACTCGATGACCTCGATCTCCAGGCCGGCCTCATTCACTTCCTTTTTTAACGCGGCGAATTCCTCTTCCGGCCAGTCCACGCCGGCGGGCTTCTCCAGCAGGCCCATCAGGCCGGTCATGCCCGGGATCTGTTTGATGTACTTCAGCGGGATCGGGTCGGTTTTGCTGCCGTACCAGCGGAATGTCATTTTCATGGGGATATTCCTCCTTATATTCCTGGATTGTATGGAATGATTATATACCCCGCGGGAGGGGGTCGTAAATGGAGAAAAAGCATGAAAATATGCGCATCTTGTCTATTTTGGCAAATCGTTGTATCATTCTGGGGAAGGAAAAAACCGGAATATGGGAAAAGGAGACGGGAATATGCGCAGGGTCATCTGGATTGTGCTGGACAGCGTGGGCATGGGCGAGGCGCCGGACGCCGCGGATTTTGACGACGTCGGCTGCAACACCATCGGCCATATCATGGAGGCGTATCCGGACCTGAAAATTCCGAACATGCGCCGTATCGGCTACGGAAATATCGACGGAATGCAGGGTGTGAAGCCCGTGGAAAAGCCGGAGGGCGCCTTCGGGCGGCTGAAGGAAATGAGCGCCGGCAAGGATACGACCATCGGCCACTGGGAGATGGTGGGCATCTATACGCCGAAGCGCCTGCCCGTATATCCGGAAGGTTTCCCGCAGGAGATTATCGACGAGTATATCCGCCGCACGGGCGTGCCGGGCATCCTGTACAACGGCGTCGCCTCAGGTACGGCGATTATCAACGAGCTGGGCGAGGAACACCGCCGGACGCGGAAACCGATCATCTACACCTCGGCGGACAGCGTGTTCCAGATTGCCTGCGACGAAAGCATCTATCCGCCGGAGGAGCTGTACCGGCAGTGCCGCATCGCCCGCGAAATCCTCACCGGGGACCATAACGTGGCGCGGGTCATCGCCCGTCCCTTTGTCAGGGAAGGCGATACGTTCGTCCGCACGGCCAACCGCCGGGACTTCTCCCGCAAGCCGGAACCGGATAACCTGCTCACCCGCCTCGTGGAAGCCGGGCAGACGGTGTACGCCGTAGGCAAGATCGAGGACATCTTTGACGGCGAGGGAATCACCGAAGCCATCCACACGAAGGACAACATGGACGGCATGGACCGGACGGCCGCGGCCCTCGGTTTTGTGGAGCAGGGCCTCATCTTCACCAATCTTGTGGAGTTCGATTCCGCCTGGGGCCACCGGCGGGACGTGAAGGGCTACGCGGAAGGCCTGGAGGCGTTTGACTGCCGCCTGGGCGAGCTGATGGCGCTGATCGGTCCGGAGGATATGATCCTGATCACCGCGGACCACGGATGCGACCCGGCCTTCAAGGGCACGGACCATACCCGGGAATATGTGCCGCTGCTGCTGTATGGCGCGGGAATCAAACCGGGCGTCAACCTTGGGACCAGCGAAACCTTCGCGGACGCGGGCGAAACCGTGCGCGTGCTGCTGGGCCTCAATGAATGCGGGAAGGAATACCCCGCCAGCCCGCTGCCGGTCGGACGGGACCGGAGCGCGGATATCATCCGGGAGTGATCGGCATGGCATTTTCGTTATTTAAACGGAAAGACCCGGCGCCGGCGCAGCCGGCCTATGACCGGGAAAAGCTGAAGCCCATGATCCGCTGCAGCATCTGCACCGGGGAACAGGTAGCCGGTTTCCGGCACCTGGAGGACGGCCGGTTTGAGGAGGTCATGCTGATCCGCGGAACGGAGGATCTCGTGACGTTTAAAATGAAGTATGGCATCACGGGCGAAATTGAGAAATTCTACTGACCGGCGGAAGGAGAAATGCGATGGGACTGTTTCACAGAAAGCCCCGGGAGGAACGCAGGCGGCGGGGACCGACCCGGCTGCTGGGCTTCCTGCTGGTGCTGGCAATCGCCGCCGCGGTGCTGCTGGGCACAGGCATGATCCGTACCGGCATCACGGCGAATATCACGGCGTTCGGACTGAAGGATATCGGCGAACTGGCCACCCAGTCCGGATACTTCACCAGCGTGCAGACAATCCAGTCCAACCGGGAGCTGTTTGGAATTGAGATTCCCCTCAGCCGCAGCAACTATATCTTCAGCTATGACGGCACCATCAAGGCGGGCCTGGACTTCGGCGATATTGACGTCTCCGTGGACGACCTGCAGCGGAAAATCCGCATCCGGCTGCCGGAAATCAAAATCCTCAGCACCGAGATCGATGAAAGCAGCTTCAAGCTCTACAACGAATCGGAAAACATCCTCACGCCCCTGCGCATGTCGGATGTGAACCAGGCCCTGGCTGAGTTGAAGCTGAAAGCCCGCGAGACCGCGGAAGCCCACGGCATCATGGATAACGCCCGGGAAAACGCGAAGGTGCTCATCCGGGGTTTCCTGGCCGGCTGCTATGACCTGACGCTGTACTCGGTGGAGTTTGAACAGGCGGAGGGAGGCACAAAATGAGAAGGCGGGAAGAATACCAGGGCAGGCACGCACGGCCGCACCGCCGTCACCGCCCGTTCCGGAAGCTGAAGCTGATCATCGCACTCCTCGTGATCGCGGTTGCCCTGCTGTACCTGGCGCTGCTGCTGAACCGGGACTGGGGAAGGCAGTCGACCACCTCGGCCATTCCGGTACTCTGGACTGCCGCGGAATCCATCCTGCACCGTATTGCCTGAAGGGCATGAAAAAAGACCCGCGTAAAACGCGGGTCTTTTCATGTGCTCAGAAGAAGAAGGTTCGCCGCAGGTACGCGGACAGGGGCGGAATGAAGCTGGCGATGAACAGGAACAGTCCCACCAGGCAGAACCCGGCCACGCAGTACAGGCTCCACAGGAACATCGGCTGGCCGAAGGTGATGTGCGCGAAGAACTCGATGAGCATGAAGCTCAGCCCGATGGCGATCACCAGCAGGCTCATCAGCCGCAGGCGGCCCTGGGTAAGGTACCGCATCAGCGCCACGCCGGTCAGCGTCATGATGGCGACGATTCCGGTAACCGGGAAGGCGAAGGACAGGAACCAGTTTCCGCCGGTCTTTGCGTTCATGTACAGCAGGAAGCCGGCAATGCAGGCAAAGTCGATCGGCAGGAAGATCATCGGGCGCCAACGGGGGAACTGCAGCGGCAGGAACACCAGCACCCAGACGAGCGCCAGGCTCATCAGCACGATACCGGACCAGGAGGCTTCTCCGAATTTGTTCAGACAGTAGATCAGGCAGCTCAGGCCCCCGACGACCATGATGGTTGTCAGCAGCCAGAGGATCAGGTACCGGCCGTGCCGCGGTTCCGGATCCGGGTACCGGTCGGAATATCGGGCCCGCACCGCGTTATCCGGCATCGGGGTGGTGACCACCGGCGTATGGCACAGCGGACATTCAGTCACACTTTCTGATAATTTAACCCCGCAATGTATACAGTACATACTTACTCACCTCTGTAAGCAATCATCGCTTTGATATGTTTAGTGCGATCGTATGCTTCTCATTTCCGTTCATTGTCTTCAATTTCCACCGGGATGCCCAGCTCCACCAGGCGGGAGAAGAACAGCCGCTCCAGCTCCGATTCCTGGATGCCCCGGATCATGCTGATGTAGGTTTTGCCTTCATAGCTGACCACGGAGCAGTTGTTCGGGTAGGAGTACTGTACGCCGATGATGAACTCAAATCGCTCGATATACGGGCGGATGGATTCCGGCACGGTCAGCTGCCCCATGCTCGACAGGTTCAGGCAGCCCTTGCTTTCGCCGCTGAGCGCGTAGACGATGCGCATCGGAATGCGTTTGATGCACAGGGGAATCAGCCGGATCAGCGTGTTCCGCTGCAGGACCACGTTGGTGGTCACCCGCCCGGCCATCCGCTGGGGAATCGTCTCCGCCGCGAGCTGGTGGTACATCAGGCGGCAGATTTCCTCGTGGCTGTATTCGCCCAGCTTCGGGTCGAACCCGATGTTCACCGCCAGGGCGAAGTTGCGCATGGTGTCCAGCCCGAAGGTCTTCCGCAGGTTCACGGGAATTGTGATCTTCACGGGCTTCAGGCGTTTGGGCGGTTTTCCTTCCATATCCTGCCGGTCGCGGACGGCTTCCGCCAGCACGGCGGCCAGGTAGGCGGTAATCGTAACGCCCTGTTCCTTTGCCTTGGCCTTCAGCACGTCCGTGGGCACGATGCCCATCACAATATGCCGGTACTGGTCCGTTTCCGGGTTACCGCTCAGGCGGTAGGCGTTGGCTTCCGCCCGGCCGATGGCGCCGGGAGCGTCGCACAGCAGGAAGCAGTCCCGGGTTTCCTCCGGCTTCGGCGGTTCCTGCCAGTCCACGATGACGCCTTCCGCCGGGATTTCCTTTCCGGTTTTCAGGGACAGGTACCGGGCGGTGAGGTTCTGCAGGAAATTGATGCCGCCGGTTCCGTCCGTCACGGAATGGAAGAACTCTACGGCAATGCGGTTTTCATAATAGAAGATTCGGATGCAGCAGGTTTTCAACTGTTTCCGGCTCATGTGCGTGAGGGGATAGGCGTAGTCCAGCTCGGCCTTCGGGGCTTCCGGGATGGTTTCGAGGTAATACCAGAAAAAACCGGCTTTGAGGCGCACGAAAACCGTCGGGAATCGGGGCCTCAGGTCTGCCGCCGCCTGGCTGAGCAGGTCCGGATCCACCGGTTCCTTCAGGGTGACCGCCACCCGGAACACGTTATTCCAGTTCTTTCGGATAATGGCCGGAAAAATCAGCGCCGCGTTATCCAGCCGGTACCACTGCCGTTTCATTGCACCCTCGGATCAGACATATTTGCGTTTCCAACGCTGCCTGGATTATACCACATCCGCGGCGCGGGAACAACAAAGGCGGCTTTTCGGCCGCACAGGTGGCGGAAGCGCCGGAAACATGATAGAATAAACAAAAAAAGGAATACGGGGGACGAAAAGATGGGAAAGAAGACCTGGAAAAAAACGGTTTGCGCCCTGCTGGCTGCAATCCTGCTGCTGGCCTCCATGCCACTGGCCGACGCGGAGGAGCCCCACGGGGACGGAAACGGCATCCTGTCCCGGCCGCTGCTGGCTTCGCTGTATAAATGGCTGGACGGCATGGACGGGAACTTCCGGGCTTTGCTGACGTTTGACGAGATCAGCAACGCGGTCGGGAAATGGGGCTGCCTGAAGGAAAAATCCGGCGAGGATACCCATGCCGCATACTGGACGGACGGGGAGGACTATGTGACCGTCACCTTCCGGAACCGGGACGGATACTGGGGCGTTACCTCGATCGCAACGGACCTGCCCCGGGAGGTATATCTGGCGGCGGATGCTTCCTTCCTCCCGCCGGTGGGCAACCGGGAGGCGGGCAGCAGCCCGGCGGAGCCGGTGACGATGGCCACCCAGGTCAAATCCTCCGGGGAGGAAGCGAGCGTGACGGTGCAGCTGCCGGCGGAAAACTGGTTCGCGAAGGAAAGCTTCGGGGAGCTGCGGTACCTGAACGCGCCGGATGAATCGAAGGTCAGCGGCAATTCCTCCGGGCTCCGGCTGTCCTTCTGGTCGGACGAAGAAGCCCTTCGGGCCGAACAGGAAAAGGGCGCGGAGAACCTGGCGGACGCGGAGAGCCTGTACATCCTGGGCATGGAGATGAAGGGAACCACCTATACGAAATACGGGATGGACATGACGGATTACACGGCACAGCTCGGGGAGAACCTCTTCCTGCGCATGAGCGTGTACCAGATGGACCTTTATCCCGGCAGCGAGGCGGAGGCGATTGTCCGCAGCCTTTCGGTGCAGTGCGGGGATTTCAGCTTTTCCTATGAGCCGCTGGGCTGGGATGATGATCCCGGGGCAGAACCGGTATTGGGCGGTTCCGCGTTTTCCATGGACTATATTACCGGCAGCAAGTGGGCGGCCGACGGGGTGATCCGGCTGGAGGAAAAGCCGGGTGCGATGATGGTCTACAACAATTTCAGCGTGGAGGAACTGGCGTTCTCCCACGATATGGAATCGGACAAGTACTACAGCTACCTGGATTTCGATATCCGCGTGGCGGACGTTGGAACGGATACGCAGTTTCCGTTCCTGCGGATGTGGATTACCATGTACACACAGGAATCGTTCATGGATATTACTTCTGTCACTTTTACCACGGGCGGCCGGGACTATACTTTCTCCGGGTTGTCGGATGAGGAGAATTTCATCGAGGATGAAGGTGAATTCCAGCAGGACATGCTGATCCTGTTTGATGACAGCAGCCTGCCATTCCTGTATGACCTGGAGATCAGCAAGCTGCTCGGGGAGGAAAGCTTCAAAGCGGTGTTCCACGGAAGCCGGGACATTGAAGCAGAGCTGGGCCCGAACTTCTGGAATATCTTCTCCGTATACTGGGACCTGTACCAGAACAGCGGGGCCGCGGAATGCCTAGACGGCTTTGAGGGAACGGAAATGAAATCGGAGCTGGCTTACTGAGGCCTGCCCGATACCGGAATATTCAGGTGAAAAAAGAAAAATGAGGCGGTTCCGCCTCATTTTTTGTCGTGGATGTTTTTGAGCGTGAATCCCAGCACCGATCCGGTGATTCCGCCGATGATGTGGGACATCTGGGAGATACTGTCTTGTTGGGTAATGCCCTGCCACACCTGCTGGCCGATATACAGCAGTGCCACCAGGATGAATGTGACCGGGATTTTGTGATCCTCTTTCGCGGTGATCGAGCCGATCAGGATGAAAGCGAATACGACGCCGCTGGCGCCGAGCAGCATGACCCGCGGGAAGAAGATCATCGAGACAATGCCGGTGACCGCGGCGGTCACGAGAATGATGATTGCGGTGTTTTTTGCGCCGTACTTCTCCTCAATCATGGGGCCGAGGATCAGGATGTACATCAGGTTGCCGATCAGGTGGTCCCAGCCAGCATGACCGAACACATGCCCGATGCAGCGGACCCAGGTGAGCGGGTCCAGCAGGGACGCGCCGTACACGCTGAAAACCGCC
This sequence comes from Clostridiales bacterium, assembly GCA_017569285.1. NCBI lineage: Bacteria > Bacillati > Bacillota > Clostridia > Eubacteriales > Clostridiales bacterium. The sequence goes on from CP069419.1 coordinate 2,060,676, forward strand.
CGATTGGATGCTCCGCCCGTGATGACGTTCAGGATCTGCGCGATTACGCAGACGGCCGCAAAGCCCAGGATCACCGGTGCGTTGAACGAGATGCCGATCCGCTTTTTCGGGGTGCTGTACATTTCCGATTCCTCCCGGAATTAAGAAACGAACTGGTAAATGGTGAACGCGGCGTAGATGGCCAGCAGCAGGATGCCCTGCCATCTCTGCAGCCGGCCCTTCAGCAGGGTCGGGATGCACAGGATGCCCATCACGCCGAGCATGACCGGCAGGTCAATGATCAGCGAGGAGTTCATGCCGGCAATGGTTTTTTCCGCGGGAACGGCGAAGGGCGAGATCGTGATGGCCGCGCCACTCACCAGGATGATGTTGAACAGGTTGGCGCCGATGACGTTGCCGAGGGACAGCGCGCCGTGGCCTTTGGCCAGGCTCGTAATCGCAGTGATCAGCTCCGGCAGGCTCGTGCCCAGGGCCACCATGGTCAGGCCGATAACGCTGTCCGGTACGCCCAGTGCCTGGGCGATCAGGGTGCCGTTGTCCACCAGCAGGCGGGCGCCGAAGGCGATGGCCGCCGCACCGATGACCAGCAGCAGGATTTCCTGCCACAGGGGCTTCTGCTTTTCCTCCGCCGCTTCCGTTTCCGCCCCGCCGGCGTCATCCGCCGAATCGGGGTGCTTTTTCATATACAGGACCGACCAGGTCATATATCCGGCGAACACGCACAGGTACGCGATGCCGATCCAGCGCTCAAAGGCGCCGTGGGTCCAGGCAACCAGTGCGTAGGAAATCGCGGCAGCGAAGAAGAATACGGTGGGCAACAGGAAGGATTTCGCGTTGACCTTGCCGGGGCGGATGGCCACGGTGAGGGCAGCGATGAGGCTCGTGTTGCAGATGATGGAGCCGATGGCGTTTCCGTAGGAGATGCCGGCGTTATGTTCCAGCGCGGCCTGGGAGGAGACCATGACCTCCGGCAGCGTCGTGCCAATGGAAACCACCGTCGCGCCGATCAGCAGCTCCGGCAGGTGAAACCGGCGCGCGATGCCGACAGCGCCGTCCACAAACCAGTCGCCGCCCTTGATGAGCAGTGCGAAACCAACCAGGAAAAGGAGTACGGGTACAAGCATATTCATTCCTCCGTCCGGCCCCGCGGGGCCAATTCCGTCCATGGGTGAGCATAGCGGCCTGCGGGCAAACCGTAAACCGCTGAATCCGCAAAATAAACCGGCTTATTTTCTCTGAATCGGGGGATCAGTCTGCCGGCTCGTCCCCGGGATGGGCGCCCCAGATATACTGCTCCAGCTCGCTGACGACGCTGCTGTCGTCCGCGCTGCCGGAGGGCAGGTCGCCCGTGAGCGCCTTGGAGAACTGGGTTTCATACAGCTCCTGGTATACACCGCCGGCGCACACCAGGTCCTTGTGCTGGCCGCGCTCGACGATCTGCCCGTCGCGCACCACCAGGATTTCGTCCGCCGCGAGGATCGTGCTCAGCCGGTGGGCGATCAGGATGCTCGTGCGGCTGCGGATGATCGGGTCGATGGCGTCCTGGATCTTCTGCTCTGAGATGGAATCCAGGGCGGAGGTGGCCTCGTCGAAGATGAAGATTGTGGGATTTTTCAGCAGCACCCGGGCAATGGACAGGCGCTGCTTTTCGCCGCCGGAGAGCTTGAGGCCGCGGTTGCCGACCATGGAATCCAGCCCCTCCGGCTGGTTCTGCACAAACTCCCAGATATTGGCCTTCTTCAGGGCTTCCTCCATGTCCGCCTCGGTGGCGTCCGGGCGGGCATAGAGCAGGTTGTCGCGGATGGAGCCGTTGAACAGGTAGGTCTCCTGGGAAACGACGCCGACCTGGGAGCGCAGGTAGTCCAGGTCCAGCTTCCGCACGTCCGTTCCGTCCAGTGTAACGGAGCCGGAGCCGACGTCATACAGGCGCGGGATCAGGTTGATGATCGTGCTCTTGCCGGAGCCGGACGGGCCGACGATCGCGATGCTGCGGCCGGCCTTCAGCGTGAAGCAGATATCCTTCAGCACCGTGCGTTCCGGCTCATACCCGAAGGTGACGTGGTCGAACACCAGGTTGCCCTCGGTATGGGCGGGGATCACCGCGTCCGGCGCGTTCTGGATTTCCACCGGGATGTCGAAGTACTCAAAGATGCGCGTGAACAGCGCCATGGAGCGGATCCAGTCCACCTGGATGTTCAGCAGGCTGTTCACCGGCATGTACATCCGCCCGAGCAGCGCCACCAGCACCGTGATATCACCGATGGTGAGGTTATGCCCGTATTTGATCATCAGCAGGCCGCCGACAAAGTAGATCAGCATCGGGCCGATGCTTGTGAACGTGGACAGGATCACAAAGAACCAGCGGCCGGCCATGCGCTCGCGGATGTTCAGCTTAATCATCCGGCCGTTGGCGTTTTCATACCGCTCGTACTCGTATTTCTCCTTGCCGTAGAGCTTGGAGAGCAGCTGGCCGGAAACGGACAGCGTTTCGTTCAGGATGCCGTTGATCTCGTCGTTGCAGGCCTGGGATTCGTTGGCGTATTTCCAGCGGGTTTTGCCGGCCCTGCGGGTGGGCAGCGTGAACAGCGGAACGACCACGATGCCGATCAGCGCGAGGATCCAGTTTTTCTGGAACATGGCGATCATCGCGATCACCAGCGTGATGACGTTGGAAAGGATGCTCGTGAACGTATTGGTGATCACCTGCTGCACGCCGTCGATGTCGCTGGTCATGCGGGTGATGATATCGCCCTGGTTGTTGGTGGTGAAGAAGCGCTGGGACATCTTCTGCAGGTGGGAGAACATCTGGTTGCGCATGTCGAAGGTGATGTGCTGCGCAATCCAGGTGTTGATGTAGCTTTCCGCCACGCCGATCAGGTTGGACCCGAGGGTGACCGCCAGGGACATCAGGATGTAGAACACCAGCGCCCGGAGGTCGCCCTTCACCAGGCCTTCGTCGATGATTTTACCGGTGAGGATCGACGGAAGCAGGGAGCAGAAGGACGCCGCCGCGATGCATACGATCACCAGCAGCAGGTGCTTCCAGTAAGGCTTCAGGTAGGAGAACACCCGGATCAGCAGTTCTTTGGTTACCTTCGGCTGCTGCTGTTTCTCCTCCTCGGTCAGGAATTTGCCCATCGGCCCGCCGCGCATTGCCCGCGTCATGCGAATCCCCCGTTTCATATCAGTCTGTTTCTTTCAGCCATCAATATAAACCGGACGGGACTTCGCGTCAACACTGAATCCGGAAGCCGAAGACGGACGGGAACTGTACAAACCCGCCGGAAACCCATATAATATAGGGAGCAATCCATACAGAAGCGCGAATAAAGGAGACCCGTTATGAACGAGATCAGATGCCCCAACTGCGGCAAGGTTTTCCAGGTGGACGAGGCCGGCTATGCGGCCATCGTGGCGCAGGTGCATACCGAGCAGTTTGACAGGGAAGTGGCCGAACGCCTGAAAGCCGCGCAGCGCGAGCTGGAGGCGCGCCGGCAGGCGGACGCCGCGGAGGCGGCCAGCCGCCACCAGCAGGAAGTGGCGCAGAAGGAGCAGGAGATCGCCCGGCTGCAGGAGCAGGCGAAGAGCCTGAACGATGCGAAACAGAAGGAAATGGAAGCGCTCCGCGCCACGGAAGAGATGCGCCGCCAGCGGGAGCTGGATGAAAAGGAACGGCAGATCATCGAACTCCGGAACAGCGCGAAGGCCTTTGAGCTGGACAAGCAGCTGGCCGTGAACACGGCGGTGCAGAAAAAGGATACGGAGATCGCCGAGCTCCGGGTGCAGATTGAGCAGGAAAAGCAGAATGCCGCCGGAAAACTGCAGACGATGCAGGAAAACCACCGGCATGAGGTGACCCGCCTGGAGGAGGAAATCGAGCGCTACCGGGATTTCAAGCTCCGCCAGTCTACCAAGATGATCGGCGAGGACCTGGAGCAGCACTGCCTGAACGCCTTCAACCAGGTGCGCATGATGGCGTTCCCGCGGGCGTATTTCGAGAAGGACAACGAGGTCATCGGCGGCACGAAGGGCGACTTTGTCTACCGCGAGGAAACGGAAGACGGAATCCCGCTGCTGTCCATCATGTTCGAGATGAAGAACGAGGCGGACGCGACGGAGAAGAAGCACGCCAATACCGACTTCCTCGACAAGCTGGACAAGGACCGGCAGAAGAAAGACTGCGAGTACGCCGTCCTCGTCACGATGCTGGAGCCGGACAACGAGCTGTACAATGGCGGCATCGTCACCGCCTACCAGTATGAGAAAATGTATATCGTGCGCCCGCAGTTCTTCATCCCGCTGATTTCGCTGCTGCGGAACGCGGCGCTGGCGAACCTGCAGACGCGGCGGGAGCTGATGCTGGTGAAGCAGCAGAACCTGGACGTGCAGCAGTTTGAGGCGGCGCTGGTGGATTTCCGGGACAAGTTCGGCCGGAACTATGAGCTGGCCAGCAAGCATTTCTCTTCCGCCATCGATGAGATTGACCAGACGATCAAACACCTGGAGAAGGTGAAGGATTACCTCACCAAGTCCGAGAACCAGTACCGCCTTGCGAACGACAAGGCGCAGGACCTGTCCATCCGGAAGCTGACAAAAGGAAACCCGACCATGCAGGAAAAGTTCCGGCAGGCCGGGATCGAACCGGACAAATAATTCACTTCAGTCCTGTCAGGGGCGTATTCCGAGCAGCTGCTCCGCTTCGGCGCGGGTGATCAGCTCCGCGCTCAGACGGTGGGGCAGGCAGATCACCATGTTCCAGAGGGCGCGCTCCTCGCGGTTGGAGAGGGTGACCTCGCCTTCGCCGATGCAGTCATGCCCCTCGCAGTTGGCCTCTTCCATCCAGAACCCTTCGGGGGTCAGGTGGAGTACATTGATATATTCAGAGCCGTCCGGCAGTACCTGCCGGATGGTTTTTGTATACTCACCCTCCGGCGGCAGCGGCAGCAGCCCGGCGGAATATGACAGGGTCACCAGCACATAGGCGATGGCCGGGTCATCCTCCGCAATCTCATACAGGAAGGGATGTTCGTCCTCCGGGGCCGCGGTTTCCGCGGGAGCTGCGGTCTCCGCCGCGGCAAAGCAGCCGGATAGCAGCAGGACCAGCGCGAGCAGGACGGTGAAAATGCTTCGTTTCATCATATAGGCTCCGTTCAGGGGATCAGCCAGTCACCCGCGCCGGAGGTTTGGATGACCTGGCGGTCCCGGGTGATGAAGACGGCTTCGATGCCGTCCAGGCTTTCGATCAGGTTCACGCCGTCCGTTTCACCCAGGACAAACGCCGCCGTGGAGAGCGCGTCGCCCTCCATGGAGCTTTCCGAGAAGATGGTGACGGAGGCAAGGGAATTCTGTACCGGCCAGCCGGTTTCGGCGGAGAGCAGGTGGTGGTACCGGACGCCGTCCAGGTCAAACCCCCGCTCGTAGATACCGCTGGTGACGGTGGACCCGCCGGTGTTGCGGGCTTTCAGCATGTAGGCGCCCTGCGCCCCGCTGATATCCTGGATGCCGACGGTCCAGTCAGACCCGTCCGGCTTCCGGCCGATGGCCACCACGTTGCCGCCGAAGGAGAGGATCGCGTGCCGGATTCCGCGCTTTTCCAGGTATGCTTTCACCTGGTCGGCGATATATCCCTTGGCGATGCCGCCCAGGTCGATCATCATGCCTTCCGGCAGGGTTACGGTGTTTCCGTCCAGCGTCAGGCGGGTCCAGTCCACGAGGGCCGCGGCCTTCGCGATTTCACCGGCGTCCGGGAGGACCGCCTCCCCGGACGTGAAGTTCCACAGGGTGGACGCCGGGGCGATGGTGACGTCAAAAGCGCCGCCGGTCTTCCGGGCGATATCCAGCGCGCAGCGCAGGATTGCGGCGGTGTCGTCGGACACCTCCACGGGCGCGCCGTTCGCGTGGTTGATGCGCCATACGTCGCTGCCTTCCACGGTGCGGGAGAGGATCTGCTCATACCGGCCGCACTCCTCCAGCGCGTCCTTCAGCGCCTGGACGTCCTCCGTATAGGCGGACAGGGTGATGACCGTATCCAGGTAGAAACCCACCTGGGAGATCCGTTCGGGTGTTTTTTCCGCGCTGCAGCCGGCGCACAGCGCCAGCATCAGGGCGGTCACCAGCGCGAGGAACGCGCGTTTTCGGTTCATGTGTTTTCCTCCGGGTCCTGGTTTGTATGAATATGAAGCGCCTTGAACACCCGCTCGGTGATGATGCCGGTGAGGCAGCCGACGGCCGCGCCGATGCCGGCCAGGATGGGCAGGTAGGTGGTCAGCAGCATGGGGGTCTGCATCATGAGGCTCGCCATCAGGATCTGTCCGGCGTTGTGGGAGACCGCGCCGCCCAGCGAGGTGCCGGTGATTCCGCGGATTTTGCCTTTCCGGATCAGGACGTACAGCACGGCGGAGGCGATGCAGCCCAGGGAAATCAGGATGACGGCCAGCAGGCGCTGCCCCCGGGGATTCGGCGTCCGGATCAGCAGGAAGATAACCGACGCAAGGGCGATGACGGCTGCGGCAAGCGCGCCGCGGCCCGGCTTTTTCCGCACCAGCAGCATCACGGCCAGGCTCAGCACGCCGCCGGCCAGGCTGTACAGGATCGCGGAGAGGGAGCCGAACAGGAAGCCGGAAAGCAGCACTTTGGTCAGCATCAGCAGGATGCAGCTTTTGACGTCCATCAGGTACACGGCATACAGCAGCACCGTGTTGGCCAGCCCCAGCTTGATGCCGGGAACAAAGCCGCCGAGGAGGGCGGAAAGCGGGATTGCGCGGTCCATCAGGCCCAGGATCAGCGCCAGGGCAGTCAGCAAACCAAAGCGGGCGATCCGCTGCGTCTGGGGTCTCACCGGGGTCCCTCCTGTCTGTTTTTCGTGTTCTGTTATTATATCTGTTTTGACGGTTTCCGGCAACCGATGACCAAAATGACAATAATTGAGCAGCAAATGTTTGCAATTGATCAATAATTGCGAAATAACAGTAATTGCATTGACCGCCCTGTCAAAATAGCAGTAAAATATTCCGCACAGAAAAAATACATTCTGTCCAATTTCCCAATTTCATACCAGAAAGGATGAGGAATCCCATGAAAAAACTGGTAGCTCTGTTCCTGTCCCTCTGCCTGGTGCTGGGGATGACGGCCTTCGCGTCCGCGGAAGCGAAGACGGCGTCTGCCCAGGGCTTCGGCAGCGAAGTCAAAGTGGAAGTCACCGTGGAGGACGGCAAAGTGACCGCCCTGACCGTGGATGACTCCGGTGAGACCTATACCCTGGCCGGCTTTGTCCGTGCCGAGACCGTTGAAAAGCTGATTGACGCCATCGTGGCGGCGGGCGGCGTGGACGGTGTCGACACCGTAGCCGGCGCGACTGTTACCCAGAAGGCTGTTCTGGAAGCTGTGGGCAAGGCCCTGGCGGACAACGGCGAACCCGCCGCGGAACTGGCTTTCACCCCCGGTGAATACGAAGTCACCGCTTACGGCTACAACGGAAACGTGACCGGCAAGGTTACCTTCTCTGAGAGCAAGCTGGAAAACGTTGAAATCGTATCCTCCATGGAAACCGGCCATGTGGGCACGGATGCGTTCAGCATCATGATCCCCGAAATGATCGCGGCCAACGGCTCCGGCGTGGACGGCGTTTCCGGCGCGACCTTCTCCGGCCGCGCGCTGCGCGAGATCGTGAACGGCGCTGCGGAGCAGGCTGGCTGCACCAACCTGGATGCTTTCAAATCCAACAAGATCGAGCATACCGCCGGCGAACCCATTGAAAAGACGGCGGATGTGATCGTTGTCGGCGGCGGCGGCGCCGGTATGGCGGCGGCGGCCCAGGCGACCCAGAACGGCATGTCCGTGCTGGTGATCGAAAAGAACGCGGAAGTCGGCGGCAACACGCTGGTTTCCGGCGGCCAGTTCCAGTCCGTGATGCCCTACCTGGTATGGGATGCCAATGATCCCGATGCCACCGAAGGCGTATACGGCCGCACCGGCGAGGCCCATGAGAAGATCAAGGCCAAGCCGGGCACCATCGACGTGCTGAAGAACATCCTGAACTGGAGCGAAGAGCCCTTCGATGAAGAGTTCTACAAGACCAATGAATTCGTCGCCGGCGACGATGTGGAGCTCGCCAAGCACGGTGTGCATGCCGAGTACCTCCCCGTCCTGCAGGACCTGAAGAAAGAAATCCAGGCGTATCTGGACTGGGCGCAGCCCAAGCTGGATGCCGGCATTCCGGAAGACCAGCTGACCCTGTTCTCCACCCTGAACCTGCACATCTTCCAGACCTACTACGGCGGCCTGCGCCAGACTGCGGACAAGTCCGAATGGATCTACGGCAACGTGGACCTGGTGAAGCAGTTTGTTGAAGACGGCCAGGGCCTGAAGGAGTGGCTGGAAGATATGGGCGCTGACTTCAAGCACACCCAGCCCACCCTGATCGGCGCGCTGTGGTATCGTGAAAACGAATACACCAGCCCCGACGGCAACTGGACGCCCTACTTCAAGGGACCGCTCTCCGTGATCGGCGAGGAGAACGTCATGACCCGGACCACCGCTACGGACCTGATCGTCGAGGACGGCAAGGTCGTCGGCGTGAAGGCTGAAATGTATGACGGCACCCAGGTGACCGCCCGCGCCAACAAGGGCGTTGTGCTGGCCACCGGCGGTTATGCCGCGAACATCGACCTGGTCCTGCGTGACAACGCTTACTGGGATTCCGCGTACCTGACCAAGTCCACCAAGACCACCAACCGTTCCTCCCAGATGGGTGACGGTATCACGATGGCCCAGGCGGTCGGCGCGGATGTGACCGGCATGAACTTCACCCAGCTGATGCCCATCTCCTGGGTGGACAACGGCAACCTGGCCTTCGGCAGCGGCACCTATGCCTGCTGGGTCAGCCCCATCGACGGCCAGCGCTTCGTGGACGAAGGTTCCGAACGTGACGTGCTGTCCCTGGCGGAATTCCGCAACGGTATGGAACTGAACGGAACACCCGGTGTGTTCATTGAGTTCTTCCGCGCGGATCAGTACATTCCGGGCCCGCCCACCGCGCAGCTGCCCCTGGACGAGTTCCCCGGCCGTTACTACAAGATCAAGTGCAACGAAGAAGAGCTGAGCAAGGTTCTTGCGAAGCCCGAATTCGCGAACGTCCAGACCGATGCCGCTACCATGCTGGCGACCGTGAAGGCCTATGACCAGGCAGTTATCGAAAAGGCCAACACCGGTTCCGCGGACTACGGCAAGGTCGGCAAGCAGGTTGCGGACTATCCGATCGGCAATACCGAGAAGGATGAGAACGGCAAGTACCTGCCCGAGACCTACGACCTGGACAACACCGTTGTGTTCGTCCGCCTGATGGCGCCTTCCACCCACCACACCATGGGCGGTATCGTGGTTGATACCGAACGCCATGTGCTGGACACCGAAGGCAACATCATCCCCGGCCTCTACGCCGCGGGCGAAGTCACCGGCGGTATCCACGGCGGTAACCGCCTGGGCGGCAACGCGATCGTTGAGATCTTCGTTTCCGGCCGGACTGCCGCGAACACCATCGCTGAGGAAAACAAGTAATCCCGGTTTCCCGTCCCCGCCGCGAAAGCGGCGGGGACTTTCTTTGTTTCCGGGGAAATTGTCCTGATATCGACATTTCCCCGGACGGACTTGACACAGGGGAAAACCGGGTGATATCATCCAGGTGTTATATAAGTCTAACTACGCTGCCCAGTGAGCGGAGGAATCTCACGGGCAGCATAATTTGGGCAAAATGGTTAGATGCATATAACAAGAAAGGGAGGATGGAAAAGATGAAAAAGTTCCTGAGCCTGGTTCTTGCCCTGTGTATGTGTGCCATGATGACCGTTGCCGGACTGGCGGAAAGCCGGATGCCGGAGGAGCTGAACGGCACCTATATCGACCTGTTCCCGGAATTTGCCAAAGAAGAATACAAGGACTTCTGGATGGAGAACATCGGCGCGTACATCACGGACGCTGAAGCCGCGGAGGGCACCTACACGGCCATGACCCAGGGATTCATGGGCACCCTGAAGGGCCAGGCCGCGATCGACGCTTATGCTGCCGATCCCACCGCGACGGTCTTCAACTGTTCCCTGGAGAACGGCCTGAAGAAGGTGACCGTGAACAACGGTGAGATCTCCGGTACGGACGCGGAAGGCAAGGAAGTATTCCGCCACACCTACCGCTTCCTCGAGGATGCGGCCATCACCTACATGGGCATGGACGCGGGCGCGCAGATGCATGTTTACGTGACGGATGACGCTGACGCGGGTGACTACACCTACTTCGCCTTCGCGGACGATACCATCGCTGATACATACCATGTGGAATTCCGCTACGGAGCGGACAAGGAAGGCATCGGCGACTTCACCGACGGAGCGTATGCCTACTGGATGGCCGGCGCCATCAACGAGGATTACACGAAGGAACAGATGGAAGCGTGCATCGCCCTGTTCGTGGGTGAAAACCTCGGCGAGGAAGATGAAGCACCCGCGGAAAGCGCGCAGGTGATTGAAATCTCCACGGCCGAAGAACTGGCCGCAATCAACGACAACCTGTCCGGCAGCTATGTCCTGACCGCCGATATCGACCTGGAAGGGAAGGAATGGAAGCCCATCGGCACCTTCGTTCCCACGGGCGAGACCGAGGAAGAACAGGTGGTTCCGCCATCTGAGTACGCGTTTACCGGCTCTTTCAACGGACAGGGCCATAAGATCTCCAACCTGGCCATCAACCAGCCGGAAGGCTTCGCGGTCGGCCTGTTCAGCGTGACCTCCGGCGCGGACGTCGGAAACTTCACGCTGGAAAATGCCGACGTAACCGGCACCACCATGGCGGCGGACGCAGTCGGTTATGCCTACATGTCCAATGTGCATGACATCACGATTGTCAGCGGCAAGGTGACCGCGAACATGACGGAGCTGAGCGCGGAAGGCATGTACGGCAGTGTTGCCGGCGCATGCATGGGCTCCCTGATCTCCGGATGCACCGTGCAGGCGGACATCTCTGTCGGGGACAACACCGGCAATATCGGCATCATCGGCGGCGGCCTGCAGCTGACCAGCGTGGTGGACTGCAGGGCGGAAGGCACCGTGACCGCGGGCAATAACTGCTACGGCCTGGGCGGCATCAGCGGATGCGGCTTCGGCGCGGAACAGTTCACGAACGACGTGGCGGAAAACGTCGTGATCACCGCCGGGGACAACTGCTTCTGGATCGGCGGCATCACCGGCTATGCCGGCGGCTATGAGGATCCGGAACTCGGAACGCCCGTGACCTCCGTGACCGGCTGCAAGGCCAATAACGTGGTGATCATCACCGGCATCAATTCGGACGGAGCCAATGCCCTGGTCGGCGCGGGCTTCTTCCGCGAAGGCATGGAAGAGGAAATCGGACCGGCAGGTGCGGCTCCGACGATCTTCACCGTGAATGAATGCAGCGCGGAAAGCGTCACGATCAACGGCGCCGCTGCACAGTAAACCAATACCCCCTCCTTGATTGAATGCGGACAAAGGCCCGCTGCCGGAAGGCAGCGGGCTGTCTTTATATCTGCACCGCAAAAGAGGACTATTGCCTTCCGGCGGCGAAATAAATAAGCAGAGAGATAAAGAGCGATGCATATATACGCATAAATGAACATATGCCGAACAAAAAAGCAGGGGAGGCGAAATCGTGAGCGAGCGCAAGTACAAGCGGGCTGAAGAGTGGACCGACGATATCCCGGATCCCGAAGAGGAAGCTCCCGAGGATAACGAGCAGGTATACCGCGACGGCAGCAGCAAAAACGAGTGCTGGAACGAAGAACAAAGATAATACCGGACCGGGGCCGTAATCCGGCTCAAAACCCCGGATCCCGCCGGCTGCAGGCATTGCAACCGGCGGTTTTTTTCTTTATAATGGGTACCGATTTGTGTACCTGAGGGGGCATGAAAATGAGCGCGCTGACAATGGAGCGGGCCTGGGAACTGAACCGGGACCAGGTAACGGAAGAGCACCTGATTATCCATTCGCTGAACGTATGCTACGCCATGGGCGCCATGGCGGAGCATTTCCATGAGGATCCGGAGCACTGGCGTGCGGTGGGATACCTGCATGATTATGACTATGAGAAGTATCCGGAGGAACACCTGCAGCACACGGAGACCCCGCTGCGGGAGGCCGGTGTGGACGAGGCGGATATCCGCGCGATCATGAGCCACGGCTGGTCCATCTGCACGGACGTGGAGCCGCTGACCAATATGGAAAAGAGCCTGTTCACGGTGGATGAGCTGACGGGCATCATCCAGGCCTGCGCCCGGATGCGGCCCAACGGCATCCAGGACCTGGAGGTCAGCAGCTTCATGAAGAAGTTCAAGGATAAGAAGTTCGCCGCCAAGTGCAACCGGGAGCTGATCCTGAAGGGCTGCGAGCTGCTGGGAATGGACGTCCGCGAGGTGGCGGAAATCTGCATCGCGGGCATGAAGCCGCACGCGGCGGAAATCGGACTGGCGGGAGGAAACGCATCATGCTGAACATCTTCAAAACGCTCTTTTCCGTGCTGGGCGGCACGGCAGGCCTGATCCTGCGGTTTATGCTGATCATCGCGCTGTGCGTCATCGGGGTTTTCTGCCTGGGCTCCATGCTGTTTGAGGCATTTATCTGGGGCGGCGTGATCCGCCTGGTGATCGGTGCTGCGTGCGGATACCTGGTTTACCTGATGGTCCGCGCGAAAAAAGATGAGTGACGGGGCGATGACATGGAATATGAACTGAAATCCGCCCGCTACCTGGCGCGGGAAACGCTGGCGCGGGCGGTGACTCCCGGGAGCACCGTGGTGGACGCCACCATGGGCAACGGGCACGATACCCTGTTCCTGAGCGAGATGGTCGGAAAGGGCGGAAAGGTATATGCCTTCGATATCCAGCCGGAAGCCCTGGCTTCCACCGAACGCCTGCTGAAGGAATACGGAATCGAAGACCGGGCGGAGCTGATCCTTGCCGGTCATGAACGGATGGCGGAATTTGTGAAGGAGCCGGCGCGGGCCATTGTGTTCAACCTTGGCTGGCTGCCGGGCGGGGACCATTCGGTGACCACCCGCTGGGAAACCACCCGCACGGCGGTGGAGAGCGCGCTGAACCTCCTGCAGCCGATGGGCGTGCTCATCATCTGCGTTTATCCGGGCCACCCGGAAGGCAGCGTGGAGCGGGAACAGCTCACGAAGATGCTGGCCGGCCTTTCCAACAGGGAATACAACGTCCTGCACGAGCGCTTCCTGAACGCCACCGAAGGCGCCCCGGAATGCTTTACGATCCAGAAACAGCGCACTGCGCGCTGAGATATGAAAAACCCCTCTCCGGAATGGAGAGGGGTTTTTGCATCCGGTATGATTATTTCTGTGCGGCCAGGGTCAGGATCATTTCCGGGAGCACGGTCAGCCGGCCGTAGTCGTACTGCCGCTGCTCCTCTTCCGTGCGGCCGACCAGAGCCGTTCCTGTGGCTGAGTTGTCGGAAACCACCAGCAGGGAGATGCCCGGTTTTTCAAGCAGGTCCACCATGAGGGTGAAGGAACTGGTTTCCATTTCAATCAGGTCCGCACCGAAGGAACGGATCTCGTCCAGGTGGGTGTACTCCGTTGCAATGGAGGGTGTGCAGAATACGCCGGCTTTGCGGATCGTGAGGCCCTTTTCCGCGGCGGTCCGGATCACTTCATCCGTGAACCGCATGTCGGGAACCACTTTCTCAAAGAGCATGCTTTCCCGGATGGAATCCTTCATGAGCCAGGTATCCGCGGCGCTGCCGGAAATGGAGTATGCTGGCGTGCAGACGTCGCCCACATGGAAATCCTCCTTCAGCGCGCCGACGGCACCGATGAAGATGACCTTCCGGAAGGACAGCTCCGCGCACACCGCCAGGTGGTCGATCAGGTTGCCGGCGGAGGAACCGATTTTGACCCACGCGATCCTCAGCCCGTCCTTTTCCACCAGGTATCCGGCAATATACGCGCCTTCCCGCATGATGGTGACCCGGCAGGTCTGGTTCATCTTCAGTTTGTACGGGGTAAAGCTGGGCGCGATCACCATCGCGTCATATTCGGCCTCATCGCTCAGGCCAAAGGCCTGCATCGCCATATGTTCGGAATTGTAGCGGTGGATGGCATCCATAATCCGCCTGAGTTTCTCTTTCATGGTTCCTCCGGAGTGCCTGGATTATTCCACACCGCGCCAGCTGTCGAACGGATACAGGACATGCCGCACATGGCCGACGATCATGTTCCGGGAAATGGATCCCAGGGCGCGGCTGTCGTTGGAGTTATTGCGGTGGTCGCCCATCACGAAGAACTCACCTTCCGGCACGGTGTACGGGCCGAAGGAATATCCGTTGCTGCCGCCGCGGACGCGGTAATCGTCATCGATGTAGGCTTCCTCGTACTTCTCGCCATTGACGTACAGGTAACCCTCCCGTATTTCCACCACGTCGCCGGGCAGGCCGACCACCCGCTTGACGAAATTGGTGTCGCCCCGGCCGGGATACCGGCAGATGACGATATCAAACCGCTCCGGGTCCCCGCCGAAGGTAAAGCGTGCGGCGCTTTCCTTCGCGGCGCTGTCCTGCCAGGGGAGGCAGAGCCAGGTGGAGGAGTAGTCATACTTGGTCACCAGCATGATTTCACCGTCCGCCAGGGTGTTGTCCATGGAATGGCCGTCCACGCGGACGAGCTCAAATACGAATGAACGGATGACCAGCGCGATCAGGAGCGCGGCCAGGATCGTGGCAACCCATTCAATGATGTTGCGCAGCAGGCTTTTCTGTTTCTTTTCCTTCTTGTTCTTCATGATGGTTCATCTCCGTCAGATCAGTATTGTAATGGCCTGGGCGGCGCTTACCGCCGGGTAGAGGACGCTGAAGATGCCCAGGGCAGCCGCGAGGATCCATTTGCCAGCGGACGCACGCTCCGGCAGGACAGCCGCGGCCCGGTCGAGCAGGGCAATTTCGCCTGCGCGCTGAAGCACATTCTGCAGGTACTTTTCCTTCATATCAGCGGTCATCTCCTTTTCTCAGCCGTTTCCGGATCCGGTGGAGCCGGACCCGGACCTGTCCTTCCGTCATGCCGGTTTCCGCGGCCAGTTCCCGGGTGGATTTTCCCTCCAGGGAAAAGCCGAGCAGCAGCCGGCGGTCCTTTTCGTCCAGTTCGGCCAGGCGCCCGATCCGGTTTTCCCGCTCCCATCGGGTGATGTATTCCGCTTCCGCGGAATCCGCCGGGAGGTCGGGCAGTGTTTCCTTTGCCAGCAGTGCCGGCCTTCGCCGGGCGCGGCGGAGCTCGGAAACGCAGATGCGCCGGACGATCACATACAGGTAGGTGCTGAACGCGTACCGGGTTTCATACTCCGCCCGGGCGGCATAGATCCGGGCGAAGGCTTCCATCACCGCGTCCTCGGCCAGGTGGGGATCGTGCAGGATACTGACGGCGTAGGATTCGGCGCGTTCCCGCCACCGCAGGATCAGCTCCTCCAGGGCATCGGTGTCATCCGCCTTCATCCGCTCCATCAGTTCCCGGTCCGAATCCATCCGCCTCACCTGCCTTCTTCATGGGATTATACGCCCGGAAAAGGGAAATGTTACAGGTATCATAGATATTTTTCAGGAAAAAGTCAAAGCATGAAAACATCCGGCTGTTTGGCCGGATGGATATCAGATGGTTCTTTGGATTACAGGTATTCCGGCAGGCGGGCGACCGACGTCTCCAGCGCCTGCACGGTTTTCGTCTCCAGCACGCAGCGGCAGTTCTTTTCCTTTGCCAGGCGCAGGCGGGCGGAAAGGTCGATTTCCCCGTCGCCCAGGGCCAGGTGGTTCTTCGGCGGCTGCTCCTTCCCGTCGTGAATGTGGAAGTGGACCAGCCTACCGGCATGCTCCAGGATGAAGGGCACGTCCTTTTCGCCGGTGGCTTTGGAATGGCCGATATCCCAGGTGAGGCCGAAGCACGGGCTTTCCAGGTACATGTCGATGGCCTTCATCTCATAGGAGCGGAAACCGTCCGTGTTCTCCAGGGCGATCAGCAGGGGATCATCCCCGATCCATTCATCGCACAGGTCCCGGAAACGGCGGCAGGAGGCGATGTAGGTATCGAAATCCCGCTCGTACATCTGCACCTTCCGGTCCGGCAGGGTGATGAAGATGCCGTGGTGCAGGTGCATGTTGATAATCAGCGGCTGCGCGGGATCGCCGTATCTGTCCCGCAGGGGCAGGAGGCGTTTCGCCGCGGCAATTGTCCGGCGCACGGTTTCCAGGTACGCGTCTGTGACCAGGTGGTTGAAATCGGCGATGTTCAGGTTTTCATCGAGATGGACGGTATAGTAAATCCCGGCCTTATCGGCAGCCGCCAGCAGGTGGTCCGTCTGCTCCAGGGCTTCCGTTCCGTATTCCGGGAAGTTCATGTTCAGCTCAATAAAGCGCAGCCCGAGCCGGCTGCACAGGCGAATATTTTCCTGCAGTGTTCTGTTTTCGATCAGGGTGGGCATTCCGAACTGAATGGCCGGTTCCATCTTTCTCCTCCTGTATATGCGGCAGTCGCAGATATTATACAGGAAAAGGGAAAGGAATGGAACCGGCGGACGGGTTTTATTCGTCTGTAGACGGCGGGGCGGACGGGCGCGCCTGCCGACGGTACTGGCCGGGGGTGACGCCGGTCTGCTGCTTGAAAAAGCGGATGAAGGACGAGACGTTGGGCATGCCCACGCGTTCGCCGACGATCTGGACCGGTTCGTCCGTCCGGGCCAGCAGGGAAGCGGCTTCCTTCCTGCGCAGCGCCTGGACGTATTCCAGCACGCCCTGTCCGGTACAGTTCTTGAAATAATGGGAGAGGTTGGACGGCGTGAGGCTGAAGAAGTCCGCCATGGCCTGCAGGGAGAAGTTCTCGTCGAAGCAGTTCTCCGCGATATAGTCCTGCATTTCCTGCGCGCGGTTGTCGCGCGCTTCCGGCTGCGCCTGCATGGAGGCGCAGGTTTCTTCCACAAAGGTTTCCAGCATGCCGAGCAGCTCGGGCACGGTGTCGAAGCTGATCAGCTGCTCCAGCATCTCCGGCTGTACGGCGGGGGCGCTCCGGCTGTCGCGGCCGGTGTTCAGGGTGCGCACGGTCATGTTCACCACGTCGAAGCACACCATGCGCGCGAAGTTGAAGGATACCTGGCCTTCCTGCAGGCTGCCCAGGATCCGGTGCAGGATCTTTCCGGCGTTTTCCGCGTCCGCCTGCAGCAGGTACCACTGCAGCTGCTCCATCTGCGCGGAGGGATAATCCTGCAGGGAAGCGGATGCGTCCAGGTCCGGGGAATAGGTGACGAGGCATCCGCTGCCCCGTACCAGGCGGAACTGCAGTGCCTGGACCGCCTGGCTGTAGGCTTCGCCGATGGCGGAGGCCGGGCAGGGCAGGCTGAGGCCGGCGGATACCGGCGCGCCGCAGGCGCCCTCCAGGCGGGACTTCAGGCTGAGCAGGGCCTCCTGGGCGCCGTCATCCACGCCGGCAGCCGGGAAGAGCACCGCGAAGGTTCCTTCCCCGGGCAGGGAGGAGCAGAGCACGGCGTCCTGCCGCTCAAAGGAGAGGGAGGCCATCCAGTTGTCCGCGGTCTGCCGCAGGTCGGACAGCCGGCCTTTTTCACATTCCAGCACCCCGACCCGGTACTGTCCGTCGGGGGAGAGAGTCAGTCCGTGCTTTGCCAGCTCTTCTGTCAGGGCTGGGCTGTATTCCCCGGCCAGCAGCCGGTGCAGGCCGCTCTGCAGCAGCACGGTACGGCTTTCCTCCAGGGCCAGGCGGCTGGCGCGGCTTTCCTGGGACAGGGCGTCCAGCACGGCCTCCACCTGGCTCATTTCATCCGCCGCGCCGGTTTCCGGCACATGGCTGTTCAGCGCTTTTTCCGTCAGCTTCTTCAGCGGCTTGTAATGCCGGTAGGAGAAATAGTAGACCGCCGCGCCGCCCAGCAGGGTCAGCGCCACCAGCAGCAACACCAGATTCCGCTGCACGCGGTGCATGGGCGCTTCCACGATGCGGGCGGGAATCAGCGCGGTATAGTCCCAGCCGACGGTTTCTGAATGGACGGTGGAAAGAAAATGCGGCTCAGAATCGATGAGGAGTTTTCCGTCATCGGTTTTTCCGGCCTGCAGGGTTTTATCCCGGGAAACGGCGCCGATGCCCAGCAGGAGGTTTCCGCTCTCATCGGTAATCTGCACGGAGCCGCCGCAATCCTCCGTGATGCGGCTCATCAGCGAACGGATCCGGGAGGCGGGAATCAGGAACACGGTGCACTGCCGCGGTGTGTGGACGCCGGTGGTATAGGAAACGAAGAAGGTCAGGTATTCCGTTTCCTGTCCGCCGTACTGGCGCACGGTATCCACAGGCCATACGCTGACCTTTTCCGGGCTGTTCACGGTGGCATAGAAATCCGCTGCGGTATGCGCGGAGTAGACCAGCTGTTCGCCGAACAGCTTTTCCGGTGTGATCCGGGAGGAAGAGGTAAAGCAGTAATCCGTGCCGGAACGGTAGGTGAACAGGAAATCCGACAGGGAAGATACGGAATTGAGAACAGACAGGGTCGTTGTAGCCTTCCGGGCCGCGACGACGTCGCCCTCATTGGTGCGGAGGTTCAGCACCGCGTTGTTCTGCACCATGTAGGCGATATTGACCAGCTGATCCAGGCGGGTGTCCAGGTCTTCCTGCGCCTGCGTCAGCAGTCGGGTGTTGCTGTCCGATATTTCCTGGCTGTAGCGGTCAATCAGGTAGGAATAGGACATACCGAAAAGAAGCGCGACCGGCAGGATGAGCACGAGCGCATAGGAAAGGATATACCGGTAGAAGGTTTTGCTTCTTTTTTTCATATAATCACGCCTTTTTCAGGATGCCGGGGCTATTATACCATTCCCCCGGCGGGCAGCACAATGCCGAACCGGGCGTTTTTGGCCTTCCGGCGGGCAGTTTCAAAAAATGTATATTCCATGTCAAAAAACGTCAATTTCAAGAAATGCACACCCGTTCAAAAACTGAAGATTGACGATCTGGCACGAAAACAATAAGATTTAGACAACAAATGGACGAAAATCAGATAAAGACACCCAAATTTGCAAGAAAGCGAGCCAGGACGATGCTGCAGACGACTGCAAAATACCCGGGCGGGGAAAGGGATCTTCGCTGCAATTACAGGAAAACGCTGACCAGGCGGATCTGCCGCAACTGGCAGCTTTACCTGTTCCTGCTGCCGGCAGTGGCCTATTTCCTGCTGTTCCGGTATTACCCGATGCTCGGTCTCCAGATCGCTTTCCGGAAATACAAGGCTACGCTGGGAATCTGGGGAAGCCCCTGGGTCGGCCTGGACAACTTCACCCAGTTCTTCAGCACCCCGGCTTTCAAGCGTGCACTGCCCAACACACTGGCCATCAGCGTCGGAACCCTGATCATTTCATTCCCGATCCCGGTGATCCTGGCGCTGCTGCTGAACCAGCTGACCTCCAAGAGATATAAGAAGATTGTACAGACCACCCTGTACGCGCCGCACTTCATCTCCACCGTGGTCATGGTGGGTATTGTGACCCTGTTCTTTGCCCTGAAGTCCGGTATTGTGAATCATCTGATTGAACTGCTGGGCGGGGAACGGATCCACTTCATGGCGGAGCCGTCCTGGTTCCGGCCTTTGTATATCGGATCGGAAATCTGGCAGTCCGCCGGATGGGGGAGCATATTGTACCTGGCCGCGCTTTCCGGCATCAACCCGGAGCTGCATGAGGCGGCCATCATGGACGGGGCGAACAAGTTCCAGCGGGTTTGGCACATCGATATCCCCGGCATCCTGCCGACCATCGTGATTATGTTTATCCTCAATTCCGGCAAGATCATGGCGGTGGGCCAGGAGAAAGCCCTGCTGATGCAGACGTCGCTGAACCAGTCCACTTCCGAGATTATCTCCACATATGTTTACAAGCGGGGCCTCCAGAACCACCAGTACAGCTTCGCCACGGCGGTGGGCATGTTCGAGTCGGTGGTCAACATGGTCCTTCTGTGCACGGTCAACTTCGTTTCCAGGCGGCTGACCGAGTCTTCGCTGTTCTGACCTGAATAAACGGGAAAGGAGGAAGCATCCATGACAGCAGTGGCAAAAACCGGCGGACGGATCCGCAGGACCCGGGCGGACAAGGTGTTCGATATCCTGAACTATGTGATCCTGACCTTCTGTTTCCTGATCGTGGCGTATCCGCTGTACTTTATCGTCATCGCTTCCATCTCCGACCCGGTGGACGTATACGCCGGCAAGGTATTCCTCTATCCCGTCAACGCTTCGCTGGACGGATACCGGCGCATTGTTGAGTACAAGTCTTTCTTCACCGGATACCGCAATACGGCAGTCTATACCATCGTCGGAACCCTGGTAAACGTGGTGATGACCATTCCCGCGGCGTACGCGCTGTCCCGCAAGGACCTGGTGGGCCGGAACGCGGTGATGATGATGATCACCTTCACGATGCTGTTCTCCGGCGGTATGATTCCGAGCTACCTGCTGGTGAACGACCTGGGAATTGACAATACCATGTGGGCGCTGATCCTCCCGGGTGCGGTCAGCTCCTGGAACCTGATCGTCGCGCGGACGTTCTTCCAGCAGACGATTCCGGATGAACTGCTGGAGGCGGCCCAGCTGGACGGCGCGACAAACAACCAGTTCTTCCTGCGGGTGGTACTCCCGCTGTCCAAGCCGATTATCGCTGTGATGGTGCTCTTCTACGCGGTGGGACACTGGAACAGCTACTTCTCCGCGATGATTTACCTGAGCGATCCGAACAAGTATCCGCTGCAGCTGGTGCTGCGCAGCATCCTGTTTGAAAACTCCTTCGGCGACATGGTGGAGGACGCGGCAAACCTGGCAGCCCAGCAGCGCCTGGGCGATATGATCAAATACGGCATCATCATCGCCTCCTCGCTCCCATTGCTCATCTTGTATCCATTCCTGCAGAGATACTTTATCCAAGGCGTCATGATAGGAGCGGTAAAAGGCTGACGCCTTTTACCGCCCCGGAATTGAGGGAGGTATTAAGGGCTGGCTGCCCTGAAATATTATTTCATTATTCTTAAGGAGGAAGGAAACATGAAACGGATCCTGGCTGTCATGATGGCCCTGGCAATGCTGCTGACATGTGCGGCGGCCCTGGCCGAGAACACCTATCCCCTGACGGATTCAGGGGAGACCTTCAAGCTGATCATCCGGATGCGCCCGCTTCACAGCGACGCCAACGAGATGGAACTGTTCCAGCGGATGGAGGAATACACCGGCGTGCATATCGACTGGGAACAGATCCCGCAGGCGGAGTACGATGAAGTGAAAGACCTGCGGCTCGGCTCCAACAAGAACCTGCCGGAAGGCTTCTTCGGAAAGTTCTCCCTGAGCACCTCCGACCTGGTGGTCTACGGTTCCCAGGGCGTCCTGATCCCGCTGAATGACCTGATTGACCAGTATGCCCCCAACCTGAAGGCGCTGTTCGAGCGCCGGCCGGACATCAAGGCTATGGTCACCGCTCCTGACGGCAACATCTACTCCACCCCCTATGTGCAGGAAGGTGAAGACGGCACCATCGCTTCCAACATCATGATCAACGTAACCTGGCTGGAGCGGCTCGGACTGCAGAAGCCCACCACCCTGGTGGAGCTGGAGGAAGTGCTGACCAAGTTCAAAGAGGAAGACGCGAACGGCAACGGCGACCCGAACGATGAAATCCCGATGACCTTCAAGTTCCTCGGATCCCAGCGCGATATCGGCGGCTTCTTCGGCGCGTTCGGCTACGCGGATACGCTGGCCCAGGGCAACAACCATATCGTCGTGGGCGAGGGCGGACAGCTGGTGTTTGTGCCGGCCACCGAAGGCTACAAGGAAGGCTGCAAATACCTGTATGATCACTTCTTCGCGAAGGGCCTGATCGATCAGGAAGGCTTCACGATGGACAAGAAGACCTACAATGCCCAGAACCAGGGCGAGATCGCGAACATCGGCGTGTTCATGTGCTGGAACAGCTTCGACCTGGGCACCGTGCATGAGCTGGAATACGAACCCATCTCCCCGCTGCTCGGACCGAACGGCACCACCTCCTGGGGCACCTCTCCCGACTCCACCATGGCGGCGACCGGCTTCTCCATCACCAACGTCTGCCACAACCCCGAATTGCTGATGAAGTGGGTGGATACCTTCTATGATCCCATCTGGTCCATGCAGTGCGACCTGGGCCCGATCGGCATCAACATCGAGGACAAGGGCGACGGCACCTATGACTACCTGCCCACGCCGGACGGCATGAGCTACGACGAGTTCCGCTACAGCGAAGCGTTCGCTTCCGACGGCCCGATTGCGCTGACCAGCGACTTCTTCGGCAGCAAGATCCCGCGTTCCGCCGGCCACCAGGCGAAGTTCGACCGGAACGAGAATTACTACCGCAAGTACGCGACGTCCGTGTATATGCCCAGCATGATGTTGACCGAGGAGGACAATGACGCGCTGAGCATGATCAAGACGGACCTGATCAACTACACCGAGGAAATGCGTGCGAAGTGGCTGTCCAAGGGCGGCGTCGATGAGGAATGGGACGCTTACCTGCAGCAGCTGAACGAGCTGGGTCTCGAACAGTTCATGGAGATCTATCAGCGGAACTACACCGCGACCCACAGCAACTGATCCGAAACCGCAAAAGAGGGGCTGCCCGATCGGGCAGCCCCGTTTCATATGCTTTTTTATTCCCATTTTCCCGTTTGAATATACCGGTCCGCCCGGTCATGGGCGGCGGTGACGATATCGCTGTCAAAGCCCATCAGCTTCAGCAGGTGGATGGCATTGCGGGTTTCGGCCGGGCCGGGCTTCAGCGTGTAGTCAAACAGGATTCCGGTGTCGGTGACGGTTTCCTCAAAATGCGCCAGCTGGTATTTGCCGCCGGACAGCGCGTTCAGCTCGGAATCGTGGGTGGCGATGAGGCAGAGCGTGCCGGGACGGGAAAGCGCCTTCAGGACTTCGGCGGAGGCGGAAATCCGCTCAATGGTGTTGGTGCCCCGCAGGACTTCGTCCACCGCGCAGAGCAGGAAGCCTTCCCCGTCCTGCGCGTCCAGGATGCGCTTGAGGGATTTGATTTCCGTGATGAAATAGCTTTCACCGGCCAGCAGGTCATCCGCCAGCGCCATGGAGGTGTACATCCGGAAGGGGCTGGCTTTATAGCTCCGGCATGCGCCGGTGCACAGGCACTGGGCCGTGAGGGCGGTGATGACCGCCGTGCGCAGGTAGGTGGATTTGCCGGAAGCGTTGGAGCCGGTGATCAGCATGGATTTTTCCGGCATGAGGTCGTTGGGTACCGGCTTTTTCAGCAGGGGATGGACGATGCCTTCTGCCCGGATATACGGATGGTCCGCCTCGAAATCGATCTCCGGGTCGCACCGGGTTTCCAGCCCGGCCCGCCAGGAAGCCACGGCAATTGCCGCGTCCAGCCGCCCGATGGCTTCATGCACGGCCAGGAAGTGGTCATGGTACTTCGCCAGGCGCTTTTTGAGAATCTCGAAGGCGATCATGTCGGTCATGCAGGTGACCATCATGAGGGACTGGAACACATCACCGTTCATGGTGGACATCACCGGGCCGGAACGCAGGATGCGCTTCATCGGCGCCAGGTGGCTGTATGCCTCCTCCAGGTACGGATCGATTCCGGGCAGCTTCAGGCTGCGGATCCGGTTCAGGGTCAGGATCAGGGCGACACAGTAATTGACCCGGTTGATCTCATATTCGCATTTCAGCCGCCGCGACTGGTGGACAAAAATGTTCGTGAAGAGCGCGGCCAGCATGGGAACCGGTCCCAGCACGCCGGCCAGGAATAAGGCTGCCACCAGCAGCGCACCCATCGAGATGTAGATGATCAGCCACAGCGGGGAAGAATCCTTCGGATGGAAGGCCGTGGTCAGGTCGATGGTCCGGGGGCAGCCGATTCTGCGGAACAGCAGCTGCAGGCTCTTCCGTGTATCCGGGTCCTTCTCCATCAGGCTGATCAGCCCGTGCTGGTATTCCCAGGTTTTCCGGTCCATCGGGCGGCGGAGCATGTAATACAGGTACTGCTCCCCGGCGGTGCACTGGCAGGCGTTGATCCGACGGTATACCTTGTCCATATCCAGGTCGTTCCAGGTGGTGTCGTCCACGTAGAACGGGTCCAGGCGGTTGTCCCGGCAGGCGTCATAATACGTCCGGATCCGGTCCATGTCCCCCGCAAAATAGTCTTTCTCCGGCTCCTGCCCGAATTCGCTGTCCAGCAGCGCGAGCAGTTTTTTCCTTTTCCATGGCAGCATCATATGTTTTCCCTCCAGATATATCCGTAAGGAACTCTCCATGTTCCTGAGCATATCATATCTGTATATGAGCGATAGAAAAACAGCGTATTCGGAAAAATAGATCAGGCTGGCTGCAAATAATGGAAAATAAATGAATATTTGGAACGAATTTTCCGTGAAAAACGGTATATCCCGGCAGGAAGAAAGGCGCCGGCTGTGGAATTTTTTTCCAATGGCATTCTGCGACAATATCATAACAAGGGGGAAACAACTATGTGGAGCAACATCGGGCACAAGATCAAGACCCTGGCGAAGGTAATCTGCTGGATCGGAATCGTTCTTTCCGTCCTGGTCGGAATCATGGCAATCGCCACCAACGGTACGTTACAGTCGTACGGATATACATACAATACGGGCAGCAACATCCTGACCGGAATCCTGGTCATCGTCCTGGGCGTGCTGGGATCCTGGCTGGGCAGCCTTACGATGTACGGTTTCGGCGAACTGGTGGAACGCGCCATGAATATTGATGACAAGCTTTCCGCCAAAAAGCCGGAATAAGGCACGGCAGGGGAGAAGAAAGATGTTCAGCAATATCGGACGGAAAATCAAAATCCTCGGCATGGTGATCTTCTGGCTGGGGATGGCACTGGTTGCGATCATTGCCGTGTACGGCATGTATAACGGCGGAGCCGGTGTGGGCCTGCTGGCGGTTATGCCGGCCATCCTCCCGATGATTCTGTGTGTCCTGGTCATCAGCTATATGGTGGCCGGCCTCGGCGAGCTGATTGAGCATGTGCAGAGCATTCATGGGAAGATGAAGGATGGGGCACAGGAATAGGGATTTCGCGTCTGCGGACGCGATCCGCAAACTCTATAGTCGCAACTCCACACTGTGGAGCTTGCTCCTTAGAGTTTGACCTCAGTTCTGATGAGAATTCAGCCACTGGCTGTCATCAGAACTTCGCCCAGGGCTTCGTGGCGAAAGCGCCCTGAACCTTCGGTCCTTACATAAGAAAAAAGAAAACCCCGAGCTGAATCGGGGTTTTCTTTTTTGGGGGTTGGGCGCCGGATCAGAACGCCCAGGTACCGTTGCGGAAAACCGGAACGGTTTTGCCGTCGCGGGTGATCGCGTCGATGCTCATATCCTCGCAGCCGATCATGAAGTCCACGTGGATCATGGAATCGTTGATGCCCATCTCGCGGCACTCCTCGAGCGATTTATGCTCGTAATCGCGGATGGTATCGGCGAAACCGGCGCCCAGCGCCAGGTGGCAGGCCGCGTTCTCATCAAACAGTGTGTTGTAGAACAGCAGCCCGGACTCACGGATCGGGGAGTTGAACGGCACGAGTGCACACTCGCCCAGGTAGCCGGCGCCATCATCGGAATTGATGATGTTGGTCAGCAGCTGGTCATTCTTTTCCGCTTCCCATTCCACGGCACGGCCGTTGTGGAAGCGGATCCAGAAGTTTTCAATCAGCTGGCCGTCGCGGCTCAGGGGCATGGTGGCAACCACCTTGCCTTCGGCTTTCCCGCGCATCGGAGAGATGAAGCACTCCTCAGTCGGGATGTTGGGATTGAAGAAGATGCCCTGCAGGCTCAGGTCGCCGCCACCCTTGAAAACGGCTTCCGGAATCATACCCACGGTGAGGTCGGTTCCGTTGGACGAGGTGTAGTGCAGCTTTTCAATTCCCAGGGAGTTCAGGTACTTGCACCGGGACATCAGATCGGCGTTGTGCCGGTCCCAGGCATCCACGGGATCTCCGTACTCGGTCACACGGCTGGTGGCGAGGATGGCATCCCACAGTTTCTCCATAGCCTGGCGCTTGGTGGTGTCCGGGAAAAGCTTCTTGGCCCACGCGGGACCCGGTACCGCGGCGATACACCACTGGTACTTGTTTTCCATCTCATCGCGATAGCCCTTGATGAGCGGATAGCGCATCTGCTGGGCGCGCAGCATTTTGTGCTGGTTGATGCCCTTCAGGCCGTCGGGATCATCCGACTCCAGGTAGATGCGGCAGGGAAGCTTTTCGACGTAGTGCTCGAAGCGGGCTTTCTGGTAATCCGTCAGCCCTCCGAGCGTTTCCAGGGAGCAGTACTTCACGTGAAGCTTCGTCAGCGGCTGGTAGTCGAAATCGACCACCACACGGGTCGCGCCCAGCTTGTAGCATTCCTCGGCCACCATTTTCACGAAATCCGGCTGATCCAGGCCGGCTGTGATGAAGACCTCCTGCCCCTTCTGGACGTTCACACCGCACTGGGCGATCAAACGCGCGTACTTTCTCAGGGTCGTTTTTTTCACTTCTTGTCCTCCATAAACAAAAATGCCCGGAGCCGTCAAGGGGCGGTTCCGGTGAAACCGTTTCCGGAAACGTTACCATTATAATCAAAAAATCCGCATTTGCAAGTACTAATTTTTGTATACAGTGTGAAATAAACGTGAAAGTTTTAAAATATACCAAAGCATGCAAACGAATGCAAAACCAGATGAAGCAAATGCAAAAATGTCTGCCGGATTACGGCCTGCAGGTGATTCGAGCGGCCATGAGATCGTTTTCGCCTGAAAAAAACAGGAAGGATTTCAGGAAACAACGGGCGAAATAACAATACAGGCTGATATGCCGGACAGGAGATGGAGAAAAATGGAGAAAAGAATGGTCAGACTGGTATGTGCGCTGGCGGCGCTGCTGCTTTGCTCAGTTTTTGCGCTTGGATGCGCGGCGGCGGACGGTGACCAGGGAGGAAACGAAGTGGAGCGCCTGCTGGCGGTGGAGGACTTCAAGTTCCAGCAGGTGGAAAAGGGAATCGGCTACGGCGTGCTGGCGGTGTATTCCGCCCCGTCCACGGACGCGCTGCGCGGCGCGAACGGGAAGGCTGCCGTCGACACGAACAAGAAGATGGCGGAAGCCGGATACGACGAGAGCGGATGGCTGCTGGTGCGGTATGAGAAGGACAACGGCGGCTACCGGGTCGGCTACGTCGAAAAGCGGAAGGTGAAGGACTACAAAGCCCGGATGGCCACGCCGGCGTTCGACCGGATTCCGGTGACCGCGGCGGAGGCGATTGATGTACTGGACGATCCGCACGAGCGGGGCAACGTCCTCGGAACCCTGCCGGCCGGGGAAGAATTCACCGTGCTGGGGAAGTACACCTATTCCGGCAGCTGGTGGTATGTGGAATGCACGCTGGAAGGGAAGACAGCCCGCGGCTTTATCGCGCGGGAAGGCTCCGCGTTCTACGCCGGGGACACCCTGGTAAAGAGCGTCCTGGACCTGGGCGATCCGGCGGTTTCCCCGCGGGGCGGCGAGAAGATCGGTACGGCGGTCATCGGGGAAGGCGAACGCAAGAACGTCCGCAAAACGCCGGACGCGAGCGGAACGATCATTTCCAAGGTGTATCCCGGAATGGAATACCCCGTATATGAAAGGAAGGTTTCCGAACGCGGCCTCGAATATTTCTACGTATTTGTGGAGGATGACAGCGAATGGGGCTGGATCTCCTCGGGTGTCGCGACGCTGGTGGAATGACCGGGAATCAGGCAACAAAAAGAAGGGGCTGCGATTGCAGCCCCTTTTGATATACCGTGGAATTATTCGCCGGCTACCGTGATACGGCCCTGGCCGTAGGGCTGGTCGTATCCGTCGCTGACCACGCCGCCGAGGGTTTCGGTGATGTAGTCGATCAGGACCTGGTTGTCCAGCTTGACGCTCTCCTGCAGGACGTTGGCACCTTCGAACATGGTGTAGCCGTCGCCCTGGTTCAGCAACTGGTAGTCATGGGAAGCGACCTTGTAGATCCTTTCGGGATCGATCGGTTCGCCGCCGACCATGACGTTGCTCACGCGGCGGGCCATGGTCTCATCCACATGGTCAAACATCTTGTCCGCGGTTTCCACAACGGGCGTCGGGATGGTCGGATCCACGGTGAAGGTGATGCCGGCAACCTGGTCAAAGCCGCCGAACTCGCCGGGCAGGGAGTGCACGGACCACTCGAGGGCGTCCAGCACCTGCTGGCCGGTGATCTCGATGACGGTCAGGCTGTTGCCGAAGGGATGGACACGCAGGATGTCGTTCAGGGTCAGGTCGCCCGCGTTCAGCTGGACGCGGATGCCGCCGCCATTGACGAAGGCGATGTCCGCTTCGCCGGACTGGTTCAGATAGGCATCGGCGCACAGGTCACCGAGGTTGGTTTCTGCACGGCGGATGATCCGGATGGATTTGCCGTCTTCGGTCTTCGCAACGGGGTCATTGATGTACAGGTCCACCGCGGTGGAGGCAACCACCTGGTTCAGCTTCTCATCCAGGGCGCCCTTGGCAGCCTTGATGGCCTCCAGGCCGGCGTTTTCCAGGCCCAGCAGGTTCACAGCGGAGACATCCTGTGCCCAGGTGTAGAGTCCGGTCGCCATGGAACCGTCGGTGCCGATAGTGGCATAGCCGACATTCGCCAGCTTTGTGCCGCAGCCGGAACGGAGAACGGGGTTGCCGTCCTTGTTCTGGGTGACCACCTGCTCGGTGTCATGGCTGTGGCCGTCGAGCCACAGGTCGATGCCGGTGGTGTTGGCGATCACTTCGTCATACCGCCAGGGGGAGCACTCGGCTTCGTTGCCCATGTGCGCCATGACGACGACGTAGACAGCGCCTTCGGCGCGGACTTCGTCCACAGCCTTCTGCACAGCCGCGTAGACGGCTTCGCCGTTTTCATCCTGCATGAAGTTGTAGATGAAGTTGCCTTCCTCATCCTGGAAATACCGCGGGGTGGAGGAACGGAGCGTCATAGGCGTGGTGACGCCGACGAAGCCGATCTTCACACCGTCGAATTCCTTGATGATCCAGGGCTGGAAGATCAGCTCCCCGTTCTTGTTGAAGTTGCAGCTGAGGTAGGGGAAACTGGCCTTTTTGGTCAGCTCAAGGAAGTTGTCCATGCCGTAGTCGAATTCATGGTTGCCGGGGATCGCGATGTCGTATCCGACGGCGTTCATGATGTCGACGATGGCTTCGCCCTTGGTCATGGTGCCGACGGGCTCACCCTGGATGGCGTCACCGTCGTCCACGAGCAGGACGTAGTTGTCCTTCGCGAGGGATTCCTTCATGGCATACAGGCCGGCGTACGTCCAGCCCTGGTCGATTCCGCAGTGGACGTCGCTGGTGAACAGGATCACGAGATTCTTCTGCAGCGCGGGAGCGGCAGGCTCTTCCGCGAAGGCGGCGCAGGACAGCAGCAATGCAAGCGCCAGCAGGATACCAAGCAGTTTTTTCACAATCAAAGACCTCCTTGACTTATATAAGTTGATATGGGGTTTTCCTGTCCTTTCATTATATCAGAGAGGCGGAGGTTTTGAAAGGCGGAATCGGAAATGTAAAGATTCTGAAATATGTCACCGGTAACAGGGACGTCCGGCACGGCTGCATTACCACGCGGCAGCGGGACGGGCGGATTTCCGGGCCGGATCATTGATATCGATGGGCTGAACCGGCAGGATGAAGCGGGAGAGGGCGGCTTCATGCCGAACGCGCACTGTGCTGCGGCTGATATGCAGCGATTCGGAGATTTCTGCCCAGGTCATGCGCTCCAGGTACCGGCAGGAAAGGACCTGGCGGAGTTTCTCCTCCTGCATGGTGGAGATGGCCTGCTCCATCTGGTCCTTCAGGTCCAGCAGGAGGTCCAGGTCCGCGGCGGCCTGCTCCTCCAGGGATTCCGCCTTTTCCAGGGCGCGGATGAAGGGCGCCTCCCCGGAGGAGAAGGAAAGGACGCGGACCGCGTCTGCGGCAGGGGAGGAGACCGAGGCGGCCAACGCGCGCATGGCTTCCGCCCGCCGCATAGCCCCGGCGATGCGCTGTTCCAGCTGGCCTGCCTGGCTGAGGTATTCCCGGGCAGTCATCCACCTTCTCCTTTCAGCCGTTCCAGGATCTCCTTTCCGTCCAGCCCGGTGAGGCAGGAGAACCACACCGAGCGGAAAAACCGTTCCACGTCGCGGGCCATGAGCCGGGCGGATTCCCGGTCCGGCCGGCGGCGGAGGATCCGCCGGGCGCGGCGGTAATCCTCCAGGGCCTGCAGCACAACGGCCCGTACCAGGACCTCAAATCCATCTTCCATGCGGATGCCTCCTGCGGGTTATCATGATATGCCCGGAGGGAGCGGCCTTGCGTATAAGATGATACCAAATGGTATCACAACAGGTAAAATAAAATGCCGGCTTCCGGGCAGCCTCATTATACCGGAATCCGGTTTTCCATGTCAATACCGAATGGTATCAAATTCATTAACAAATGATGACAAAAGGAAATTCCCCGGAGGGGGCGTCAGATATCCATCACCAGGAACTCGGACATCGGCACGGGACGGGAGAAGTAGTAACCCTGCAGGTAATCGCAGCCGATGCCCTTCAGGATTTCCGCCATCTCGCGGGTTTCGATGCCTTCGGCGGTAATGCTCAGGTTCATTTCCTTGAAGCCCTGCACCAGCGCGGGCAGCAGGGGATCCCGGTCCTGGCAGTAGTTGTGCACGACTTCCATGTCGATCTTGATGTTGGTGAAGGGGTACTGGCGGACGCGGGTCAGGTTGGAATAACCGGAGCCGTAGTCGTCCAGGGAGAACTCGAAGCCGTTTTCATGCAGGCCGATGATCTGCTCCCGCAGGAGGGAGAAGTCGATCATGCTCTGCTCGGTGATCTCCAGGTGGATCATGCTTTCATCCACGCCGTACTCCTGCAGGATTTCAGAGAAGGTGGACGGAATATCGCGCGACATGAACTGCACCGGCGACAGGTTGACGTTGATCCACTTGATGCCGATCTTTTCCATATCATTGTCGCGGATGAACTCGCACACATGGGAGAGCACCTGCTCGCCCAGGCGGACGATGTGGCCTTCCTGCTCCGCCATACCGATGAACAGGTCCGGCCGGATCAGGTCGCCGTTGTCATCCCGCAGGCGCACCAGCGCCTCTGCGGCCACGCGCTTGCCGGTGGAGCAGTCCATCAGCGGCTGCAGGAACACCTCCAGCTTGTCCTGGTCCAGCGCCTTCTCCAGGCAGCGGCGGATATCCAGCTTGCGGTTGATTTCGCCGATGGAGTCAGTGAGGGAGCAGCTGGCGTCCGGCTCGGAAACCCGGCTGATTTCATCCTGGGAGATCATCAGGGTGTTGACCAGGCGGTCGGAGGGGCAGTCGAGGATTTCGGTGTCGGCTTCCACAAAGGAGACGCTCAGGCGCAGGTCACCGGCGCCGGTGATCCAGGAACGGCCGAAGCGCTCGCGCACCCGGTCCCGCAGGGCGGTGAGGTCCATGTAATTGGAACCGACCAGCGCGAAGGAGCCGTTGCGCAGGTAGAAGGCGCTCAGGTAGGGGAAGGATTCGGTCATGAACTTGTTGATCTGGGTGAGGGCTTCGTCCATCTGCTTGCCGCCGAAAATCTCGCGGTGCTCGTTGTAGTTCTGGATGGCGAAGCCGAGAATGCGGCAGGGCTTGTGGCGCCGGTGGTACTCATCCAGCAGGGCGCGGAAGGCCGTGAAGTTGTAGGCATATCCCCGGTCGGACAGGTACAGGTCTGGATTGAGGAAGGACATGAAGATCACGATGATCCCCATGATGCAGAACGTATCGATGACGATGTACTGCGGCAGCAGCGCCCGGGCGATGTTGCCGGCCAGCAGGATTCCCTGCAGGGCCAGCAGGGAGATGACGCCGTGCACGCTCAGCTGGCGGATATGGCGCAGCACGCCGATGGTACCGAACAACAGGTAGCACCCCGCGCAGAAATAGGTAATTCCGCTCAGCGGGCCGGGATGGTATCCGTTATCCACGCGGAAAAGCCAGTGGGTAACAGGATTGATGAGCACCAGGGCAACGCAGGGGAAGAAAACAACGGGGTAATATTTCCGCAGCGGATGGCTGACCAGCACATTGGAGTCCAGCACGCTGATCGTGAACACGAAGAACATATAGGAACTGGAAAGGCAGAAGATGTAGAAGAGGGTGTTGAAGATGATCAGGAGGGCCGGGTCGTGGGACTGCCAGGTTTCATTCAGGAGGGAAGCGACGCACTCAAACAGCTGCAGACCGATATTGATGATCAGAATCGCGAGGAAGGCGCGGTTCAGCCGGATCTGCAGCCGGGGCCTGAAAAAATAGTAGCCCATGATGATGAATAAAACCAGAACACCCGGAACGATGAAACTGTAATTCATCTCTTCACATCTTACTTCTCATACAGAGAACCCTTTCGTATAAGATGGCAAAGTTACTGTCATAGAGGTGCAAAAAAAGTTACACGGTTTGACAAATGAAATATAACACAAGTTACATCTTGTGTCAATAAAATGTTGCAGAATTGTTAAAGCAATTTGCGGCGCAGATTTGCAGTATTTGCGCGGAGGAACAGAAAAAAAACACATCGTTGAAAAGCCCCGGGCCTTCTGATATAATGGGTGCAGGTTTTTCGGCGATACATTCATGAAAGGAGCTTACAGAAATGAAGAAACTGATTTCCATGATCCTGGTGCTGTGTATGGCCGCCGCCCTGGTTCCCGCATTCGCGGAGGACGATATCACCGGCGTATGGTATCTGAACCATGCGGTTACGCAGGGGATCAGCATGCGGGTGATCAGCGATGAGATCCAGATGACCATGACCTTCCGGGAGGACGGCACAGCCACGCTGTTTTCCGCCCTGCCCGGCCAGGAACCCCAGAACGCGGAAGCCACCTGGACATATGCGGACGGTGTGGTGACCGTTACGGAGAAGACGGAAGAAGCGCCTGTGACGGAAGTGAAATATGAAAACGGCGAGCTTTCGGTGGAAGCCGGCGGGGCTACGATGTTCCTGACCCGCGAAACGTATACGCCCTATGAGATGCCGGCGGCGGTGAAGGCGGAATCCGTGGAAGCTTTTTACGGCACCTGGTATCCGGAAGTTTCCTTCCAGTACGGCATGATGGCCTTCCTCGGCGACGCGCTGCCGGTGGAACAGCGGTCCAGGCTGGTCGTCTCGGCCGAAGGAATGACGGAGACGGCCAGTGACGGGACGGTCACAGCCTATAAAAACGCCGCCGTGGATCCGGAAACGGGCGTCCTGAGCGCCACGTTTGACGTGCAGGGCTATGAAGCGACGATCCG
Source organism: Clostridiales bacterium (assembly GCA_017569285.1). Lineage (NCBI taxonomy): Bacteria > Bacillati > Bacillota > Clostridia > Eubacteriales > Clostridiales bacterium. Next base: position 2,094,080 of record CP069419.1, read on the forward strand.
GCTGACCCTGCTGGAGGACGGCACCATGCTGGTGACCGGCACCGTCTTTGATATGGAACTGATGCGGTCCATCTATTACCGCCTGGCGGATTAAGACGTCCGGAGCCTGGAGCGGCAGGCCCCGACCGGCCTGCCCGGCAGTTTTGCAATGGATTGCACCGGCCTTTCCGACGGAAAGGCCGGTTTTTTGTTTTAATCCGGAAATGGTTATTTCTCAATATGAAGATTTAAAAGTATGATGTAACTAATACAACTCAGCTTTCCGTCATCAAAACATGCAAAATGTGTTCCGAATCCGGCCATTTTATGTATATATAGCTGCAAACCGCACTTTTTTTCCGGGGAAGGGTTGACAGGCGGGAAAAAGTGATGTACAGTAATACCTACAAAACCGATAGGCGATTGTAGAAAACGGTCGCGGAAGAGGAGGAACCGGTTATGAAGATTTATGAACGGACAACGGACCTGATCGGCGGAACGCCGCTGCTGAAACTGACGAACTATATTGCGGAGAACGCCCCCGGCGCGACCATCCTTGCCAAGCTGGAGTATTTCAATCCCGCCGGCAGCGTGAAGGACCGCATCGCGAAGGCCATGATTGAGGACGCGGAGGCGAAGGGCCTGCTGAAGCCCGGCAGCGTCATCATCGAACCGACCAGCGGCAACACCGGCATCGGCCTGGCTGCCGTGGCGGCTTCCCGCGGATACCGCATTATCCTGACCATGCCGGAGACGATGAGCGTGGAACGCCGCAGCCTGCTGAAGGCCTACGGCGCGGAAATCGTGCTCACCGAAGGCGCTAAGGGCATGAAGGGCGCCATCGCCAAAGCGGACGAGCTGGCGGCGGAAATTCCGGGCAGCTTTATCCCCGGCCAGTTTGTGAACCCCGCGAACCCGGCTGTCCACCGCGCGACAACCGGTCCGGAAATCTGGAATGATACGGACGGCACCGTGGACATCTTTGTGGCGGGCGTCGGCACCGGCGGCACCCTCACGGGCGTCGGCGAATTCCTGAAGAGCAAAAACCCCGCCGTGAAGGTTGTGGCGGTGGAACCCGCAGGATCTCCCGTGCTGAGCAAAGGCACGCCCGGCCCGCACAAGATCCAGGGCATCGGCGCCGGCTTTGTGCCCCAGACGCTGAACACGAACATCTACGACGAGATTATCCCCGTGGAAAATGAGGACGCCTTCGCGACCGGCCGCACGCTGGCCCGGAAGGAAGGCCTGCTGGTCGGTATCTCCGCCGGTGCCGCGGTATGGGCGGCGACCGAGCTGGCGAAGCGGCCGGAGAACAAGGGCAAGGTGATTGTGGCGCTGCTGCCGGATACCGGCGACCGTTACCTGTCCACCCCCATGTTTGCGGACTGAATTGCACACCATCCGGGGACCGGGCGCAAAAACAGCGTCCGGTCCTTGTTTTTTCGCGGATTCCGTCTTTTCATATTGATGGGAAACATGATATAATCAATAAATAGGAAATAAACGCGGAAAGGGGGACCGGAAAATGGGAGTGGACAGCAATCTGCTTCGCGAGATGCTGATGACACCGCAGATCTTCCTGCTGGTCGGCCTCACGGTTGCCGTTTTTACCGATACCTACCTTTCCCGCAAGCATAAAATGCTCATGCAGGTGATCTTCATCCTGGCGATGAGCCTGGTGGTGCAGAATGTGGTGGAGGACTGGCTCGCGTGCGAGCATCCGAACATCCAGATGCGCACCGGCTTTGCCATGTACGGATATATTGTCCGGCCGCTGTTCCTGCTGCTGTTCTGCCATATTGTAGCCCCGGACCGGAAGCATACCGCCGGCTGGATCCTGCTCGGCCTGAATACCGCAATCTACCTGCTGCTGGTGCCGATGACGAAACTGGTGTTCTGGATTGCGGCGGACAACCATTACCAGGGCGGCCCCCTTTCGAAGACCTGCATTATTACCAGCTTTATCCTGCTGGGACACCTGCTGTACCTCACCGTGGCGGAAAACCGCAAAACGCGGAAGCGGGCGCTGTGGCTCCCGATCACGATCATCATATTCATTTTTGTATCCATTTTCCAGGATTATGAAATCGGCGGGGAGCAGCAGCCGGTCGCCTTCCTGACGATGGCGATCGTCGGCGGCTCCGTGTTCTACTATATCTGGCTGCACATGCAGTTTGCCTGGAAGCATGAGGACGCGATGCACGCGCAGCAGCGCATCCAGATCATGATGAGCCAGATCCAGCCGCACTTTATGTACAACACGCTGGCGACCGTACAGGCGCTCTGCTATTCCGATCCGGAACAGGCGGCCGGGACGGTGGAGAAATTCGCACGGTACCTGCGGCAGAACCTGGACTCGCTGAGCGAGACGAACCTGGTGCCGTTCCGCAAGGAGCTGGAGCATACCCAGATCTACGCGGATATTGAAATGGTCATGTATCCGTCCGTGCATGTGGAGTGGGATATCGGGGAGGACGATTTCCTGCTGCCGGCGCTGACGGTGCAGCCGATTGTGGAGAATGCCATCCGCTACGGGGCGCGCTCACGCTCCGAGGGGAAGGTGGTCATCTCCACCCGGCGGGAAGACGGCGGCGTGATGATCCGCGTGACGGACAACGGAAAGGGCTTCGATCCGGACGCGGTGCCGCTGGATACCAACCGGTCGCACATCGGCCTGAAAAACGTGGACGAGCGGCTGGAGAAGATGTGCAACGGCTCCCTGGATGTTAAGAGTGTGATTGGCGAGGGTACCACCGTGACCCTCTGGATTCCGGATCCTCCCCCGGAGGCCGAAGACGGGAATAAGCCCGGACGGAAGAAACTGCCGGATAAAGCGAGGAACGACGGATGAGAGTTATTTGTGTGGACGACGCTGCGGTGATCCTGCAGCACACGCTGAAGCTGCTGGAGGAAATGCCGCAGATTGACGAGGTGAAAGGCTTCACCAATCCCCTGGAGGCGCTCGATTTTGTGAAGGAGAACCCGGTGGACCTGGCGCTGCTGGACATCGAGATGCCGGAGATGAACGGCATCCAGCTGGCGGGAAAGATCAAGGAGGTCCGCCCGGGAGTCGCCATCATCTTCCTCACGGCCTATTCCCAGTACGCGGTGGACGCCTTTTCCGTACGCGCGGCCGGATACCTGCTGAAGCCCGTGACCGCGGAGGCGCTGAAGAAGGATATCGCCTATGTGCTGTCCGCCCGGCCGAAGAAGGTGGAAGGGGATATCGTGATCCGCACCTTCGGCAATTTCGACGTGTACGTGAAGGGCGAGCCGGTACGGTTCAAGTCCGCCAAGGGCAAGGAACTGCTGGCCTACCTGGTGGACCGGCGCGGCGGGAACGTCACCCGTGCGGAGGCCTTCTCCGTGCTGTGGGAAGACCGGGATTACGACCGCGGCATGCAGAAATCGTTCGACGTGGTGATCCGCCGCCTGCGGGAAACGCTGCGGGAGTACAAGATAGAAAAAATATTCGAGATGAAACAGGGCACCATGCGGGTGTGCCCGGAGACTTTCACCTGTGACGCGTACCTCTTCTACGACGGGGACGTGGATGTGATCAATACTTATCCCGGCGAGTATATGAGCGCCTATTCCTGGGCGAGCATGACGGAAAGCTTCCTTACCTGGAAACTGACCGGGGAACGGTAAAAAAACATAGAAAAACAAAAATCCCCCATAAAATTTTTAAAAATCTATAAAATTGCACAGTTTTTGTTGGACATTTGTTGGACTTTATATGGTATTTTGTTCTTGCGGAAAGCAATCAGCGATCTGCCGGGGCCGTGGGACATCCCTCCGGATGTTCCCTCCAGGATTCACCCGGAGCAGGAACAAACCGGACGGAACAGGAGGCGGCACAGTGAAATTCCGGAACGCGGCGCGGGGCGTCAGGACCATCTTCATGGCGGAGAAATTCGAGCTGACCACAGCTCTGATTATGGCCGCCATGGTGATTGCGGTCCAGTTTGCCCGGGTGACCGAAACGTACGGATATTCCGCTGAAACCGATGCCCTCCGGATCGAGTCCATCGGCCTGATGATGATCGGCGGTGTGATCGCGATTATCGGTTTCATCTTCGCGGTGCAGGGCACACAGGATGCCTCCCGGAACGAACCGGTCTTCCGGAACACGCTGCCCTGGCTGATTGTCGGAATCGTCGGCATCCTGGCCGGCTGCGTGCTGAAGACCCTCGGTACCCACGCTTTCTCCTTCTGCTTCACCCTGGGGCGGATCGGCAACGTGATGGCTGCCTACTATGTGCTGACCGGGATCTCGGCCATTGCATCGAGGATGGGAAGCACTGAAGTGAGCCGGAAAACGAAGAGCACGATCAGCCGGGTGGTGACGCTGCAGGTGATCGCGTTCGTGCTGGAGCTCTTTGCCGGAGTGACCATGTTCGCCCGGAAACCGGTGGAAGGCGCTGTGGATCCCCTCGGATTCGTTCTCGGCACCTGCTCGCTCGTATCCATAATCCTTTCCGTTGCCGCTTACATCATTTACCTGAAGGCGCTGTCCAGCGCGCGGAAGATGCTGGGCGAGTAATGAGGTTATCCGGGATGAACACGAGACCGAAACCCGCTGAAGTGAAACCGGCTTCCGGCACGAAGTACGGGGAGTATACTCCCGGGCCTTACGCCGAGGAAGCCAACCGGTTCCTCCAGCAATGCCTCCGGCAGATCTGGAACGAAGATACGTTCCGGCAGGCCGAGCAGAAAAAAATATTTACGACAACTCCTTATGTCACTGCCAGGCTGTTCCTCAGTTCAGACGACTGGAACCGCTATCTGTGGATCCTCCACCACGGATCGCTTGAGGGATGTGCCTTGTGACATACTCCAGAAAAGGAGCGCCGGACTTTCTCCACCCGGCGCTCCATATTTTTTGTCTATTCAGCTGTGCGACCAAAGCGGCTGCTTTTTTTATTCCTTAAGGATCCGGACAATCGCGTCCCCGACCTCCCGCGTGGAGGCGGTTCCGCCGATATCCGGCGTGAGGACCTGCTTTTCCGTGAGCAGGCGCTCGATGGCGTCAATCACCTTGCGGCCCCATTCCTCATAGCCGAAGAAGTCCAGGATCTGGGATGCGGACCAGACGGCCGCCAGCGGATCGGCAATTCCCTTGCCGGCGATGTCCGGCGCGGAGCCGTGGATCGGCTCGAACATGGAGGGGAACTTCCGCTCCGGGTTCAGGTTGGCCCCGGCAGCCAGGCCCATGCCGCCGGCGATGGCGGCGCCCAGGTCGGTGAGGATATCGCCAAAGAGGTTGGAGGTGACGACGATCTCAAACCGCTTCGGGTTTTTCACCATGAACATGCTCGCCGCGTCCACCAGCAGGGAGTAAGTCTTCACATCCGGGTATTCCCGGCCGACTTCGGAAAAAACCTGGTCCCAGAAGACCATGGAGTAGTTGAGCGCGTTGCCCTTGCTGATGCTCGTCAGCGTTTTGTGCTCCTTCCGGGCCAGCTCATAGGCGTAGCGGATGACCCGCTCGCAGCCATGGCGGGAGAACACACCGTTCTGGATCACCACTTCGTTCGGCTGGCCCTTATACAGCCACGCGCCGCTGCCGGCGTATTCGCCCTCGCTGTTCTCGCGGACGAAGGTCATGTTGATGTCCTCCGGCTTCGCGTCCTTCAGCGGGCAGGGCGCGCCCTGCAGCAGCTTCACCGGCCGCAGGTTGATATACTGGTCAAAACCTTTGCGGATTTCCAGCAGCAGCCCCCACAGGGAGATATGGTCCGGCACGCCGGGGGCGCCGACCGCACCGAGGTAGATGGCGTCGAACTGCTTCAGCTGTTCGATGCCGTCGTCATCCATCATCTTCCCGTGCTGCAGGTAGAAATCGCAGCCCCAGGGGAATTCCGTCCATTCGAAACGGAAACCGCCGTCCAGCGCGGCCACCGCGTTGAGCACTTTGATCCCTTCGGCAATGACCTCCGGGCCGATTCCGTCCCCGGGAACGGAAGCCATTCTGTACGTTACCATGCCGACACCTCCTGATTCTGTATCCGGTTTTTGATGAAGGGGAAACCCATGTATACATTGTACATCTTTCGCGTGTGATTGTCCAGAAACGTTATGGTACTTGACTTGCAACCATTTCGGGACTACAATGAAAACGATGGAAACGAAAGGCATTTCGTTTGGAAAAAATAATAGGAAGATCCCGGAATGTTTTTTGCATGGACCGACCACAGGAAGGAGCTTCACCATGAACCAGCAATTACGCAGTGATGCCGATCAGATTATCCGGAAGGCGATTGCCGCCGTCCAGCCGGACGCCGCGGTGCAGCGTGCCCTGAGGGGAAAGGAATTCCCGGGCCGGGTGCTGCTGGTGGCCGCGGGCAAGGCCGCGTGGCAGATGGCCAAAGCCGCTTCCGACTGCCTGGGCGACCGGATTGAGAACGGTGTCGTGGTAACGAAATATGACCATGTCATGGGTCCCATCGCCAACTTTACATGCTTTGAGGCCGGGCACCCGGTGCCGGATGAGAATTCTTTCAGAGGCACCCAGGCGGCGCTGGACCTGGTGGCGGACCTGACGGAAAAGGATACCGTGCTGTTCCTGCTTTCCGGCGGCGGCAGCGCATTGTTTGAAAAACCCCTGATTCCCGCCGCGGAGCTGCAGGACATTACCGGCCAGCTGCTGGCCTGCGGAGCGGACATCGTGGAGATCAACACGCTGCGCAAGCGTTTTTCCCAGGTGAAGGGCGGCCGGTTTGCCCAGCTGTGCTGGCCGGCGAAGGTGGAGGCCGTGATTCTTTCCGATATTCTCGGCGACCCGCTGGATATGATCGCTTCCGGTCCCGCCTGCCCGGATACCGCCACCGCGGAGGACGCGCAGCGGATCCGCCGGAAATACAGCCTGCGCATGTCGGAAGCAGCGGAGAAGCTGCTGGATATTGAGACGCCCAAAACCCTGGACAATGTGCATACGCAGATCAACGGCAGCGTGCGCGAGCTGTGCTCCGCAGCGGCTACGGTCTGCCGGGAACTGGGCTATGAACCCGTCATGCTGACGGACCAGCTGTGCTGCCAGGCACGGGAGGCGGGAAGCTTCCTGGCTTCCATCCTGAAGACCCATGCTTCGGACACCCGGGCGCTGGCATTCATCGCCGGCGGCGAGACGGTCGTGAAGCTGACCGGGCACGGCAAGGGCGGACGGAACCAGGAGATCGCGCTATCCGCCGCGGCTGGGATTGCCGGCCTGGAACGGGCGGCTGTGTTCTCGGTGGGCAGCGACGGGACGGACGGCCCGACGGACGCGGCCGGCGGCTATGCCGACGGCGATACCTGCCGGGAACTCCTGGAACAGGGAATCACCATCGATGCTGTGCTGCAGGACAATGACGCGTACCACGCGCTGGAGAAAACCGGCGGCCTGATCATCACCGGCCCGACGGGAACGAACGTCAACGACGTGGCGGTTGCCCTGCTGAACTGATCTGGATTCTGTATCCATTGAAATAAAACGCTTTCAGCCATAAATGTATTGACAGTGCAAAACAACAGAGTATAATGTATACATAAGACATTGCAATTTCATATTACAGGAGGCTGTTATTCGTGAAAACGATTCAGATTCCGTATTACACATCGACCATGGATCTGCATGTGGAAGAGGAAAACCTGAAGGCGGTCATCTATTCCGGAACGGACGAGTACAAAACGGACAAAACCGAGGCGGAACTCGTGGAAGAAGCGCTCCGGAATCCGATCGGCACGCCTCCGCTGCGGGAACTGGCGAAGGGGAAGAAGAAGATCGTCCTGATTACCAGCGACCATACCCGCGCGGTGCCCAGCAAGCTGACACTGCCGATCCTGCTGCGGGAAATCCGGGAAGGGAACCCGGAGGCGGACATCACCATCCTCATCGCGACCGGTCTGCACCGCAAGACCACCGAGGAAGAACAGCGCCGGATGTTCGGCGACGCAATTGTGGACAATGAAAAAATCGTGGTCAACGAAGCCTTTAAACAGGAAGACTTCGACTTTGTCTGCGGCCTGCCCTCCGGCGCGGAGCTGTGGGTGAACAAGCTGGCGACGCACTGCGATCTGCTGATTTCCGAAGGCTTTATCGAGCCGCATTTCTTCGCGGGCTTCTCCGGCGGGCGCAAGAGCGTGCTGCCGGGCATCTGCAACGCGGCGACGGTGAACGAGAACCATTCCTACAAGGCGATCGCGAGCCCCTTCTCCACCACCGGCGTGCTGAAGCACAACCCGATCCACGAGGATATGGTCTATGCGGCGCGCAGCGTGCACCTGGCCTTTATCCTCAACGTGGCGCTGAACTCAAAGAAAAAGGTGATCGCGGCCTTTGCCGGCGACATGGAGGAAGCCCATGAGAAGGGCGTGGAGTTCGTCCGTTCGCTGGCCCAGTGCCCGGGGATTACCGGGGATATCGTGGTGACCTCCAACGGCGGATATCCGCTGGACCAGAACCTGTACCAGAGCCCGAAGGCTGTGGCGACCGCGGAGGCCTGCTGCAAGGACGGCGGCGTGATCATCATGTGCTGCAGCTGCGTGGACGGAATGGGCGGCACCCACTTTGAGAAACTGATCGTCAAAGGCACGGTGGACGAGATTGACGCGTACCTGTCCAAAATCCCGCCGAAGGAGAGTATCTCCGAGCAGTGGTGCGCGCAGATTTATTCCCGGATCCTGAAGAAGCACAGGGTGATCCTGGTGACCACCTACCTGGACCACGACCTGGTGCGCAAGGCCAACATGATCCCGGCCTCCAGCCCGGATGAGGCGCTGGCGATGGCCTATGACATGATGGGGAAGGACGCGAAGGTGGTTGTGATTCCAGACGGTGTGGCGGTCCTTGCCGTGAAGGAGGAAGGAAAATGATGAAAGGCCTGGCGCTCCGGGTGGATGACCTGGACAACGTGGCAACGGTGTTTGCCAACGGCGTGACCGCCGGAACGGAAATTGACGTGCGCGACAAGCGCGGGAATACCGACCGCATCACGGTGCATTCCGACATTCCCTACGGCCACAAGATCGCGGTGACCGATATTCCGGCCGGGAGCCATATCATGAAGTACGGTGAATCCATCGGCGAGGCAGAATGCGATATCCGCCGCGGGGACTACGTCCACGTTCATAATATGAAGGCGCTGCGCGGGCGCGGCGACCTGGAAGGGGAGGCTTGAAAATGGCATACACATTCCAGGGATACCGCCGTCCGGACGGCAAAATCGGCGCGCGGAATCTCGTCGCGGTGATCCCCAGCGTGATCTGCGCCAATGACGTGGGGCAGGCCATCTGCCGGCAGGTGCAGGGCACCATCGGATACTTCCACCACCAGGGCTGCTGCCAGCTGCCGCTGGACCTGAAGCGGGTGACGGATACGCTGTCCAACCTGGGACAGAGCGCGAACGTCGGCGCGGCGCTGATTGTGAGCCTCGGCTGCGAGGGAACAGACCATGAGCGCATTGTGGAAGAGATCCGGGCCACCGGCAAACCGGTGGAAATCATCCGGATCCAGGAGCTCGGCGGAACGAGCCGGGCGATCCAGGCGGGCATCGACGCGGCCCAGCGCATGGTGCAGGAGATTTCAGGCATGCAGCGGGAAACCGCGGACATCTCCGAACTGACCATGGCGATCAAGTGCGGCGCCAGCGATACCACCAGCGGCATGGCCAGCAACTGCGTGATCGGCTATGTGGCGGATAAGCTGGTGGACCTGGGCGCAACGGTGATCTTTGGCGAGACGACGGAGTTCCTGGGCGGGGAGCATATCCTGGCCCGGCGCGCCGTGGGCGGCGAGAACGGCCCGGTCGGACAGAAGATTTACAGAATCGTGGATGAAATGGAAAAGCGCGCGATGGCCATCGGCGAGGATATGCGCGGCGGCCAGCCGACGCCCGGCAACATCGCCGGCGGACTGAGCAGCATCGAGGAAAAGAGCCTCGGCGCCATCGTGAAATCCGGCCACCGGCCGATCCAGGGCGTGCTGGAATACTGCGACCGCGCGGACGGGAAGAAGGGCCTGTGGATCAAGGATTCCCCCGGACGCGAGCCGGAGATCCTCACCGGCATGGCGGCCACCGGCGCGCAGGTGATGATGTTCTCCACCGGGCGCGGCGCCCCGCAGGGATTCCCCTCCATGCCCGTGATCAAGATCTGCGGCAACCCGAACACCTATGAGCGGATGCAGCATGATATGGACCTGAACGCCGGGCGGATCATCACCGGCGAGAAGACGATCGAGGAGGTCGGCGAGGAAGCCTTCGCGCTGCTGCTGGAGGTCCTGAACGGAAAGATGACCAGGAATGAGGCGCTGGGCTATTACGGCAGCATGGATATCTTCTGCCTCGGCCCGGTGATCTGACCAGACGGCTTTTTCACCCGGATGGGTGACAAAATAAAGCAATATTGAAGGAGGAAACCAATCATGATGAGCCCTGTACTTGCCATGGCAATCGGTATTGTGGTCATGCTGCTGCTGATCATCTTTACCCGGATGCACGCATTCCCAGCCCTGATTATCTCCGCGGTCCTGATCGCCATCCTGGCGATGCCGGTCGGTGACGTCATCAACACGGTGACCACCGGTTTCGGCAACACGATGAAGAGCATCGGTATCGTCATCGGCTTCGGATGTATCATGGGTATTTTCCTGGAGAAATCCGGAGCTGCCAAGCGGATGGCCCTGACCATCCTGAAGCTGGTCGGCGTCAAGAACTGCGACGTCGTGCTCGGCCTGACCGGTTTTGTGGTATCCATCCCGGTGTTCTGCGATTCCGGTTTCGTCATCCTGTCCTCGCTGGCGAAGGAATTCTCCCGCCTGACCAAGAAGAGCATGGTCTGGCTGGGCGGCATCCTCGGCATGGGCCTGTATATCACGCACTTCATGGTGCCGCCGACCCCCGGCCCGCTGGCGGTTGTCTCTACGTTCAATGAGAACGGCCACGGCCTGGACCTCGGCCTGTACATCATCTACGGCCTGCTGATCTCCATCCCGCTGTTCATCGCCGCCGTGTTCCTCTTCCGGTACTACGGCAAGAAGTATCCGGACCTGGTCGTCCGCGATGAGGAAATCGACCGCTCCAAGTACACCCCGGCGCAGCTGGCCGTCCTCGACCGCATCGCCCAGAAGTCCCGCGAGGGCAAGGAACTGGAGAACAAGGACTTTGAAGACCTGCTGGCCGCCGAGAAGCTGCCGAGCGCGTTCATGTCCTTCTTCACCCTGCTGTGCCCCATCGTGCTGATCTTCGCCAACACCATCGTCGGCCAGATCCCCGCGCTGAACGGAACCACCTTCAAGGGAATCGTGCAGCTGATCGGTAACCCCGTGATGGCGCTGTTCATCTCCCTGTGCATCGGCGCGTTCTTCCTCTGCAGGGAATTTGACCGCAAGACCTGCGTGAAGCTGATGGGCGATGCCTGCAAGGACGCCGGCCCCATCGTGTTCATCACCGCCGCCGGCGGCGCGCTGGGCGCTGTCATCAACAATATCGGCGCTGCCAAGATCATGGCGGACTGGCTGGTTGCCACCGGTATCCCCGGCATCCTGGTCCCGATCCTGATCGGTGTGATCATGCGGTTCCCGCAGGGCTCCGGCACCACGGCCATGATCACCGGTTCCGCGATCGTTGCTCCCATGGTTGCCACCCTGGGCATCAACCCCTACCTCGCGGCGCTGGCACTGTGCCTTACCACGATGTGCCCCAGCTACCTCAACGACTCCTACTTCCATGTGGTGACCAACTTCTCCGGCATGGACATCAAGACCAGCCTGAAGACATGGTCGGTTTCCACCTTCATTATCCCGGCGGTAGGATCGGTCATCCTGATTCTCCTCTCGCTGGTTATCCACTGATTCCCCTGCCCGCAGCGCGGGCGCATAAAAAAGCACCCTGCGGCTTCGTGCCGCAGGGTGCTTTCTCATTTTCCCCGGTTTATTTTTCGGAATTCATTCCCCGCAGGATGGCGTCCCGCGCCAGTTCCAGGTGGGTGCGGTTGATTCTGTCCGCCTGCTCCGGATTCCCCGTCAGCAGCGCGTGGACGATTTCCCGGTGCTCATCCAGCGATTCCCGGAAGCGCTGCGCGTCCATCAGGGACAGGATGCGGAACTGCTGGTTCATGGAGCGCACCCGGTCGTAGGTGTCGTTCACCAGGCTGTTGTCAGCCAGGTGCACGATCTCCTCGTGCAGCTTCTCGTCCGTGGCGGTATAGGCCTCCACGTCGCCGTCTTTGAAATGCTTCTCCAGATCTCCCAGCAGCCGCAGCAGGCGGTCCCGCCGGGCGGAGGTCTGGTGCCCGGCGCTGTGGTAAATCGCGTAGGCCTCCAGCATCACCCGCAGGTCGAAGATTTCCTCAATATCCTTCGCGGTGAATTCCTTGACGTATACGCCCTTGTTGGGGATTTCCAGCAGCAGGCCGTCTGCCGCCAGCTGGCGCAGTGCCTCGCGCACCGGGCTGCGGCTCACGTCCAGGCTCTCCGCGATGTCCAGTTCCTGCAGGCGGGTGCCGGGCGCGTATACGCCCCGGCAGATATTGTCCCGGAGGATCTGGTAGACCTGCTCGCGCATGGTCGTAATGGTTCTTTTCGCGGCCATTGTTTTCTCACGCCCCGTTATGAAATGGGTGGTTTTCCATTCAATCCATTATAGCAGAAAGATCTTCCGCCTTCAAGGAACCGGCTTCCCGGAGAACGACGCAGCCCGCGTCCGGCAGGCCGAAGGCGGCGAAGTAGGCATCCTCCAGCGGAATCCAGCGCTTGCGGAACATCGCGAGGCTTTCGGGGGATTCCCGCGCGATGAGCCGCGCCTCCCGGATTTCCGGCGCGGTGGCCAGGAAGAACCGGACGTCCGCCGTATCCCGAATCACGGGGATATTGCAGTAGCTGCCCTCCAGGATCAGCGCGCGGCATTCCGGCAGCGCCTCCGGGGGCAGCAGGCGGTCCGCCCGGCAGTCATACCGGGAGAACAGAACGGGGAGGCCGGCGCGCCAGGGCGCGCAGACCTCCCGGGCCAGGCGTCCGGAATCGCAGTTGCCTCCCGGAACCGCCAGGCGTTCTTCGGTTTTCAAAGCATGGGGAATCACATAATCATCGGTATGGATGACCGTGGCGTCCAGCATTTCCGCCAGGCGGGAAGCCAGCGTGGTCTTCCCGGAGGCGCACGGCCCGTCGATGGTGATCAGCGGGCGGTCCATCTCCCGGATTTTCCGTACGGCATCCCGGAGGATCAGCAGTTCGTCATCCATATATAACACCCGTCAGTCCCTGTTGGCGTTCAGGCCGGCCTTTTCCAGCGCGTAGACAATCACCGGAATCAGCACCAGCTGCACGATGATGCCCGGGATGGCCGTGGTGATCGCTCCGGACAGGAACGCGGCAAAGGTAAAGCCGTTTCCGGCGATGCCGGCCAGCACCAGACGGACGATTCCCCATACCACGCGGCCGAGGATCATGGCGATCAGCAGGGAAGCATAGATCCCCGGGATGGTCTTCGGGAACTTCCGGTACAGGAATCCGGCCACACCGCCGTATACAGCCAGCTCAAAGGCCATGGCTACGGCGCCCGGGAACATGGGCGGCATGCTGAACAGCACGGAGCGCAGCAGCGGGGCGATAAAGCCCACAGCCAGACCCCAGGGCCAGCCGCACAGGAAACCGCACAGCAGCACCGGGATGTGCATCGGGCACAGGGCGGAGCCGATCTGCGGGATCTGGCCGGTGAGGAAAGGCAGCACCAGGGCGAGGGCGAGGCAGATGGCCGCGTAGGTCAGGCGGCGCACCTTCAGGGAATTGGCGGATGATGTGTTGCTCATTTTTTCTCTCCTTCTGTCAGCTGGCGGATGTACTGCATCGCGTCGGACAGAATCGCTGCGGAGCCTTTGACGGTGCCGGCCACGTAGGTGCTGCACAGGTTCATGGGAATCAGGACCCGGCGGGCCAGGCTGGAAGCCACCGCGTTGGCCATGGCCGGGGAGATTTCCCCCATCATGGCGTCCGCCATGGTGATGCCCAGCGGCCCGACGATAACATCCGCCGTACGGCAGGCCACAATGACCGCGTTCTCCCCGGTGGCATAATGATCGGCACAGTCCGCCTTCATCATGTTCCCGGTGGCGATACTGTTGGTCCCCACCGCGGTGATCTCCGCCCCGGGGCAGATCTTCCGGATCTCCTCGGTCAGCGTTTTTCCCATCCGGCCGCCCTGGCCGTCCAGCACCAGGATATTCACACGGATCCCTCCTGCCTTCATTTCATATCATATCAGCACAGGCGGAAGCGCGGACCCGCTGCCGGCCACAAAAAAAGCCGGCAGCTGTCTTCAGGCAGCTTCGGCATCTTCTGATACCGGCTATTGCAACGATTCTTCGCGGATACAGGCTGCTTGTGCAGCTCCCGCCAGTTTGTACTGACAGGGGGATTTTACCATGAATTGTACAGGCGCGTCAATGCATTTCCACCGCCACAGACTGACTATGGCGTATCATATATTTTTATGGTAGAATATCGAAAATGACAGGTGCAGACCGTACAACCTGGAAGGAGGGTTACCGGATGATTTTTATCGGCATCTGCGGAGCCAGCGGAAGCGGAAAATCCACGCTGGCCCATGCCCTGGAGGAACGCCTGGGCAGCAATCGCTGCCTGGTGCTGCAGCAGGACGCGTATTACCGGGACCACCCGGATCTCACCTTTGAACAGCGTGTGAAGCTGAACTACGACGAGCCGGAGATCTTCGACCACGACCTGCTGCTGGAGGATATCTGCCAGCTGGAACGGGGCGGCGGCATCTCCCGCAAGGTATACAACTTCAGCGAGCACCGGCGGGATGACCGGCCGGATGAGATCATCCTGCCCCGGGACGTCGTGATCCTCGAAGGCATCCACACCTTCCATGACCGGCGGCTGACGGAAAAGATGTTCCTCAAGCTCTACATGCAGGTGGAGCCGGATATCTGCCTCCTGCGCCGGATTGAGCGCGACATCGTGGAGCGCGGGCGGGACATCCAGGGCATCAGCACGCAGTACCTCAACAGCGTGAAGCCCATGTTTGACAAGTATATCCGCAACTACATCAGCGACGCCGATGTGATCGTCGCCAACGGCGGGAAGAACGCCCGCATCGTGGATATCCTGGCCGGATATGTGCAGGATGCCCTGCGCGGCGAATAACCGCAGAATCCGGTAAAAACCCGTAACCGATATTCCGACGGCACGAAGCCGATACAGGAGGGGGAAACCCGCCATGAAGAACCAGCCGGGCGACAGGAAAATATTCAATATTTTCAGGCTCTGTTTCCTCATGCTCCTGGCTGTCTCCGCAATCGGCGCCGCCGTCTACACCGTGACCAACCCGCAGATTGAAACCTGGGGCAGCGACGTCATCTACCTGGACGGGCTGCAGGCGCGGGACAAAGACGGGAATCCCATCGAAATCACCGCGAATCAGCGGTATGAATACGACGAAAACAACATACTCGAAGTGAACGGAACGCTCCCGGACCGTGTCCGGGACGGGGACTATATCTGCTTCCTGACATGGTATGATACCGAAATCCTTGTCAACGGGGAAGAGATCAACCGCTTCAGCGCGTCCGCGGTGACGCTGCCCGGCGGGCTCCTCAAATCCGTGTACTTCTTTACGCCCCTGCAGGCGGAATACGCCGGGCAGCCGGTCACCATCCGCTACCACCGGGGCGAGGATTCCGACACCTGCCGGGTATTCGAGATGACGGTAGGCACCCGGGCGGACCTGTACCGGATGATCGTGGAGAAATACGGCACGACCTTCTCCCTGGGACTGATCATCCTGGCGATTGCCGGCCTGGTGCTGCTGATCGGCCTGTTCCTGCAGATCGGCCGGAAGAACGTCCTCAGCATCATCGATATTTCCCTGGGCGTGGGCGTTACCGCGGCGTGGATCCTGCTGGACTCCTATTTCTATCCCTTCGTGTTCGGCAGCAACCATATTGACGGCATCGCATCCTACCTGGTCTGCCTGCTGCTGCCGTTCCCGTACATCGCCTATATGTCCTCCCTGCAGAAGGGGCGCCACCGCCGGACCTACATGGTGATGAACATCATCACCCTGGCGATGTTCATCCTGTGCACCCTGCTGCATTTCACCGGCCTGGTCAAATTCTACGATACCCTGCCGTTCATCGACTTCATGCTGGCCGCGTTCATGCTGGCCGAGCTGTGGATCCTGGTGGGCGAATACCGGCAGGGCTACCTGAAAACCTACAGGTATACCGCCATCGGCTTTATCGGCATGATGCTCTTCGGCATGGGCGAGATCGTGATGATCCTCCGGCCCACCGCGTCCAACGACGGTTCTTTGATTCTCGTGGGCCTGCTGTTCCTGCTCATATTTGCAATCACCCAGCAGCTCCGGGATATGCGGAACACCGAGCTGGAAAAGCAGCGCGCAATGGAACTCTCCCGGACCAAGACGGACTTCCTGGCCAGCATGTCCCACGAGATCCGCACCCCGATCAACTCCATCCTCGGCATGAATGAGATGATCCTGCGCGAGAACAAGGATCCGGAAATCGAAAACTACGCCAACACCATCCAGCGCTCCGGGCGGATGCTCCTGGGCCTGGTGAACGACGTGCTGGACTTCTCCCGCATTGAGGCCGGCGTGCTGGAGATCACCCCGGCGGATTACCGCCTGACCGAGCTGCTGACGGATATCGCCTTCATCACCCGGGAACAGACGGACCAGAAGGGCCTTGCCTTTGAAATCTCCGTAGCTCCCGGCGTTCCGGACGGCATGTACAGCGACGAATTCCGCATCAAGCAGATCCTGCTGAACCTCATCAGCAACGCCGTCAAGTACACCGACAAGGGCAAGGTAACCATCCTGGTCGGCGGGGAATATGAGACCCCGATCACAGAAAAGGAAAACGAAATCTACCGCCTGAAACTGACCGTGCAGGATACCGGCCGCGGCATCCGCGAGGAAGACCGCGACCACCTGTTTGAGGCCTTCCGCCGCAGCGACCTGAAGGTCAACCGCAGTATCGAGGGAACCGGCCTCGGCCTGGCCATCGTCAAGAACATCGTGGACAGCATGCACGGCACTGTCAGCGTTGAATCCGAATACAATGAGGGCTCCAGCTTCACCGTGGAGCTGCCGCAGGAGGTCACCGACAAAACCCCGGTGCCTGCCAACCCGGAAGCTGTCCGGCAGCCCGTCCAGCCGGATGCCGTCCGCCGCACCGGCACCTTTACCGCGCCGGAGGCGCGGATCCTGGCTGTGGATGACAACCGCCCGAACCTGAGTATTGTCTCCGCCCTCCTGAAGGAAACGGAAATCAAAATCGACCTGTGCTCCGACGGCCGCCAGGCGCTGATCCAGTGCCGCCGCAACCAGTATGACCTGATCCTTCTCGACCATATGATGCCCGAACCGGACGGCATCCAGACCCTGGAGATGATCCGCAAGGATCCCCACTCCAAAAACCGCAGCACCCCTGCCGTCGTCCTCACCGCCAACGCGGTGGCCGGCAGCCGGGAGATGTACATGAAGGCCGGCTTTGCCGACTACCTCACCAAGCCCCTGGACTCCGCCCTCCTGGAGAAGACCGTCCGAAACTACATCCCAACAAACAAAATCCATGAAATTCCCAAAGAAACCAAGCAGGATCCCGGAGAAGAAAACGAGATCTTCGAATTCGAGCCGGAAGGGGAACCCGAACCGGAAGAAGAAAAAATCCAGAACACAGTAAATCCCATCAGCACAATCGAAGGAATCGACTACCAATCCGCCCTGGCCAACACCGGCGGAAGCGAGGAATTCCTCCGGCAGATCATGCTGGACATCGCCTCCGAAGCCCCGGACAAAGTGGGAGCCCTGCGCCGCTCCGCCAGGGAAGGCGATCTTAAGGCCTACCGCATTGCTGCCCACTCCATCAAGGGACTGATGGCCACCATCGGCGCCAGCCAGCTGAGCGATAAGGCAAAGATGCACGAATATGCTGCCACAGAAGGCCGGAAGGACTACATCACCGCCCACGTGGAAGAGCTGATCCAGGAATATGAGCAGATGACCAGCTGCATCATCGACGCACTAAAATAACAGCCAACAAAAACAATAAAAGTACAAAAGAAAACACAAAAACAGACCACTCAAAGAACCGGCTTCCTGCAAACGGAACATAGCAGGATTGTCCGGTTTTTTGGTATATGTGCCGATTTTTAGAACCATGTATACAATAATATGTAGGGTAAATTCAATATATTTTCATTTTCGGAACCCTGAAAGGCAATCAGCAAGCCGTTTACAGCCGAAAAAATACCTGTGGACGGAATGAACGAAAGATGATATGATATACAATGGTTACATGGAAGATGGAAAAGAGTTACTTATAAACCTGCAAATGGTTACTTATATGCCCTGAAGGAGTTGAAAGCCATGGAGAACGGATCCCTGCGGATAGATTTTAAAAAACTGGCTGTTTACCTTCTGAAACGGTGCTGGCTGATTATCCTTTGTGCGGCCATCGGGTTTGCGGGAATGTACTGGTATTCGAATAATTATGAGCAGGATACTTATACTGCTTTTGCGACGGTATACGTCCTGAATGGTAATCCTAATCTGGTAAATTACCAGTATACAAATATGAATGACCTTAGCTCTGCGGTTGCGCTGCTGGATACCTATACGGTGGTGATTAAGAGTACTAAGGTGATGTCTGTTGTTACAGAACGTTTGGCATCAGAATATCCTGGTATAAGTGCAGGGTATATTGCCAATACGCTGACTATGGGGTCTGTTGCTGAAACTGGTGTGCTCAAAATCATCAGTACAACACCGGATGCAAAACTGTCCGCGGACATTTGTAATGCAGTGGTAGATGTAGCTCCGGCAGAAATAATTCGCGTGGTCAATGCCGGCAATATTGAAGTGATAGACTATGCGGAAACTCCAAGATATGCAGATGAACGATCTCCAATGAAGAAGGGAATCATTGGTGCATTGGCAGGAGGTATCTTGGCTGCCATGCTGCTGATACTGTTATTCCTGCTGAACCGAAAGGTGACGGATACAGAAGATCTGACGGACAAATATACCCCGCCGGTTCTGGCTGAAATCCGGCGAAAGAATGTGAAAGGTTCAGAGCCTGCCCGGCTTCTGCTGGACAGCGGCAGTCTGGTAGAACAGATTGAAAGTTATGCAAAACTGCGGATGAACCTGTTATATACATTAGCAGGCAAAGAGAAAAAAGCGATTGTTATTTCGAGTGCGATTTCCGGGGAAGGCAAATCTACCATTGCGGCGAACCTTGCGATTTCATGTGCGATGAGTGGAAAAAAGGTGTTGCTGGTGGATGCAGATATCCGCCGGGCTTGCCAGAAAGATCATTTTAAATACGAGATAGAAACACCTGGCCTGTCTGAAGCACTGATCGGAGAAGGCAACTGGTGGGACATGGTGATTCCATCCGGACGGGAGAACCTGAGCATTCTTCCGGCTGGTCATGCGGCACCGAATCCCGCGGAACTGCTTAGCTTACCGGCGTTGCCGGCCATGCTGTCAGAGATGGAAAAGGAGTTTGACCTGGTTCTGTTCGATACGCCGCCGATGAATGTGGTCTCTGATCCGCTGGCACTTTCGTCTTATGTGGCAGGCTGCATTCTGGTGATCCGGCAGAATTACTCGGATCATCGGGAAATCCGTAAAGCTTTGGTATCTGCGGAAATGGCAGGCATGAGTGTTCTCGGCTTCGTGTTTTATGGAGAAAAACTGAAGCAGGGTCAATATTATGGAAAAAAGTATTACAAGAAATATTATAGCCGGTACGAAAAACAAGCGGAGAAATAAGAGAATTGTTATCTGCGAAAATGCTCTGACAGTGATGGAGGAAAACTGATGGAGATGTTCAAGATGAAACAATGGAGAAGACTGATTCTGGTAGTTACCCTGCTGATGGCAATCTGCATTTCTGGTGCAATGGCAGACGAGGCAGGAAGCATTGCTTTCCCGGAACTGACGCAGGCAGATTGTGTCTGGGACAGTAATGGATGTCTGGTCAGCGAAACCGTTCATGATCTGGATGGGAAACCAGCGTTGAACAGCCGGGGATTCTACCGGGCGGAATATACCTGGGATGAGCATGGAAATAAGCTTTCTGAGGCTTATTTTGGATTGAACTGGGAGCCGGTGAATAATACGGATGTCGGTTATGCTCGCGCATTATTTACGTATCTGTCATTCGGGGATGAATCTGTTGTTTTGACAGAAGACCGTTATGACGCATCCGGCAAACGGGCGGATATTCCAGGAAGCTACAGTTATCGCCGGGATACTTGGTCAGATAATCATTCTTTGATTTCAACAGAATATTTTGATGCGGATGGCAATCTGACACGGCCGACTGGCGGATATGCACAGGTCTTAAACCAGTACGACATGGGTGAAGAATCATATACGATTACCGAACGCTATCTTGACGCCGATGGTTCGCCGTTGATTGGCGGAGAAGGCGGAGAAGTCGTCAAATATGTTTTTACGACAGCAGACTATCTGATTCATGGAATCCATATTGAGAATAATGCCCTGGACATGATGGTTCCGGAAGCTGAGCAGCAGGGTGGAACAGAAAAAGGGCAGTTGATGCTCTCTGAAGAGATATTTGACGCAACAGGTAAAAAAACGTTGGGATCTGACAGATGGCATAAACAGGTAAACACCTATGATGAACATGCCAATCTGATCCGGTCGGATTTCTTTGATACCAATGGTGACCCGATCCTGAACATGTCCGGATACGCTTCTGTGACTCATGCATATGATGAACGGAATCGGGTTATCGAGACAGCCTATTATGGCTCGGATGGGAACCTGGTAAAGGTGCTCACCGGTTACGCCAAGGTGACTTATGAATATTATCCGAATATGGACCGGATCCATTATGAAAGGTACTTTGGTGCGGACGATCAGCGGACGATGACCACTTATGGTTATTCAATGGCTGAATATGAATATGGTGGACCAGGATATAACTATCGTATTACGTATTATGATACAGTGGATGAATACACGATGAGTCTGTCTGGCCTTGCCAGGGTTGAGTATATTTTCAGCCTGAATAACAACCTCTCTTTGGATCATGAGATGTGGGATGTGTATAATAACAATGTGATCCAGGAGAAGTACTATGGTACAGATATGGAACTGATTCAGATCAAGGCAGGATATGCCGGACTGATCAATACACGCAATGGCTCCGGACAGGTACTTGATACCACGTACTACGATGCCAATTGGAAACCGGTGCGCAATGATGAAACCCAATACGCAACTATTAAATACCGGTATGCCAGCAACGATCCAGAAGCGGCTCCGGTTTATGAAGCATATTTTGATAAAAATGGAAAACCTGTCGAGAGTACAGATGGTTGTTATGCCCGGCGGATGATCTATGGCGGACCGCTGGATAATATGTTGCTGTCAGAAGAATTCCTGGATGAAAACGGAAGGCCGGATACATCTATTTCGACCGGCGCGCATCGGACTACATATAATTATGATGGCAACATGATGCAGACGGCGGTTCAGTATTTTGACGAAAATGGCAATGCGATCAAAGGCAATACCGGATATGCGACACTGCTCAGGGAATATACTGCTGCCGGAAGTCTGCTGTGGGAAGTGACATTGGATCCGGAAAAGAATCCGGTAACGGTTGGCGCCAAGTTTGCCGCACAGGCGCATACCTATGATTATTCCGGACATCATACTGCAGAGAAGTATTTTGCTGCGGACAAATCTGTTCTGACACAAGCGGGAGGTTATGCTTCCATACATTACAGTTATGACCTGGACGGTAATATTATTTCTGTGTCATATTACAATGCTGCGGATGAATTGGTACCGGTCAATGGCAGTGCCCGGATTGAAAGGGAATATGACCGGAAGCACCATATGACTTTAGAAGCGTATTTTGATACCAATCTGCAGCCGGTGCTGATTGGTGAGGGGTATGCCGCCCATCGGATGGAATACGATGAGTTGACAGGACTGATGAGTCGGACAACATATCTGGATACAAGCGGAGTACCCGTGTTGCTTTCCACAGGGTATGCCTCTTTTGAACAATGGTATGATGTAACAGGTACCCTGCTGGTACGTGCCTATTATGATGAGAAGGGGAATCCCATCGTACCCGCTTCTGCCGGATATGCCCGGTTTGAGCGCAAGGTGGATGTACTCGGCAATATACTCGAAGAAGCCAGTTATGATGCGGACGGAGTGCTGATCATTAATCGGGATGGATATGCCGTGCTGGCACAGACATTTGATGACAGCGGGGACTTGACCTCTGTGACATATTTGGGTCAGGAACGTGAACCGGTAGTTACATCTCTTGGCTATGCCCGGACGGAGATTACCTATGATTATGCCGGAAACAAGACCGGGGAAGCATTCTTTGACGAGAAGCTACAGCCGACAAATGTCTATGACGGATATCATCGGGCAGCCTATTCCTGGGATTCGGAAGGCCGCATGCTATCTGAGGAATACTTTGATGCTGAAGGCGGACGGACAGAGTGCCGTCAGGGATATGCTTCCTTTGTATGTGAATATGATGTAAAAGGAAATCTTATTCGTGAGGTTTACTACGATCATAACGGCAAGATTACAAACGTGCTGGCAGGTGCTGCGCGGATAGAGCGGGAATACGATCTGGAAAACCGGTTGCTCAGTGAGCAGTACCTGGATGAAACCGGTGCGCCGTATATGCTTCGTGGTGATTACGCTTCTGTAGTTTATACCTATGACTATATGGGCAATGTCCTGACGGAGTCGTATTACGGACTGGACGAAAAGCCGGTGGTTTCCTCCAAGGGATATGCTAAACGTGTATGCACCTATGATGAATTGGGCAATATGCTGACCGAAGAGTTTTATGATGGTGATGATCACCTGCTGATGCAGACGCTCGGCTACGCCCGGAAAGTCCAGACATTCAATGAGCAGGGATATCTGACCAGTGAAGGATATTTTGATGCGGATGGACGATTTGCTTTGCAGGCGGGCAGGCGTCACAGCTATATTACTTATGAACGGGATATCAATGGTAACTGCACGGAGCAAGCGTGGTTCATCTTCGAAGGCCAGCCGACGATTATGCTGGAAGGCTATAATCGGATTACCCACGAGTATGATGATGCCAATAACTGCATTCTGTCCGTCTATTATAATGACGATGATATTGTGATGCTTGAGGATGGCTATGCAGCCATCAGTTATACTTATGATGCTCGGCACAGGCTGACTCAGGAAAACTATCTGGATGAAAACCTGAAGCGGATTATGACGGGAAAAGGCTTCTCAGCAATTGGCTATACTTACGATAATGCAGGCAACACATTGCAAGTTCGTTACCTGGATGAGAAGGACAACCTGGTGCGTGTTCCGGAAGGCTTCAGCGTCTGGCAGCGGGAATATGATAAATATAACCATGTCATCCTGGAACAATACCTGGACGAGGAAGAACGGATTGCATCTCTTACAAACCGCCAGGTTTCTTTCCGTATTTCCTATGATACCCGGGGCAATCGGACGCGGATTGAATATCTGTCGGCTGCAATGCAGCCGGTGGAGACCGCAATGGGTTATTCTTCCATCGTATATACTTATGATATCCAAGACCGGTGTACCAGTGAGACCTATCTGGACGAAAATGGGAAACCGCATCTGATTTCCGCCGGATATGCCGGTATCAAGTATGAATACGGCAGCCAGGGTAAAGTCTGGCGGACTACATATGTGGACATATCCGGACAGCCGATCCTGTTCAAGGACGGCTATGCAGCATCTGAGTATCTGTATGATGAAAATCTATATATTACTCGCATCAATTACCTGGATGAACAGTACAAACGGATTTATCTCAGTGCCGGATATTCCGCTGTGCTGCGTACTGTGGATAAAAATGGCAGCATACTGACGGAGACGTATCTTGACCTGAATGATTCACCTGTGAAGTGCTCTTCCGGCTATGCTACTCAGCGGAATACATGGGACACGCGGAAACGAATTGTAAAACAGGAATACCTGAATGAAGAAGGTTTGCCTATTGCGCTGCCAACTGAATACAGTGCGGTTGGTTATCAGTATGATAACAGCGATAATCTGATTCGTAAGTCATTCTACAACACAAAAGGCAATCTGACCTGGTGCGAATATGGATACAGCGAGATAACTTATACTTATGATGACCGTAACCACTGCATTGAAGAACATCTCCTGACATCTGCAGGAAAGCCTGCGATTCATACAGGAACCAATTATTCCTGGCTGCGGCGTGAGGTGAACCGGGACGGACGAATTCTTTCCATAAAGTATTACGATGCAGCTGGGCAGCCGGTGTTCTATGCTGGACAGTATGCAGAGATCCGCTATACTTACGATCTGGCCGGTCGGGAAACATCCATCAGTTATTTTGATCGTTCCGGTAATCCATATATGAGCCTTCGCGGATATTCGAAAGCGGAGATGAAGTATAATACGCTGGGTAATCTAATCGAAGAAGCATATTATGATACGGAAGACAATCTGGTGAATACAACAATGGGTTATGCCAGTGTGGTTTACACCTATGATGAACTGGGCAATCTGGAGTTGGAGCAGTATTATGATACTCAGGCACTGGGCGTTGTTCCGAAGGATGAGACATATGCGACTGTGTATGTAGATCATGACGAGCAGGGCCGTACCATCAGTGAGATGTACTTTGATGTTAATAATAATCTGGTCAAAAACCGGGATGGCTATGCGGAACGCACCATCAGTTATTCAGAAAGCGGATTGATTGCTGAAGAACAATATCTGGACGATATGGGAGCACCTGCGGCAGTGGATGGGGCGAATGATCGCTCTGATAAGATTTCAGGTATTCAGGATGAGGCAGAGGGCAATACTGCCCCGGTGTTCAAATACAGCCGCCGTACACTGATCGCAGAAGATGCAGAAGCAGAAACTTATCAGATGCGGGTTGAGGACGAAACAGCCGGAACGGATGCGGCATATGCAGTAATTCTCCAGACATATGACCGCTATGACCGCCCGACTGAAAGCATCTACTGTAAAGCGGATGGCACACCGGCGATTGGTCCGGAGGGCTGCAATAAGGTGGTCCGGGAATATACCAGCCGCGGCCAGGTGTCTCTGATTCGCTACTATGACGAGAACGGCAATGCCACCCAAGTGGACGGAGTATACGGCATCGGCAGGGAATACAATGCATATGCCAACCTGGAAGTCAAAACCTGGCTGGATGCGGATGGAAATCCGATGAAGAATCAGGAAGGATACGCAAAAATCCGGTTTGACTATGATTTGAGTAATATCACTTCGGCAGAGAAGTACTTCCGGTATTATCTGGATGAGGAAGGTCATCCGACTCAGGCACTGAATGATGCCTGGGGTCAGACGACTGTCTATTATCCGGTGACTCAGCTTCACACCCTGACTTATGTCAACCAGAGTGGATATCCGATGATGACGAAGGACGGATACGCCACATTGGAATACAAAGAAGATGACTATGGTAACCGGATTCAGGAATGGTATTACGATGAGAGCCATGTCGCAGTGAATTGTGCGGATGGTTACGCTTCTGTGGAGCGTGGATTCGACAGCGAAGGACGGCTGATCTCCGAGCGCTATTCGGATCGTTACAACAAGCGGACCAACAATGCAGAAGGTGTTGCCAGCTGGAATGGTTACTATGACAACGAAGGCAATCTGGTCATTACCAACCGTTATGACCAGGATCTGAACCAGCTGCCCGTGGAATAACTGTTAATCATTTGAATATGGGTAATTATGGGACAGGACAGAAATCCGACAGAGGTGGATTATGAGGAAAATGATGAAACTGATTGCGGTACTGCTGACAGTATGTCTTCTGATTCCTGCAACAGGTATGGCGGTTGAGGCACGGGAGGATGAACGCGGATGGGTAGATTTCATCCTGGTGTGCAATGAGGGTATGAACAATTCCGGCGGAAATGCGGGGAACACAATGATGGTGGTGTCCATGAATCCGGATACCGGCAAGATCCGCCTGCTGATGATGGCTTGGGATACGTTTATCGATTATCCCGGTTATGACCTGCCACAGAAGATTGATATGCCTTACCGGAATAATGGACCGGAAGAAACCGTAAAGGTCTTCAATGCCAACTTTGGTATGGATATTCAACTATTCATGTCTCTGAATTACCTGAACCTGGCGTCCATGATTGATGAATACGGCGGCGTTACCGTTGATGTCTCCATGGCGGAGCGCAATGCGTTGAACGCAATGGTTGCCTCGAAGAAGGAAGCTATTCTGTCCCAGGTAGACCTTGGATTGCTCAGCCAGATGTTTGTGGATAACCTGGCCCAGGAGAACTACTTGACCGAATATGGTCCCAATACCAAACTGAAAGGCCTGCAGGCAGTCGGATACGGATGGCTGCAATATGACTCAGTATATAATTGCTGCCTTCGCGAAGTGGAAGTCATAGCTTCCCTGTTTGCGAGCGTTGGTAATACCATCCGGGAGAAGGCGGTTCTGTATACTGATGAATATGGTGCTCCGGAGAACCTGAATGGCCGCCGGGCCATCAACCTGGACAATTTGACAGACAGCGATTATTCTTTCTTCCGTGCACAGATGGATCCGATTTTCCAGATGGCGTACCATAATCTTTCTGAGGATGATATTCACAATATTTCTTTGGCGCTTGCCCGGGCTTCCTATACAGGTTCCAGGCAGGGATTCGATATTTTTGACCATCTGGAATACCGGATTTTCCCGTTGGAAGCCAAAGATCCGTATAACTCGGTTGCCGGTACCAAGGGGCATCTCGTGGATTATGCCGCCAATAAAAAAGCTATGGAGGATTTCCTGTTCTCAGAGGAAATGCTGACAACAGAGGAAAAAGAGTGACATTCCGGAAAGCCGCAGTACTGACCGGAATGGCAGGCTGCGACTCCGGGAAACAATAGCCGTTAGGTTTACATGAATCCTTCCCGTGAATCATGGAGAGATTCGTGTATAGCGGAGCTATGCGCAAAAGCACATGAAATATGGCTTTTGATCCGGCTATAATGGAGATGATGCAGGTGTATGCCTACTGTTTCTTCTGTGAAACACAACGCTGTAAGGTAATTGCGGAACTGATTCGAATGAATTATGGATACATCTGTTTTGCACCTCAGATCATCCAGAGGAAATGGATGAAAGGAATACCGACTGAAGAAGCCCATGATTGGCTTCCGGGTTATATATTTATTTATTCTGATGAGAAAATCAATCCGCGCTTTGCGATTGACGGAATTATTCGTTGTCTCGGGAATGAGGAACTGCATGGTCGGGATCGCGAGTTTGCGGAAATGCTGTATCAGCAAAATGGAATAATTGGCAATGCCCCTCTTGTTCAGGAGGGGGATCTTTGTATTTTATCGGATCCATCCTGGCAAGGAATGCATGGAACAGTAATCAAGATGGATCGCGGCCGGAAAAGATGCTGTATAGAATTTGAGTTTGACGGGATTGCCAGAACGATTTGGGTGGGGTATAATCTTTTGGAACCGGATAAATCAACAGAAAACTCATAATAACACAGAGTCGGGTGGTATTCATGACAAAAAGAAAGACGCTTCCGCTTAGCATCATAAAGATTTTGAATACTCTTTTTGTGATGATTCCCTTTTTGCTCTGTTGGTTTCTGTATTATGAACCCATAACGAACACGGCTGAATCCAGGCAGGTTTCCGCCTTGGTTCTTCTTGTTTATTTCTTTATTTTTTATACACTGTGCCTAAAGCTGGATGGATTTCGTGCTTCAGTCATGCGGGTGTCAGAAATGATTTATTCCCAGATTATCGCAGCAGCACTGACAGATGTGTGTGCCGCGGTTGCAATCTGGATGCTGTCCGTTCATTTTCCCAACCTGTTTCCTGGATTCCTTTGTTTTGTAATCCAGTGTGTAATTGTACCGATAGTATGTTTAATAAACCATTCAACATATTACAAAAATCACAGGCCGCAGAAAACACTTGTGGTATATGATGTACGTCAAGGCGCGGAAAACCTGATCAGTGCGTATGGGATGGAGCAGCGCTTTGAAGTAATCGGGGTTTCTCCCATTGAAGAAGTACTCGAGAACATCAGCATCCTTGATCAGGCAGAGGTTGTATTCCTCTGTGGCATTCACAGCAGCGATCGAAATCAGGTGTTGAAGGAATGTATGTATCGGGATCTGCAGGTATATATTATTCCCCGGATTGGTGATGCGCTGATGAGTGGAGCAGAGCAGATGCACATGTTCCATCTGCCTATGCTGCGCAGTAAGCGATACCAGCCCTATTCTGAATACAGGGCGGTAAAGCGTTTTCTGGATATCGTATTTTCTGGAATCGCGCTTGTGCTGTTTTCTCCGATCATGCTGATAACCGCAATTGCGATCAAAACTGACGGCGGTCCGGTATTCTACAAGCAGACCAGGCTGACGATAAATGGAAAGGAATTTAAAATATTGAAATTCCGCAGCATGTGTGTGGATGCGGAGAAGAAGACAGGTGCTGTCCTGAGTTCCGGGAAGGATGATCCTCGGATCACCAAGGTTGGCAAGATTATCCGTGCGTGTCGTGTGGATGAAATGCCCCAGCTGATCAACATTTTTAAGGGGGATATGAGTATTGTGGGCCCCCGCCCGGAACGGCCGGAGATCGCAGCAATTTACGAAGAAGAACTTCCTGAATTCAAACTGCGCCTGCAGGCAAAAGCTGGCCTGACAGGCTACGCTCAGGTATACGGAAAATACAATACAACGCCATATGACAAGCTGCTGATGGACCTGATTTATATTTCATGCGCTTCTTTATTTGTGGATCTGAGAATCGGAATTGAAACACTGCGTATTCTGTTTGATAAGCGTAGTACAGAAGGCCTCGATGATGAAAGCGTAATGCTGATTTACAGCGAAAGAAGAAACAAAAAAAGTGAATAATGATAAGATAATTTCAATTCAAATGGATTTGTTTACAAAACAGTGGGATAAATAATTCATTTCATCCTATAAGTGATAAATCAATTATGAAAGGCGATTCATTATGCCCAAAGTAACAGTGATTATCCCGGCATACAATGCGGAACCTTATATTGAACAGTGTGCAAATTCTATTTTGCATCAATCATTATCTGACATTGAAATCATCTTCATTGATGATGGCAGCACGGATCAAACGGGTTCTATTCTTAACAGGCTAACAATGGGATATCCTAACGCCCGCGTTATTCACCAGGAAAACAAAGGACTGTACAAGACAAGAGAAACAGGCTTGTCATTAGCGACAGGTGACTATATCGGCTGGGTTGATGCAGATGATTATGTAGAGAAAGAGATGTTTGAAATTCTTTACATGGCTGCAGTTGAAAATAACAGCGAGCTTGTCATTTGCGATTATTCTTGGTTCCCGGAGAAGATAGCCACCAAAGAGAAATGGTTCAGACAATACAGGGGCAAAGCTGATACGACATTTGTTGAACGCAATTCCCAACCCTGGAATAAGATTGTAAAGCGTGAATTGATGGAGCGACTGGGGATTGGACAATATTTCACTACCTGTTTTGATGAGATTTACATTCGCATTCTGATGGAGGCGAAGAATCCTGTTACAATCGATCAACCGCTTTATAACTACAGAGTCGGTGGGGGGACAATGAGTTCCTCCTATAAGAATGTGGCTCACTATCGGCGTTTTGTGGTTGCTTCTGAAAACTTGCAAAAAGTGATGCGACCAATTGTCAAAGATAAGTATTGGCAAGATTACTTTGACTATCGTGTCGCTTATTATCTTCTTATGACAATGGTTGTTGCTGCAAATTCGGGAGATAAAGCAGCATATACGCAGAACAGAAGAGAATTGCTCGGGTTAAAACCTGCCTATAACAAGAACCAACACTATTGGAGAATTCTTAAGGAAAACTACGGCTTCCTGAAAGCAACCGTCATCGGCGGTGTAATCCCAATGGGATACACAATTGCTCATTGGGCATGCCGGATTGGAATCAAATAAATCGGAGTGATCGGATGCGTTTATTGTATTTTGTGCAGTATTTTCCACCTGAAAAAGCATCGGGATTACCGTTGGTCACAGACATGATTGAAGGCTTTGCGCAGCATGGCTGGGATGTTGATGTATATATACCAACTCCGACAAGAGGAGTGACGGATGAAGTCCGCAGGGAGTATGCCAGGAAGCGGAAGGAAATACTTTGTAACGGAAAACTGAAGATTCATCGTATGCATCTGTACCGGGAAGGGACAGATATGCTGCAAAGGACGATTCGTTATTGTCTGTTTAGCCTGCAATGCCTTGTGCGGGGTCTTTTCCTTCCGGCTGATGCCATTTTTACAGGGGGCGGACCACCCACACAGGGCCTGATTGGCGGATTGATTCATAAATGGACAAAAAAGAAATTTATCTTTAATCCACAGGATCTGTTTCCGGATTCATTGGTTGTTGCGGGGGAGGCAACAGAAGACTCCAGGATTGTAAAGCTTGGCCGGAAGATGGAACGCTTTGCCTATAAGAACGCGGACGTGATCATTACAATCACTGAAGATATGGCGGAGAATATCCGATCAAAGACGGAAGACAAAAGCAAGGTACATGTTGTCAGGAACTGGATTGATACGGAGAAAGTCAGGCCAATCAGCCGGAATGACAATCCATTATTCGATGAACTTCAGCTGGATCGGAACAAGTTCTATGTAGTCTATGCAGGAAATATTGGGAAAATGCAGGGCCTGGAAGTAGTTGTTGAAGCTGCGGAACTTCTCCAGGATAGAGAAACCGTTGAGTTTATAATCTTCGGTAACGGAAGTGAAGAAGAGAATATCAGGAAGATGGTGAAAGAAAAAGGATTACACAATCTGCAGATGTTTCCGCTGCAGCCCCTTGAACGCGTTTCTGAAGTATATAGCCTTGGCAATATATCGGTTATTACCTGCAAGGCTGGTACCGGCGGTGCCGGAATGCCGAGTAAGACATGGACGATTATGGCTGCGGGGACAGCGGTTCTTGGATCTTTTGATACGGATGGTGAGATGGATAATACTTTGCGGGAAGCGAAGTGTGGATATTGTGTTGATGCCGGTGATGCCGGCAAACTGGCACAATCTGTTATGCAGCTCTGTGCCGAACCTCAAAAAGCTGTGATTATGGGAGAAAATGCACGTCAGTATGCTGAGAAGTATGTTGGGAAAGAGAAAGCAGTGGCCCAATATATTGATATCATTGAGCAAACGGTTCGATGAGTCTGTTTTCTGATATTCATTACTCAAACGAGGTAGAGAAAATGCGGGTATGTATAATAGCTGCGAATAATATCCGGTATTCACCTTACATTTTCTTTTATACCAAGATATTGGACAGCATAGGAGTCCAATATGAATTGATTGTTCCTGATCGAAACGGGATACAGGAAGAGTTTGAAAAACCTTTACATATATTACCGTGGGATCAGAATCGTGGAACACTTCAGAACTATATTACCTATACGAATAGGGTAAAGAAGAAACTGAATAAGAGAAACTTTGATATTATTATTGTTTTAACGGGTGTTATTGCTGCATTCCTTGGCTTATGGCTGAAGAGGAACTATTCCGGAAGGTACATCGTTGATATCAGGGATTATTCACATGAGAATATTTACCCCTATTTTCTTCTTGAGAAGAAAGCTGTTGAAAACTCACTGATGAATGTAATCTCATCACAGAGATTCACAGCTTTTTTACCGAAAGCGCAATATTATGTCTGCCATAATACCAACGTTGATACTTCCGTGGAGAAACATTCTTTTCAGCGCGCAGAAGAGCCTATCAGGATTGGATATGTTGGCAGTCTTTTCTATGCTGAACAGTGTAAAAAACTCATGCGGTTGGTATCAAAAGACAATCGATTCCGCTTTGACTTTTATGGAACAAGTGACCAGGAAAGCATCCTGAAAGAAGCAGCAAATGAGTTGCAGACTGACCGGATTGCGTTTTATGGCGCGTACGAACCGAGACAGAAGGGTGAGATTATCCGGAAGGTGGATATCCTGTTCAATGCATACGGTAACGGATGCCAGCTGCTGGACTGCGCCTTGTCAAACAAACTGTATGACGCATTGATATACCGGAAGCCAATTCTTACGAGCCCCGATACATATATGACAGAGATGGCCGGGCCGCTGGCGTTTCCCATTGATCTGTCCGATGATAAGGCGCTGGATCAACTGTATAACTGGTATCAGAAGATCGATGGACAGGAAGCAGACAGTTATGCGGCCAGAATGATGGACAATATCGAAAAAGAAAATTGCGAAACAAAAAGAAAGATTGCGGACTGTATTTTGGGTATGGTCCGGAAAGACTCAGGCAAATAACCAATTCATATATCTGAGAAGCATACCGGGTGGTGATTTGAATGGCGGAACTGCAAAAGCAGAAGGTCCTGGTTTCAGTCGATACGGAAGGCCCTGACGGAGCATTGCCTGTAGAACGAATGATCTACAGCAGAACTGCGGACGGTAAAGAATACGGCATTAATTTCCTGATGGATTATTTTGACAAAGAAGGAGTCAGAGCATTATTCTTTGTTGATATTCCGGAAATCGTGGATCATGGGGAAGACAAAATCACCAAAGTGATGCTGGATATAGCATCGAGAGGACATGATGTCGGGGTGCATGTACATCCGGACCATATGTCGGACATTAATCGGCGTTATTTGTGGCAGTACTCTTATGATGAGCAGTATGAGATTATTGCCAGGTCTACAGAATTCTATGAGAAAGTGCTGAAGAAATCCCCGCTGTCTTTCCGGGCTGGAAGATACGGAGCGAATAATGATACGATTGAGGTTCTGAAAAAGCTGGGTTATCTGTATGATATGAGTCATTTTTATGCCAGCCGGTATTGTCTGATTGATCCGCCTGTGACATGGAACAGGGTGGTCAGGTACGGGAACAGCCAACTGAAGGAAGTTCCCGTGACTACATTAAGAAGCTTCTCTACCCCCTTCTATCAAAGGAATGACCAGATAGATTCGGGGTTGATTCCGGGTGAATTCAGGCGATATATGAAAGAAATAATGAAGACAGGATCAGTTGATGTTGTCTCCATGTTTTTTCATAGCTTCCAGTTTATTGATTGGAGAGTAAATCCGGACAATCCCAAGTTTTCGAAAGGAAAGTATAATCGGGTTATTGCCAACATGAAACATTTGAAAGAACTGGGAGTAGATTTTATTGCGGAAAAAGACCTCGCCGGTCTCGTGGAAAATTCTGATGATAAATTGGGCCCGGTTGACGTATCTAAAGGTCTGAGTGCGTATTATTATTTTGTTATCCGTGCTGCAGGTGTGCTTAAGTCCAAACTGATCCGAAATATCTGATTCGTACCTCAGGATGTATTGACTACGAATGGTAAAAGGGAGAACAAATATGAGTTCATTTAACGGAGCCACACTAATGATCACCGGCGGTACCGGTTCTTTTGGACATACCGTCCTCAAACACTTTCTGACCTCCGACATCGGTCAGATCCGGATCTTCTCCCGGGATGAGAAAAAGCAGGATGACATGCGCCATGAACTGCAGGCCAGATTTCCGGAATATGCTTCCAAGGTGAAGTTCTATGTAGGAGATGTCCGGGATCCGCGCTCTGTTGCGGATGCCATGCCCGGCGTGGATTACATCTTCCATGCTGCGGCCCTGAAGCAGGTGCCGTCCTGTGAATTTTTCCCGATGCAGGCGGTGAAGACCAATGTGGAAGGAACGGACAACGTCCTGCATGCGGCGATTGATGCCGGTGTAAAACGGGTTGTTTGCCTTTCTACCGATAAAGCAGCATACCCGATTAATGCCATGGGCATTTCCAAAGCCATGATGGAACACGTGATTACCGCCAATGCCCGTGTGGCCGCGGAACGCGGCGGCACGGTGATCTGCTGCACACGGTACGGAAACGTCATGTGCTCCCGCGGCTCTGTAATTCCGCTCTTTATTGACCAGATCAAGGCCGGCAATCCGATTACTATCACAAATCCTGCCATGACCCGGTTCCTGATGAACCTGGATGAAGCGGTGGAACTGGTGCGGTTTGCCTTTGAACATGCGAATCCCGGAGACCTGTTCATCCAGAAGGCAGACGCTTCCACAATCGGAGACCTGGCCAAGGGCGTACAGCGGCTCTTCGGCGATACGGGCACCAACATCATCGGTACCCGCCATGGTGAGAAACTGTACGAGACGCTGATGACCCGTGAGGAACGGCTCCGCTCTGAAGATATGGGGAATTACTTCCGTGTCGCCGCAGATAACCGCGACCTGAACTATGACAAATACTTCGTCAAGGGCGAAGTGGTCACGGAAGCGGATGACAGCTATACCAGCCACAATACCAAGCTGCTGGATGTGGATGGTGTTGTTGAAAAGATCCTGACCACGGATTATGTGAAGGAAGCACTGGAAAACAAGTGAGGAAATGAAAATGGCTGAATGGAAGAATAACGGCAAGATCAAACTCCTGATTATCGTCGGGACCCGGCCGGAGATTATCCGGCTGGCTGCGACGATTAAGCGGTGCCGGGAGTACTTTGACTGTATTGTGGCGCATACCGGCCAGAACTATGACAGGACACTGAACGATGTGTTCTGGAGTGATTTTGACCTCGGCGGACCGGATATCTATATGGATGCGGTGGGAGAGAACCTCGGCCAGACCTGCGGGAATATCATTGCGCGTTCCTATGAGCTGATGGTCGACATCAAGCCGGAAGCGCTGCTGATCCTGGGCGATACAAACTCCTGTTTGTCTGCCATTTCCGCCAAGCGCCTGCATATCCCGATCTTCCATATGGAAGCCGGGAACCGCTGCAAGGATGAGTGCCTGCCGGAAGAAACCAACCGCCGGATCGTGGATGTGATCTCGGACGTCAATCTTCCGTACAGCGAGCCGGCCCGGAAGTATCTGCATGAGATGGGGATGCCAAAGGAGCGGACCTATGTAACAGGTTCTCCCATGGCGGAGGTGCTCCACGGGAACCTGGACAAGATCCTGGCCAGCGATGTGCTGGACAGGATGGGATTGGAACCCGGAAAATATATCCTGCTCTCGGCTCATCGGGAAGAGAATATCGATACGGACAAGAACTTTACTTCTCTTTTTATGGCAATCAACAAGCTGGCAGAGAAGTATGACGTGCCGATTCTGTATTCCTGCCATCCAAGGTCCAGGAAAAAACTGGAAGCGACAGGTTTCAAACTGGATCCCCGTGTGCGGGTGAATGAACCGCTGGGGTTCAATGATTACAACAAACTCCAGATGAATGCCCTGGCTGTGGTTTCGGATTCCGGGACCCTGCCGGAGGAAAGCTCCTTCTATCTTTCCATCGGGCATCCGATCGCGGCGGTCTGCATCCGCACTTCCACTGAACGTCCGGAAGCACTGGAAGCTGGCGACTTCATTCTTGCCGGAATTTCCACGAAGGAACTGCTCCAGGCAACGGATATGGCCATTGAAATGAAACAGAAGAATGTGCTGGGACATCCCTGTATTGATTATACTGATGAATGCGTCAGCATGAAGGTGGTCCGGATTATCCAGGGATACGTCAATGTGGTCAACAGGATGGTTTGGAGGAAAGAACTGTGAATATTTTAGTCACAGGCGCCAAAGGAATGGTTGGCACAGCGCTTGTCAATAACTTGAAGAATATCCGGGACGGGAAGAACCGCACCCGTCCGGGAATTCAGATTGATGAGATCTATGCCTATGATATCGACAATACTCCGGAGGAACTGAATGAGTACTGTTCCAAAGCAGATTTCGTATTCAATCTGGCCGGCGTGAACCGTCCAAAGGACCAGAGTGAATTCATGGCCGGGAACTTTGGCTTCGCGTCCACCTTGCTGGATACCCTGAAGAAGCATAACAACAAGGCTTCGGTGATGCTCTCTTCTTCCATCCAGGCAACGTTGATTGGGCGCTACGGGCAAAGCGATTACGGAAAGAGCAAATTGGCAGGGGAGGAACTGTTCTTCCAGTACGGGAAAGAACAGAAAGTTAAGATTGCGGTTTACCGTTTCCCGAACCTGATGGGACACAGCAGGCCAAACTACAACTCTGCCGTGTCAACTTTCTGTAATGCAATCGCTAATGACCTGCCGTATACCGTATCGGACCAGAGCAATGAAGTGGAACTGCTTTATATTAATGACCTGGTGGAAGGCATGTTGGATTTGCTGGAAGGCAAGGAACAGCATTGTGAGTACGACGGACTGAAACCTGTGGCGGATCCGAACGGGAAATACTGTTATGTTCCGGTAACCCATAAGGTAACACTGGGTGAGATCATCGATCTCCTGCAGGAATTCAAGCAGCAGCCGGTGTCCCTGCTGATGCCGAAGATGCCGGAGGGCTCGTTCGCGAAGAAACTCTTTTCTCTGTATCTGACCTACCTGCCGAAGGAAGCGTTCAGGTACCAGCTGAAGATGAACTGTGACAACCGCGGCAGCTTCACGGAACTGGTTCATACAGAAGACTGCGGGCAGGTATCGATCAATATTAGCAAGCCGGGAATCACCAAGGGCCAGCACTGGCACAACAGCAAGTGGGAACAGTTTATCGTGGTCCACGGCCATGGCCTGATCCAGGAACGGAACATCAACACGAACGAGATGGTGGAGTTTGAGGTCTCTGGGGACAAGATTGAAGCCATTTACATGATCCCGGGGTGGACGCACAACATCATCAATCTGTCGGAAACCGAGGACCTGGTTACTGTGATGACCTGCAATGAAGTATTCAATCCAGGGAAACCGGATACGTTTGGAGAACCGGTATAAATCCAATACTTAGAATCAGGAGAGAAGCATGCTGTTCTCAGTTATTATTCCTGTGTACAACGTGGAAAAATATCTGGATGCCTGTGTCCAGTCGGTATTGGATCAGGATTGTTCCGATTATGAACTGATTCTTGTGGACGATGGCAGCACAGATCGTTCCGGAGAAATCTGCGACGAATATGAAAAGAAGGATAACAGAGTGAAGGTTATCCATCAGGAAAATGGCGGATTATCCTGTGCAAGAAATACAGGGATCAGGGCAGCAAAAGGCGATTACCTGGTTTTTATTGACAGCGATGACTGGATTGACAATAATTCTCTGGATGCATTTGAGAAGATTATCGCGAAATCACGCCCTGAAATCATTGAAACGAAACTTGTCGAAGAATATGAAGGTAGGACGGTTATTAAGGATCAGCACTATTCAGCCTACCTGAAACAGCCGTTTACCCGGGAACGGGCATTGAACTGGATCTTATATGAAACAGAGGATACCTGGCCGGCACCCAAACGGATCTGCAATCGTGAGTTTATCATGAACAATGATCTATTCTTTGCTGAAGGTCGCTTACAGGAAGATATTGACTGGACGACCAGACTATGCTGCTGCGCAGGATCCTTTGAGGGATATGACGCGTCCTGGTATCATTACAGGATGAAGCGGGAAGGATCTATCACCAATAATATCCACGCCAAATATATCACAGATGTGATTGAGATGGCGGCGGCAGACAGGGAACTGTGCGATTCGGGCGATGAATTCTCGATCAAAGCATTTATTGAAATGATCGGTTCGGTGTATATTGCCATTAATCTGTATAAATACTGCAGTAAGGGAGACAAGAAAAAAGTCAGTTCATGCATTAAGCAGAATAAATGGATCTTTGACTATACGCCTGCATTGAAGTATAAGATTTTTGCTGTAGTTGCCAGGTGCCTGGGAGTAGATATTTCATTGGCATTGTTGTCTATTGCGAAATAACAACCGGGAGACAGGAAAAAGAGATATCACATGAGCAGATACATTAAAGAGAAAGCAGATATACAGAGCAGCTTTTTCTGGAAAACGGGCATTGCGGTTATATTTTTGTATCTGGCAGCTGCTTTTCCGGGAACAACGCTATTCGGATCGTTTCCGATGCAAAGAGTTAGCCTGTTATTGCTGCTGGGGCACGGGGCCATTACAATTGCGTTTACTATCAGGCAGGGTTTTAAACTGTCGAAGCATATGATATGGTATGGTGCTTTTGCCGCGCTCTGTTTTCTTTCCCTTGCAATCTCAGGTGGAAAGCTTGATAATAGTGACATCTATTCCGTTGCGATTTGTTTTACCCTTACGGTTATTCACTCCTTTTATATCAAGAGCAAAGCGGCGTTCAACAGTGTATGCTGGTGTTATGTGATTGTTTGCATAATCAATACGATTCTCCTTTTGGCAAGCAACTCGCTGGTTCTAAGGACAGGCGAACGTCTTGGAGATAATTTGTCGATTAATGCCAATGTTTTAGCTTTGTATTTTATGTATGGAACGGTCTATGCGATCTGGCTGTTCTTCTGTGAGAATAACCGACGCATGAGACTGGTTTTGTTATGCATTATTGTTTTTATTTCATATCCGCTGATCCTGACAGGCGGAAGGAAATTCTTTATTTGCCCTATTCTGTTCATAATCATTGTGCTTTTAATGAATTCTGATGCAGGCAAAAAAAACCACAGGATGAGGAATGTCTGTATAATCGGCGTAATATTGCTGGTTTCATGGATCTTGGTTATGAATGTTCCGGCTTTATACAGTGCGTTGGGGAAACGGATGGAGGGACTGTTTAATTCATTTACAGGCAAGGGAGAAGTGGAAGAATCCGCCCAGGCACGTGAACAACTGAGGAAACTGGCTGTTTGGGGATGGTTGGATAGTCCGATTTGGGGAAACGGATTTGATACATTCAAATATTACAGCTATAAAAATGGTATGCCTCTGTTTTATTCTCATTGCAACTATACAGAATTATTATTCAGTGGAGGTGTTATCCTTTTTGCAGCCTACTATTGGTTCTTTGGGATGATACTATGGAAATGCTTTACGGATAAACGTATCCCGATTAAGCAAAGATCATTATGTGCTGCGGGAATTTTAATGCAACTGATGTATGATTATGGCGGTGTGTCATATAATGAGTATCATAACCAATTGTTTATGTATATGTTATTCTGCACCCTGAGTGTAATAAAGAATAAAGACAGTCACATGGCGGAGGAAAGCTTGTTGAATCACAGTGATTCACATTATCTAATCAAATAAACTATAATATTTGACTGCCTCTGAAAGGATTGCTTTATGAAAGTAATGTTTGCTGCATCTTCACTTTCGTATGGTGGAGCCGAGAAAATGCTCGCATTTGTGGCTAACGGTTTGAGCAAGAGGAATCATGCTGTCAGCATTGCCAATCTTCTTGAAGAAAAAGAAGAAGTACAGTCGCTGGATCCGAACATAAAGGTGGGACATATTCAGACCCGAGATGTACGTTATGTAGAAAAGATAGACAAGATTCTCAAACTGAGGGAATTCATCCAGTCCGATAAGCCGGATGTTATTGTCGCGTTTAAAAGCACACCGGCATGGATTGCCTGTCTCGCTGCAAAACATTTGCGCATACCGGTGGTTTTTTCCGAACGTGGTGATCCGTATGTGGAAAACTTAAAGAGATGGCGTACATATCCATACTGGAAACTGATCAATCATGCCGCAGGTGCCGTTTTTCAGACCTATGGAGCAAAAGAATACTTTGAGAAGGGGCTTCAGGAACGTTCAACTGTAATTCCAAATCCGGTCACTCTGGTATCTTGTGATGATCAGAAAGACGATTTGGAAGACAAAGCGGTTGTTTCCTTCGGCAGATTTGAAAACTTTCAAAAACGATATGATGTGATGATAGATGCCTTCAGCCTGTTTCATAAAACTCATCCGGAGTATATATTAAAACTGTACGGGACAGGGGAAGATGAACAGGCAGTCAGGCAGTGGGTAAATGATAAAGATCTCCAGGATACTGTTCAGTTCCTTGGGTATGCGGGTAAACCATACAAGGAAATGAAACCGGGGAATATCTTTTTGATCACTTCCGATTTTGAAGGAATATCCAATGCCATGCTGGAAGCGATGGCAGCTGGATTCCCGGTGGTTTCCACAGACAGTTCTCCCGGTGGGGCAAGGATGGTAATCCAGAACAGGGAGAACGGCCTTCTGGCACCGGTCGGTGACAGTAAAAAGGTAGCGGAAGCCATGAGTGAGTTTGCCGATGATAAACAGCTTCGCGATAAGTGTGCGATGAATGCCAAAGATGTTGTCATCAGATTTGCTCCGGAAAAGATCATGGATCAGTGGGAGAATTATCTGTTGCGTGTTTGTGATAAACACAATGTACCCGGCAGCAATTGAACAAAGGATGGAAAGCCTATGA
The DNA here is from genome assembly GCA_017569285.1 of Clostridiales bacterium. Classification (NCBI taxonomy): domain Bacteria; kingdom Bacillati; phylum Bacillota; class Clostridia; order Eubacteriales; species Clostridiales bacterium. The sequence goes on from CP069419.1 coordinate 2,134,396, forward strand.
TTCCTAAGAAATTGAAGACATTCACGAAACTTGCCACCAATCCAAGGCAGTTGGTTGTTTTTTTAGCCAGCAACAGATGTCTGGATTGGATTCCCGATAAACCATATTTAAAGATGTTTTATTGGGGAATGGTAGGGAAGAGACTTGATCTTAAGAATCCCAAAGGGTTCAATGAGAAACTGCAATGGATGAAGCTGTATTATCACAATCCGGACTATGTACAGATGGTTGATAAATATGCTGTGAAGACCTATATCGCGGAGAAATATCCGGATATTAAACTGATCCGCACGCTTGGCGTTTGGAATAATGCGGATGAAATTGATTTTGATGGCCTTCCGGATCAGTTTGTTCTAAAATGTACTCACGATAGCGGTAGTGTGATTATTTGCAAGGACAAATCCGGATTCGATTTTGAAACGGCAAAGAAAGATCTGCAGCGTGCACTGAATGCGAATATGTATCATTATGGGCGTGAGTGGGTCTATAAAGAAGTTCAGCCAAGAATCATTGCTGAAGAGTATGTTCAGGATGATGATTCTGATGAACTGAAAGATTACAAATTCATGTGTTTTGACGGTGAAGTCAAGTGCATTTTTGCCTGTACTGACCGTTTTTCTTCGCAAGGGCTGCATATAACTTTTTTTGACCGGGATTGGAATATGTTGCCGTTTACGCGTCATTATCCCAGGAAAGAGGAGGGGGTACCTAAGCCGGCGACACTCAGCAAAATGATTGAATATGCAGAGCGGATGTCAAAGGGTATGCCGTTTGTCAGAATTGATTTTTACTCAATAAAAAGCGAGATTTTCTTTGGAGAATATACCTTTTTCCCGGGCTGCGGATTTGAAGAGTTCACTCCGGATGAATGGGATTATAAACTGGGCGACTGGATTAAACTGCCGGAAAGGGACGTGTAATAATGATCATTATCGGCGCGGATATTGTTCCAACTGCATCAAATATTCATCATTTTGAAAATGGTGCAATAAATGAATTGATTGATGACCAGATACAAACTCTTATAAATAATGCAGATTACAGGATTCTGAATCTTGAGGTCCCGCTGACAGACAAAAAAGATCCAATTACCAAATGCGGTCCGAATTTGATTGCTTCTACCCGTAGTGTGGAAGCAATCAGGAACATGAAGATAGATTTGCTAACCCTTGCTAACAATCATATTATGGACCAGGGAATTCAGGGCCTGTCATCTACGAAAGAGACATTGAATAAAGCCAATATTTCATATGTGGGTGTTGGCAATAATGTGGAAGAAGCTTCAAAGCCTTTCTTCTTTACTGTAAATGGGATAAAATATGGTGTGTATGCGTGTGCGGAACATGAGTTTTCCATCGCTAGGGAAGATTATCCCGGCGCAAATCCTTTTGATCCGCTGGAATCGCCAGATCATATTGAGCAATTAAAAAACGAATGTGATTATGTAATCGTTTTATACCATGGAGGCAAGGAGCACTACAGATATCCGTCTCCCGAATTGCAGAAGACATGCAGAAAACTGATTGAGAAAGGCGCGAATCTCGTTGTTTGCCAGCATAGCCACTGCATAGGTTGCAAGGAAGAATATCTGAATGGAACGATTGTTTACGGCCAGGGTAATTTCCTGTTTGACAGTCAGGATAATGAATACTGGAATAGTGGTTTGCTTGTTTGTATTGAAAACAATGGAGAAATAGATTATAAACCCATTGTAAAGAATGACCATAAAGCAAGATGTGCTTCTGATGATGAAGTTGAATCAATATTGAATAGTTTCCATTCCCGGAGTGATGAAATAAAAGACGATACTGTTATTGCAGCTAAATACCGGAATTTTGCTGAAGACAATCTGGCGAATTATGTAATGCATTTTAGCGGGCTGGAAGATAACATTGCGTTTAAGGCATTTAACAAACTATCGGGTCAAAGACTAAAAAAGATGTTTATTAAGAAATATACTGATCATTATGGCACTGTTATCAGGAATTTTATCGAATGTGAAGCTCATAGGGAATTGGTGTTGCAGGCATTGAATAATAAAGTGGACAATGAATGATTTCACAACAGAAAAGGAAGAGAATGATATGAACGACAAAAAACCGGAAGTATCAGTGACGATTATCACTTATGGTCATGAAAAATATATAAGGCAGTGTCTTGACAGCGTGTTGACTCAAGAGACATCTTTCCCGTTTGAAGTTATAGTGGCGGAAGATGCATCGCCAGATAATACACGGCAGATTCTATTGGAGTATAAAGAAAAATATGGCGATCAGTTAATTCTCATATTGCATGATGAAAATTTAGGCCCAAGTGCTAACAGTGCAAGTATACGGCCGTTCATAAAAGGGAAATATGTAGCAATAGTTGAAGGTGATGATTACTGGACGGACAAGCATAAACTGCAAAAACAATATGATTTACTTGAAAAGCATCCTGAATATAGTGCAGTATGCAGTGATAATATGACGGTTGATCCATCTGGTAACATTATTGCAAATACAAATCTGGATTTACAGGAAGATATAATTAAAACAATGAAAGATTGGCAGAATGAGCCTTATTCTGTCCATACATGTACAATCTTCAGGAGAAATATCTTTCCGAATAATGATCCAAGATATATTGAACTAAGGCGAAAAACTCCAACCATGGGTGATATTATATCATTTTCTGTTTTATATGATTATGGACCAATTTATGTGATGAAAGATGTAATGGCTGCGCATAGAATAGCTGGGAAAAGTGACAGCTCAAGTTTTACAATTCGAAATAAAAAAGACCCTTTAAAATACACAAAACTCTTTATTCAAATCTTTACAAATGTCGAAGATTATTTTGATAACAAATATGATTTTTCAAAAAGAAAATGTATAAAAGTAGCGTTGGTAAAAATCGGGAAGATAACAGGATATTACCAATATGCAGCAGATGAAATGAGAACGATAACAAATACTTTTTCATTTGGGCAAAGAATATACATTGACTTCTTGGTATTAAAAGAGTTGGTGAATATGGTGACAAGGAAAATTAAGAAGATTTGGAGAAAAGCCTAATGGAGAAGAATGGAGATACCAAATCGAAGGTAGTCAGTGGGTTAGTATGGCGGTTTGCAGAACGAATAGGTGCTCAGGGGGTTTCTCTGATTGTATCTATCGTTTTAGCCAGGCTCCTTGAACCTAATGTATATGGAACAATTGCATTGGTAACGGTCTTTACGACTCTTCTCAATGTGTTTATTGATAGCGGCCTGGGAAGCGCATTGATTCAGAAAAAGGAAGCAGATGATCTGGATTTTTCCAGTGTTTTCTATTTTAATGTGGTGATCTGTTTAGTACTATATCTTATTATGTTTTTGGCATCGCCGGCTATTGCGCAATTTTATAACAATTTATCACTGGTTCCCATTATTCGGGTATTATGTTTGACTGTGGTGGTTTCTGGAATAAAGAATATTCAACAAGCTTATGTTGCTCGTACGATGCAATTCAAAAGGTTCTTTTTTGCCACATTGGGTGGAACCATTGGAGCTGCAATCATTGGTATTTATATGGCCTATAAAGGTTATGGTGTATGGGCATTAGTGGCGCAGCAACTCTTCAATATCACTATGGATACTATAATTCTGTGGATTACAGTCAAGTGGAGACCTAAAAAAATGTTCTCTTTTGACAGACTGAAGGGTTTGCTGTCGTACGGATGGAAATTATTAGCTTCAGCTTTAATCGATACAGGATACAAAGAACTAAGACAGTTAATAATCGGGAAAATGTACACATCTGAAGATTTGGCTTTCTACAATCGAGGACGACAGTTCCCTAGCTTAATCATGGACAATGTTAACACATCCATAAACAGTGTATTGTTTCCAACCATGTCTCAAGTACAAGACAATAAAGGAAGAGTAAAAGATATTACTAGAATTGCCATCAAAAATGGTATGTATATTATGGCACCACTTATGATAGGAATGGCTGTTTGCGCAGAACCAATTGTTCGGTTGGTATTAACTGATAAATGGCTTGATTGTGTGCCGTATATGCGCATTTTCTGTATTACCTTTATGCTATATCCCATACATACAGCTAATTTAAATGCAATAAAAGCGATGGGACGAAGTGATATTTTTTTAAAGCTTGAAAATATAAAAAAAGCAATAGGTTTATTGCTACTGTTTTCAACAATGTGGTTTGGAGTTATGGCAATGGCTTATAGTTTATTAGTTAGTGCATTTTTGGGACTTGTAATTAATTCATGGCCAAATCGAAAACTTCAAAACTATACACTAAAAGAACAGGTAAAGGATGTTCTTCCTAATATAAGTTTGGCAACAGTAATGGGACTATGTGTTTATTTGTTAACATTTCTTGGGTTAAGTGACTTCTTAACGCTTCTTATTCAAGTTCTGCTTGGTATAATAATTTATATTGCAGGTTCAAAAATCCTAAAAATTCAATCTTATGATTATTTGATGGAGATGATCAAACATAACTTTCATAAAAAGAAAGAACTTGCGATAGATCAGGATCAAACAGAGTAAAAGACAAAATTTCATTATGCCATCATGCTTATCTAAAAGGATATATAGTTCACCCAATGAAATATTAGCATAAAGGAGAAAAGCATATAAAGGATCAATATATGCGAACGTGTATGGATAAAATATTGTTGCTAGGAGGTTCTTCTCAGCAGGTAATTGCTATTGAAACAGCTAAGCGCCTGGGATTATATACGATACTGTGCGATTATCTTCCGGATAATCCCGGGCAACATTATTCTGATAAGTTTTATCAGGAGAGTACAACCGATAAAGAAGCAATTTTGAGGATCGCCCAGCAGGAAAAAATAGATTATATTATTGCCTACGCATCAGATCCAGCAGCTCCTACCGCTGCATATGTAGCGGAAAAAATGGGTTTACCAACGAATCCTTATAGCGCTGTGAATACGTTGTGCAATAAGGACATGTTTCGGATATTTTTGAAGAAAAATGGTTTTTGTACTCCTAGAGCTGTTGGATACAATGATAAAAAGAAAGCGTATGCTGATATTATTAATTTCTCATTTCCAATAATAATAAAACCAGTGGACTCCTCAGGGTCAAAAGGAGTAACAGTTTTAAAGGCTTTGGATTCGTTTGAAGAAGCAATTGATACAGCATTTTCATTTTCGCGTTCGCATTGTATCATTATTGAAGAATATATTGAGAAAAAGCATCCATATTTAATTGGTGGAGATATTTTTGTATCCAAAGGACAAATAATTCAATGGGGGTTAATGAATTGCCATAGGGATGCCAGTGTGAATCCGCTTGTCCCTGTCGGGAAAAGTTATCCTCCAATTATATCGGAATCTGATATGGAGAATGTGAAGTGTACGCTTCAAAAATTGGTTTCGTTATTGAAAATTAAATTTGGGCCAATGAACGTCGAGTTGGTGATTGATAAAGACGATAGGGCCTTTTTGATAGATGTAGGTCCACGAAGTGGTGGCAATATGATTCCGGATTTGTTGGGATTAATATTTGGATGTGATATGGTAGAAATGAGTATTCGTGCAGCCATGGGTCAAACTATACGTCCTATTATGAAGGTGGGAGAACCATATTATGCCACACTGAATATCCACTGTGATCGATTTGGCTTACTTAAACGTATTGAGTTTAGTAAAGAAATAGAACAATATATTGTTTTCAAAAAAATATATAAAAAGCAGGGAGATGAAATACACTATTTTTCAAATGCTTCAGAAACTTTAGGAATTGTGTTCTTTAAATTCCCCAGTATGCAATGTATGATTGAGATGGAAAAAAACATGAATGAACACGTCAAAATTGTACTTCAGGGAGAAAATTAGATATGCAATTACAAGTAGGGGAAAAAATTATCTAAGAAAATAAAAAGAACAAATCTATATAGGGGAATGGGGGAATAATACATGAATAAATATGATGGTAAAAAATTGCTGATACTTGGGGGAAAACCAATTGGCTCGTGTGAACTTGTCAAAAGAGCAAAGCAAATGGGCATTTATACTATTGTAACAGACTATTTGAAAGAATCAGAATCTCCTGCCAAGATGATAGCAGATGAGACTTGGGATATAAGCACATCTGAAATAGATCAATTGGAAGAGAAGGCTAGATATGCAAAGGTTGATGGAGTATACACAGGTGTTCATGAGTTCAATATAAGAAAAATGATACAACTGTGTCCGAAGTTGGGATTGCCTTGCTATTGTACTGAAAAGCAATGGAATCAGCTGGAAAATAAACAGGAATTCAAAAGAGCTTGTATAGAACATGGGATTCCTGTTAGCAAAGAGTACAAAGAAAAGGATATACAGAGCAACAATATAGGAGAAAAGGAATTTCCTGTTATAGTTAAACCTGCTGATGGCAGTGGAAGCAGGGGCTTTTCAATATGCAGCAATGCTCATGAATTAGAAGAGGCCTATCAAAAGGCTAAGCAATTCACACCAACAGGAAGCGTTTTGGTAGAGCAATTAATGGATTACAGATATAGCGTAATTATCAATTACACTGTGATTGATGGTTTAGTATTATATAGTGGAATGTCAGATAAACGATCAAAAAAGGTGTTTGATGATGGCGCTCCAATAATGTCATTTCAATGCTATCCTTCTGAACATGAAAATCAATATCTAAGCACTATAAATGATTCTGTTAAGCGCATGTTGACTGATCTAAAAATCAAAAATGGAGTGGTGTGGATTGAAGCTTTTTACAATAATGGAACATTTACTTTTAATGAGATGGGGTATAGGTTTGGTGGATCTTTAACATATTATCCTGTTGAGTATTTTTATGGCATAAATCAATTAGACATCCAAATTGAGTATGCTTTGACAGGTCAAAATGCGACATATGAGGAAAGAAAAATCGACAGAGATCATCTGTATTGTATTCTTCCTATTCATGTGAAGCCAGGGGTCATTACTCGAATCGAAGGTGTAGAAAAACTAAAGCAAAAATCCTATTTGCGCAATATTGTTTCAGTGCATTATTTGGGAGACACAATTAAAAACTGGGGGTCTGCACAACAAGTTTTTGCGTATATTCATTTTGTTGCGAAAGATAAAGAATCTATAATAAATATTGAATCAGACATAATGCGAACTATCCATGTATATGATGAAATGGAGAATGAGCAATTATTTAATTTGTTTGATAATAATTGTATAAACTGACTATTTTGTTGAAGAAATAGGAGATAATCTTAAGATGGAAAATAATATGGAAATACACCTGATATCGCAAAAAGATCAAATATCTGCTGGATGTGTGAATTATAAAGACATTTTTGCTGTTATTGAAGAGGCTTTTAGGCAATATCACAGAGGTAATATCATACTTCCTGAAAAGATATCTCAAATATTTAATAACGAAACTCAAGACAGAATCAACTGCATGCCTTCGACATTATTAGAGAACAATATATGTGGTGTAAAATGGGTGTCCGTTTTTCCTAACAATCCTAAACGATATGCAATATCTAATGTTTCTGGGATAATAGTGCTTTCTGAAATTAAAAGAGGTTATCCTTTTGCTGTAATGGACGGGACATTAATTACAGCATTAAGAACAGCTTGTATGGGGGCAATAGGGGCAAAATATTTGGCACGAAAGAATAGTACCATCTATGGATCAATTGGTGCTGGAGTACAAGCCCGAGCGCATTTTAAAGCGATAAAATATGCCATTCCTAACATAACAACATGTTATGTTGCTTCTCGTACAGAAGAGAGCGAAAAAGACTTTATTAGTGAGTTATCCACTGATTATTGTGATGTTGAGTTTATTCCATGCCATTCGGATTACTTTATGGCAACGAACAAAGCAGATATAATCGTTACAGCTGTTAGTTGTCAAAAGCCATTGCTGAAATCAGAAGCAATAAAACCGGGGGCATTTTATTGCCATGTTGGGGGATGGGAAGATGATTATTCGGTACCTTTGAAAGCAAAAAAGATAATTTGTGATAATTGGGATGCCTTGAAGCATAGAGGTTCACCAACAATAGCAAGGTTATTCAAAAAAGGGGAGCTAAAAGATGATGATATATATGCTAATCTTGATGAAATAATCTGTGGTGATAAACCAGGGAGAGAATCAGATGAAGAATTTATTTATTTTAATTCTATAGGCCTTTCATTTGTTGATATCGCAGTTGCATATTCATTTTATAAAAAGGCAATAAGTAAAGGATATGAACAATTATGGGAAATGATTTAAAAGGGAAAATACTTGTTACCCGTTCTTCCATGCCGTCCTTTGAAGAGTATTGCGAGGAAATTCGAAAGCTCTGGGACAGTCATTGGCTTACTAACATGGGTGTGGAACACAAGGAATTACAAAGACAGCTTGAGGAATACCTGGAGTGCCCTCATGTAATTCTGTATACCAATGGGCATCTGGCACTGGAAAATGTAATAGCTGCCATGAAGTTTCCTCTGAGATCTGAAGTGATTACCACTCCATTCACATTTGCATCGACAACGCATGCAATTGTGCGGAATAATCTTGTTCCGGTGTTCTGTGATGTACGGCCGGATGACTATACATTGGATGCAGATAAAATTGAGGGACTTATCACAGAAAGAACAGTGGCGATTGTTCCCGTTCATGTGTATGGCAACATGTGCGATGTTGAAAAGATCAAAGCAATAGCAGATAAGTATCATCTGAAAGTGATCTATGATGCAGCACATGCTTTCGCTGTGAAATATAAAGGTATCTCTGCTGCAAATTTCGGAGATGCCTCCATGTTCAGCTTTCATGCTACGAAAGTCTTTAACACAATAGAGGGTGGCGCTGTCTGCTTTGCGGATGATGATCTGGTTCGTACCATGAATGACATGAAAAACTTTGGTATCCGCGGTCCGGAAAGTGTTATGTTTGTTGGCGGAAACGCCAAGATGAATGAGTTCCAGGCGGCCATGGGTATTTGCAACCTGCGGCATATTGACGAAGAGATTGAAAAACGCCGAAAAGTTGTGGAACGTTACAGGGAAAGGTTGGAAGGCATTCCTGGTATTCGTTTATGTAAACCTCAGGATGACGTCGAACCAAACTATGCATATTTTCCTGTTGTATTTGATGGCTATGCGTATAGCAGAGATGAAATATATCAAAAACTGAGAGAACAGGATATCACTGCAAGAAAGTATTTTTATCCGATTACGAACGCCTTTGAATGTTATCAGAATTATCCAACTGCAGGAGCGGAAAGGACGCCAATAGCTGCATACCTGGCAGACAGGGTGCTGACATTGCCGCTTTATGCGGATTTGTCTTCTGAAAATGTAGACAGGATTTGCGATATAATACTGAAGGGGTAAAGGAATGTCTTCTGTATTTGATGTAATAAAACTGATATTCTGGAACAGTGAGAAAGTAACTGTGGACCGGGATACATATGATGTGCTGGCATATCATATGATTGATGCCCTGGCAGCATCTGCACTTTCACGGATTGAAATGCCTGACGATTTGCGGATGGAATGGAAGACCAGCATAATGCGGCAGGTTGTGTATAATGCACAGGTTAATTATGTGCAGAATCATCTACCCATTACTGTGCCTTATGTAGTCTTAAAAGGATCATCTGCCGCTCAGTATTATCCCTATCCGGAATACCGGATAATTGGCGATATCGATATTATTACACGAAGAGAGGATTTTGATCAGGCATATCAGGAATTGCTGCAAGGTGGATTTGTTATTTCCAAAGAACTGGACCGGGAAGTGGGCTTTCTTAAAAACGATGTGTTGGCTGAGCTGCACCGGTTTTTCGCGTCACTGAATGATCCGAAACAGGCGAAGTATATGGATGATCTGATTATAGAGAACATTGGTTCATCTCATATGCTTCCTGATGATATCAACGGACTTGTTTTGTTGGAACATATCAATCAACATTTGGAACGTGGTCTTGGGCTTCGCCAGATTATCGACTGGATGATGTTTGTTGATAAATGTTTGCCGGATGAAAAATGGCTGTCGTTTCAGAATTATGCGAAAGCAATAGGGCTTGATTCGCTGGCAATTGTTGCGACCAGGATGTGCGAATTGTATCTGGGGCTTCCGCACAGGGAATGGTGCAGCCGGGCAGATGAAAAACTGTGTAAGCAGTTGATGGATTATATCCTGGCTTGCGGAAATTTCGGGAATGTGCGTTCTGAGAATATTGGTACAGGAGAAAATGTCTTTTACTTTGGCAGTACTCCCAAATCCATGCTTGGTCTTCTGACAGATCGGGGCATGGCGAACTGGAAAGCGGCTCAGAAGCATGCAATTTTACGGCCGTTTGCATGGATATATCAGACGGTCAGATACATCAAGAGAGGCCTGAGCAGGGCGGATGCAACGGCAGAAATAAAGAAGGAGCATAAAGCAGCAAAACAAAGAATCAAGATGTTTAAAGCATTAGGTGTAAGGCAATCCACCAAAGGACTTGCTGTGTACAAAAACGGGAAATATATTAAAGAATAGTTTCTTTGAGGCGGATTCTTATGAAGAATTGCATAGAGATAAAGAAGCTGTTATTGCCGGCAATAATGATTCTTTTTGTAATTGTTTCAATCATGATATTGATGCTACAGGCAGCTCCGGGGAAATCGCAGGACAGAGCAGTTACTCTGAAACAAAGAATAACCAGGGAAGATAATACAGAAAGAATAGATTATCTAGATGAGAACGGTAATTTAACAGTAGCGGCTGATCTTGGGTATGCGACAATAATCAAATTCAAAGGCGAAAAATACAGAGTTGAACATTTCTACGATGATCAAGGCAAGCCGGTCAGTTTATATCCGGGTTATTATGCACTGCGTAAGGAAATCAATGAGGCAGGGTATATCTATCATATAACATATCTCGATCAAAATGATATGCCTGTAATAACAAAAGAAGAGTATTCTGATAAGTATCTAACATTCTATGATACGGGGAAGATTAAGACTGAAAAGTATTATGACACATCAGGGAATCCTGTATTTACTTCTACATTTGGCTGCGGATACCTGAATGAATATGATGAAAATGGGAGAAACTATAAAACCACTTATCTGGATGAAGAAGATCGTCCGGCTGTTGTGGGTTTGGGGTATGCGATGATTCTCAGAAATTTCTACGAAACTGAAAGTCCGTACTATGGAAAACCAGAGAGTGAGTTCTATTTTGATGAGAATGGGAAACCGAAAGCACTCTCCCTGGGACAGTATGGAGTGCATAAAGAATACGATGAAAACGGCCAGATGGCTGTTCTGACATATTTGGATGAAGAAGGGAAACCAATTATTACCAGAAAAGGATATACGACAATTGTCAGAAGCTACCACGCTGATAACAGAGTGGCTACCGAGCAATATTATGATATTGATGGCAATCCATTTTCGCTTAGTGAAGGACAGTATGGAATAAAGCAGGAAGACAATCAGTTGTCATATCTGGATCAGAATGGAAATGAGGCATTCAACCTCAAAAGATTTCTGTATAACAAAGCGTGGATTATTATCCCCGGTGCATTGGTTATAGTGATTCTTTCTGCAATGATGAACCGTAAACTGAACGCTGTTTTACTCCTGCTGTATATTACTGTTATCATCTATATGACGCTGGTTTATCGGGAGAATGCAAGAGGACAGACAGGCGGTTTGCTATGGCAGTATAGAAGATTGTTGACGGATCATGATGCCAGAACAGGAATTATTCGAAATATCTGGCTGTTTATTCCTCTCGGGGCAATACTGTATCGGATTAAACCAAAGGGCTGGATGTTATTGGTTCCGATTGTGTTCAGTATTCTGATTGAAGTGATACAAAGTTTGTTAGGAATTGGATTTTGTGAACTGGATGATATTTTCAGCAATTCCCTTGGCGGGCTTATTGGGTTTGGAATGGAAAAACTGTTATTCGAACAAAAAGACATTTTGTTCAATAAAAGTTTAAAATTTGGAAAATGAAATAACAGGGATGGTTTGATAAGAAATGAAGACACCGATTGATCTGAATGGCAAAACGATTCTGGTAACCGGAAGTCCCGGATTTATTGGGGCGAATCTGGTGCTTCGCCTTTTGCGGGAAATGACAGGCGGAATGATCATCAGTTTTGACAACATGAATGATTATTATGATCCGCAGTTGAAAGAATATCGGCTTGGTCTGATTGAGAAAGCCGCAAAGAGTTCACGGGTCCAGCATGCTTTTGTCAAAGGGTCGATTGCGGATAAGGAACTGGTTGATCATGTTTTCGAAACCTATCATCCGGCGGTTGTGGTCAATCTGGCGGCCCAGGCGGGTGTGCGCTATTCTATTGATCATCCGGATGTATATATCGAAAGCAACCTGATCGGATTCTTTAACATTCTGGAAGCCTGTAGGCATTATCCTGTGGAACACCTGGTATATGCTTCTTCCTCTTCTGTTTACGGTGGAAACAAGAAGGTACCGTTCAGCACAGATGACAAGGTAGACAATCCGGTATCACTGTATGCAGCGACTAAAAAGAGCAATGAATTGTTGGCACACAGCTACTCGAAGCTATATAACATTCCTTCTACCGGCTTGAGATTCTTTACGGTATATGGACCTGCCGGTCGTCCGGATATGTTCTATTTCTCTGCGACGCAGAAGCTGGTTGCGGGAAAAACAATCCAGATATTCAACTACGGTAACTGCAAGCGGGACTTTACATTCGTGGATGATATTGTCGAGGGAGTATACCGCGTAATGCAGGGCGCTCCGGAAAAGACGACAGGGGAGGACGGACTGCCCATTCCGCCTTATGCCGTGTATAACATTGGCGGAGGGACACCGGAAAACCTGTTGGATTATATTTCCACACTCCAGGAAGAACTGGTCCGGGCGAAAGTTTTGCCGGAAGATTATGATTTTGAAGGGCATCGGGAATTGGTTCCCATGCAGCCGGGGGATGTGCCGGTGACTTATGCAGACTCCACAGGCTTGGAAAAAGACTATGGCTTTAAGCCGACAATCGGAATCCGGGAAGGCCTGAGGGCGTTCGCAGAGTGGTACAAGGAGTATTACGGTAAAGAAAAAGCATGAAGAGATAATCTTCATGCTTTGAGATAACGTTGGGATTGCTTTAGTCACGGCGGAACAGATCACGGGTGTAGACCTTGCTGACAACATCGTCCAGGCAGGTGTCATAGCGGTTGGCGATAATGGCATCGCTCTGCCGCTTGAACTTCCGGATATCATTAACTACCTTGCTTCCGAAAAATGTAGTACCGTCTTCCAGGGGTGGTTCGTAGATGATGACCGTGGCGCCTTTTGCCTTGATCCGTTTCATGACACCCTGGATGGAGCTCTGGCGGAAGTTGTCGGAATTGCTCTTCATAGTGAGGCGGAATACACCGATGACCACTTTCTTTTCCTTGGATTCATCCCAGGAGTCATTGGCTTCATAGGCGCCGGCCAGTTCCAGCACACGGTCCGCAATGAAGTCCTTCCGGGTGCGGTTGCTTTCCACAATGGCAGTCATCATGTTCTGCGGAACGTTTTCGAAGTTGGCCAGCAACTGTTTGGTATCCTTAGGCAGGCAGTAACCGCCGTAGCCGAAGGATGGATTGTTGTAATGAGTCCCAATCCGGGGATCGAGGCAGACCCCCTGGATGATATCCCGGGTATTCAGACCCTTGGTTTCAGCATAGGTGTCCAGCTCATTGAAGTAGGAAACACGCAGGGCCAGGTAGGTATTGGCGAAGAGTTTGACAGCTTCTGCTTCCGTAAGGCCCATGAGCAGGACTTCGACTTCACGCTTCAGGGCAGCGGCCCGTAGCAACCCAGCGAAGATTTCTGCCTTTTCACGGGTGGCTTCGTCGCATCCGACAATGATCCGGCTGGGATACAGGTTATCGTACAGGGCTTTGGATTCCCGCAGGAATTCCGGAGAGAACAGGATGTTCTGTGTATCGAACTTTTCACGTACGTGGGCCGTGTACCCAACCGGAATAGTACTTTTGATGACCATCATGGCATTGGGATTGGCTTTGAGAACGGTTTCAATGACATTCTCTACAGCGGAGGTATCGAAGAAATTCTTCTTCGGGTCGTAGTTGGTCGGTGCGGCGATCACCACAAACTCTGCGTTCCGGCAGGCGGATTCTCCGTCTAGTGTGGCGGTCAGATCCAGATCGGCCTTGGCAAAATGTTTTTCAATGTATTCATCCTGGATCGGACTGATGCGGCGGTTGACCATGTCTACTTTCTCCGAAACGATATCCACCAGTTTCACGTGGTGATGCCGGGCCAGCAGGGTGGCGATGGATAAACCGACGTATCCCGCACCGAAAACCGTGATGTTCCTTGGAACAACATGATTGAACACGGGGGGATTATATTCGATAAAAACATCGGTCACATCAAACTGAAGGGTGTTGGCCAGACGGGTGAGCTGGTCCAGGGAGGGAACATAATCCTGGTTTTCCAGGCGGCAAAGCATGGAACGGTTGATGCCTGCTTTGTCCGCAAGCTCTTGCTGCGTAAGGTTCAGCGCCTTTCGCTGAGCAAGAATGATCTCCGCCAGTTTAGAGATGGAGAAGTTTCTCATATTGCACCTCCATAAATGTTGCGAATAACAACAAAAAAAGGATAAAACATTATTTACTTTTTGTCAATAGGACCGTATAATGTTTTTGTCCGGAACATAAGGGAAGGAACGGGCTGATGAAAGAACCGGTTAACGCATTTGAACTTCTGGATATTCTTCGGGAGCAGAATGGGAAAGAAATACAGCGCTTTGATAATGTTACTCGTTATCTGAGCATTAAAGCCCGCGAAAAAGGCGTTCCGATCAGTGGCCAGTTTGAGCTGACACCGCTGTGCAATTTCAGTTGCAAGATGTGTTATGTGCACCTGAACGTTGATCAGTTGAATGATCGGAAGATTCTTTCTGTAGATACCTGGAAGGATCTGATGCATCAGGCCTGGGAAGCCGGAATGATGAATGCATCCTTGACTGGCGGAGAATGTCTGGCTTATCCGGGTTTTGATGAGCTGTTCCTGTATCTGCACAGTCTGGGATGTCAGGTTCTTGTTCTGACAAACGGATTCTTGCTGGATGACAGAAGAATTCAGTTTTTCAGGGAGCATTGTCCAGCTGAGATTCATGTCACGCTGTATGGGTGGAATGACGATGTTTATGAACGTGTGACCGGAAAGCGCGCTTTCAGCAGGGTGATGGAGAATATCCGCAAGGCTATCGATGCCGGACTGCCAGTATCCATCAGTGTGACCCCCTGCAGTTTTCTTGGAGAGGATGTACTGGAAACAATTCGGGTTGCCAAGAGTCTGAAAAGAGCTGTAGCGGTCAACAATTCCATTTTTTCTCCACGGGCGGATACTGGGCGGGCTGAACAGAAGGATGATCCGGAAACGGATATGTACATCCGGATTTACCGGTTGATGAATGAAATGAACGGCAGGGAAATCCGGGAGATTGCAGCGGAGATGCTTCCCCCTGAATGTGGAAAGGACGTTGATGGAGAGAAACGAGGCCTTCAATGCGGCGGCGGACGATCCGGATTCGTCATTAACTGGGAAGGCACAATGATGCCATGTAACCAGTTAGATATGATACAGGCATTCCCGTTGCAGGTAGGGATAAAGAAGGCGTGGGAAAAGGTAAACTTTGAAGCAAATAATTGGCCACGGTATTCCGGCTGCGATGGTTGTGCTTATGCCGAAGTATGTAACAAATGTGCAGGGAATCAGCTACGATTCGCAGAACCCGGGAAAAAGCCGGAGCAACTATGCGAACAGACAAAGCGATTTGTTTGTAACGGTGTACGATATCTTCCGGACTTGGAATGCGATTAAAGGTTTTGAATTGGCAGTTAACAAATTGTGATTCATCAGACTGGATTTCCAGGCTTGTGAATATATAAAAAATTATCGGAGGACAAAAACATGAAAAAAACGTATGAAGCTCCCAAGGTTGAAAAAGTGGTGTTTGACTACTCTGATGCTGTAGTAGCATCTAATACCAGCCTTTGCCACGATTTGGTTACCAGGACGGATGTAGCCAGGATTGGTGAGCCCAAATGTGAATCTACTCCTGTTTATTCTACCACTAATAATCTTGCGACCTAATAATCTATTTAATGTTAAGCGAAAGCGAAGAATCGAGAATGAAGAAGCAGTACGAAGTGCCAAAGGCCGAGAAACTGGTATTTGACTATTCGGAATCGGTTGTGGCTTGTTATTCTCCCAAGCATTATTGCAATCAAGATCAGAACAATAATGTTAATCCCACGAATCCACCGACAGAAGGATCATTAAAATACAACAATGATCCGAATGGACAATATTTTAAATGCCTGGCAACGTATTATTATAATTGCTGACATTAAGAGACTGATGGATGAGTCAGGGAATCTGATGTATTAATTTGGATTGCAAAAAGGCATCTCTTTACGGGGATGTCTTTTTGTGTATAATAATATAATTAGGTGATTATGAAATGAACAAGTCTTTGCCCATTCCGGAGTGGCATCAGATGGCGATGGAGGGAAATGCACCTCCGGTTCGGATTCCATTGAACGGATACAGTATGTTTCCGCTGATTCGTAAGGGTATTGATTACGTAACAATTGTTCCAGTGGACCGGCAATTGGTATTAGGAGATATTGTACTGTTTGCTGAGCCGGATAAGGGACGATATGTCATGCATCGTGTATGGGAAATCCGGGATGGGCAGGTGCTGACCTGGGGAGATCATTGTGAAAAACCGGACAGATGGTGTAACACAGAGATGATCTGGGGCCGGGCAATATTGATTGAAAGAGATGGTAAGGAAATCCATCCAAATCCGAAATGGGGACTGAGATGGGCAAAATTCTGGCATAAGGCCAGAAAAGTATATGAGCGGTATGAAAAATTCAGGGGCGGAATGAATCGTTTGTTTAAAAAGTAATCAGGTGAGGTTTCAGGTGAAGATCAATCTTGAAGATTTCCAAAAACTGAAAAAGATTTTCAAGAGCCCTGCCATGGTTCAGGTGTTCCGGTGGTCGAAATGTGTCCACAGCAAGGTCGTCTGGATCTGTATTTTGCAGGTGACAATGGTTTTATGTTCACTTGCTTTAACCCTTGTAACAAAAGAACTGATAGATGCGGCAGTTTCCTCCAGACCGGATGGGTTGTGGAAGTTTGGAATTGCGTTGCTGTTGCTGATGCTGGCTGAAATTGCAATCAGCTATATTTCTTCATTGGTACGGGTGCATGCTTCTGCCAACCTGCAGCGCAGTTTGCAGGGAACGTTGATCCGGGACATCCTGACCAAAGAATATGCTTCGCTGAAAACCTATCACAGCGGAGAATTGGTAAACCGGGTATTCTCCGATGCGGGAACGGTTCGCGGCGGGGTACTTGGAATTCTGCCAAGTATTCTCAGTATAATGGTCAGTTTTATCGGTGCGGCGGCGATTCTGATTGCACTGGATTGGCGCTTTGTGTTGCTGCTGGCAGTGGCTGGCGTGATTGGTATCATTATCGTGCTGCTGTTCCGGAGACCCATGAAGGATCGATATAAGCGGATGCATGAAGCGGAAGATAAGCTGCATGCCGTGATCCAGGAATCTTTCGGAAATATCCGACTGATCAAAGCAAGCCTGTCGGAAGGACGTATCATGCGCCAGATTGACAGCCGGCAGGAAACGATGGAAAAAGAACAGATCCGGCAAGGGAAGTTCTCCGCCATCATGAATAACAGCATGGGTGTGATGTTCGATTTTTCCTGGTTGTTTTGTATGCTGTGGGGCTGCGCGGCAATCTTCCGGGGAGAATTGACATATGGATCCCTGGCAGCTATGATCCAGCTGATTGGCCGGGTTCAGGGCCCGATTGCCAGTGCGGTTGGGATTGCAACTGAAGTCTATGGAGTAACGGCTGCAGCGGAGAGACTGATGGCATTAACCGATCTTCCGTCGGAAACAACCGGTGAGACGCTGAAAGATTTTGATGAAATCAATGTGGATCATGTGACATTCCGGTATGATGATGGAATGGATGATGTGCTGCGGGATATCAGCTGCAAGATTCAGAAAGGTGAATTTGTTGCATTAACCGGAACCTCCGGCGGTGGGAAATCCTCCCTGTTCCAGCTTTTACTGGGAATTTATAATCCAACTTCCGGTAAAGTGGCTTACCGGACCGGAAGTATGGAGACACCAGCCTGTAGGGAAACTCGTTCCTTGTTTGCATATGTACCTCAGGGGAATACATTGTTCTCAGGCACACTTCGTGAGAACCTGACCATGTTTACAGATGATGCCACAGATGCCGAGATTGATCAGGCACTCCGCACCGCCTGTATTGATGATATGGCGGCGGAAATTGGACTTGACGTGGAACTTGGCGAACGTGGTGTTGGAATTTCCGAAGGTCAGGCACAACGTGTGGCTGTTGCCAGGGCTTTATTGACCCGGGCACCGATTCTGTTGTTGGATGAATCTACCAGCGCCCTGGATGAAGACACGGAAGCACGGATGCTGCAGAATATCTCCGCAATGCGGGAAAAGACTTGCTTGATCGTCACACATCGCCGGGCGGCACTTTCCATCTGTGATTATCAACTGCACCTGAAAGAGGGTAGAATGGAGAAAAGGGCAGCGCTGGCATCGGATAAGGAGGAACTATGTATTACTACAGAATTGCAGAAGTAACGCTTCAGTCTGCTTACCAGTTGAAATGTTTTGAAGCGTTTGCCTGTGAACCGGCAGAGGCTGACATATTCCTGGAAGGAACAGATGAACTGCCGGCACAAGGCAAGGAACTGCGTTCGGGGGCTGTTGTACATCGGAAATTGCCAGAAGGATGGTATTTCTTTCCCCCGAATTATGAACAGTCTGGGTTGTTTATCAGCAACGATTATTCGCATCTGAGGATACGGAAAATTCCAAAGGATGAAATTGTTGCAGGGATGGCAGAATGGTTCGTTCGTATTGCAGTGGAATGTATGCTGGCTCGCAGGGGATATGTATCATTGCATTCTGCATCTGTGGAAGTAGATGGGATAGCTTATGCTTTTACTGCACCTTCCGGTACCGGCAAGTCTACCCGGGCGGAGGCCTGGATTGACGCATTGGGAGCGAAATTGATAAGCGGCGACCGTCCGCTGATTGATGTGCGAAATATGGAACTATATGGTGTTCCGTGGGACGGCAAAGAGCAATGCTTCAGGAACGTTCATTATCCGCTGAAAGCAATCTGTGAGGTGCGTCGTGCCGGATCAGTGTATATTCGTGAAATGAGTTATGCTCAGCGACGCAAAGTGCTTATGCAGCAGTGCTTTATCCCGATGTGGGATACAGAAACCGCAGCGCTCCAAATTGCCAATATAAACAAATTGGCAATGAAGGCCAATATGGTTCGCATATTCTGCGGACCAACAACAGAGGATGCTCAGGCACTGTATAGTGACCTTCAAAAGCATGAATACCTGAAGGAGGAAAAGGACATGAAAGCAAATCCTGGATTTATTCTCAGAAATGTGGTGGACGAGTATATCCTGATGCCCACAGGGGACAACATCGGTAAGTTCAATGGCACCGTCCTGCTGAACGAAGTTTCTGCCCTGGTATGGGAGAAACTGCAGAATCCCATTTCCCGGGAAGACCTGCTGAAGGCGATCCTGGATGAGTTTGAAGTGGAGAAAGCAGTTGCCGCGGCAGACCTGGATGCGCTGCTTGCGAAACTGAAGGAGTACGGCGTAATCTCGGAAGACTGACCGGATGCGTCTGCTCTGGCAACAGAGTTAAGGCATGAGAACAATTATCATTGGTGATATACATGGGTGCCATTCGGCACTTCTACAGCTGCTCGAACGGGTAAAACCGGAAGTGGGGCAGG
Organism: Clostridiales bacterium; assembly: GCA_017569285.1. Lineage (NCBI taxonomy): Bacteria > Bacillati > Bacillota > Clostridia > Eubacteriales > Clostridiales bacterium. Next base: position 2,154,287 of record CP069419.1, read on the forward strand.
ACTGTTTGGTTTTGCTGGGAGACCTGTTTGATCGCGGACCGGATTCCCGGGAAGTGTTCCGGGATGTACAGCAACTGGCGTCTGCCTTCGAGGATAACTTTGTCCTGCTGCTGGGCAACCATGAGGATTATTTGCTGCAGTCGCACCTGACACTGCGGCAGAGAAAGATCTGGGAGGCTGTAGGACGGCAGGCAACGGTACGTTCTTTTGATGAAGCCGGGGAAAGAATGGAAGACGCGGCTCCCTGGCTGAAGGAACATTGTCAGCTTTTCTGGAAAGCCGACAGGTTTCAGTGCATCCATGCCGGAATCCTGGTGGATCCTCCGGAAGTGAATGATCTGCAGACACTGGTGCATGACCATGGAATTGTACTGGAGAATCGATATACCGGCCCGCTGACGATTACAGGGCATATTGCCTTGGAGAAGGCAACATGGTTTGCCGGGGATGGAGAAACCGTTGTGGAACTGGAAGACGATCTGGTATATCGTTTGCCGGATACCGGGGTGATCTGCATTGATACCGGGTGCGGAAAAGGCGGACGGCTGACTGCCATGGTCATTGATGGTGAAGAATATACATTGATGAGTGTAGATGAACAAGGTATGCACTGATTGAACAGCTGCATATCAAAAAGCTATGGAACAGTAGTTCCATAGCTTTTTTGTTGCCATTTTCGTTTTATTCTTCTTCTTTCGTTTTATTGGCCAGTGCTTCAGTAAGGTTCTTCTGCAGCCGTGCAAGCTCGAGAACGTGCTGGACACGGAGGACCAGAATCTCGGGGGAGAAGGGCTTCTGGATGAAGTCCACGGCGCCCATTCGCAGGCACTGGGATTCGGCTTCCGGCCGGGATACGGCGGTCAGGATGATGACCGGGGGAACCTTGCCGGCCATTTCACGCTTTAGCTTGCGGAAGGTTTCAATACCGTCCATATCCGGCATGATCAGATCCAGCAGGATCAGGTTCGGAGTACGTTCCTTGACCAGTTCCAACAGTTTCTCGCCGGAGTCGAGAGTGACAACGTCCAGGTCCTGTTCGGTCAGGAAATGCTCCGCCAGCTTCAGGCTGGCTGGGTTGTCATCCACAACAACCACCAATTCATTGCCATCTTTGCCGTCGGGAGATTTGGTAGTGGGATGAACCGGGGCGTATTCGGTAGTGACGGTTACCTCAGCTGCCAGTTCGGATTTGTTCCATTTATCCATCAAGCGGTTGATGACCTTCTCGATGTTATATTCAGTCACTTCCGGCAGGAGAAGGAACAGCTGGTGTTCTCCGCATTCCATCATGACGTCGCTGTTGCGCAGGGAATTCCGAATCGTGGACTTGAATGCCACGATGATTTCCGCCCGCCTGGCGTCATCCAGTTCCGGACCGGCCTTGACGGTCAGCAGTGCCCGGTAGGCACAGTTGTGATACCGGTTGATATAGCGGACCATGTACTTGTAGATGCTGCCGAATACTTCACGGCCCATCCACATGGCACTGGGAGCTTCAATCCGTTCCTCCAGGATAGCGGTGATCGTCTCCAGGTCCATTTCCTTGTTGTTCTGGTTCTGCTGGCCTTCCGAAGTGGAATACAGCCGGCATCCATGTTTCCCATTCCGCTTGACGATATACAGGGACTGGTCAGCCAGGTGGAACAGTTCGGCGTAGTCCCGGCCGTATGTGGGAACAAATACCGCACCAATGGATACGCCAATGGAGAAATTCAGGCGGTCACCGAGAATGAGTTTCGCACCGGCAATATATTCCTCATTGATTTTCTGGGAGAACCGGGAAAGGTCTTCGCTTCGTTTCTGGTTACGCAGGAAGACAATGAATTCATCTCCGCCGATCCGGCCGCTTTCGGACGGGTATTCCAGGTTATTGGCAATGATCTTGGCAAACATGACCAGGATCCGGTCGCCCACATCATGGCCGAACACGTCATTGACAGACTTGAATCCGTCCAGGTCCAGCACGCACAGGAAACCGGTTTCCTGCAGGCAGAGACGGGTCATGGTGGCTTCGGCGGCAGCCTTGTTCAGGCAGCCGGTCAGCGGGTCGGTTTCTGCTGTTTTGACGATCTTGTTCATCTGGGACTGGACGTCCAGGATTTTCTTCACACGGCTGACAAGGACTTCCGGGCTGAAGGGTTTCCGGATATAGTCCATGGCACCGGATTCCAGTCCCCGGGCTTCCTGGTCATTCCGTTCTTCTGCAGTGAGGAAAGCAACCGGGACTTCCTTGCCGGGTTCCATTTCCTTCTTCAGCAGGTCCAGGGTATGGAAACCGTCCAGATCCGGCATATTGATATCCAGCAGGAACAGATCGGGAACACCATGCTCCTTCACATAGTCCAGTGCCAGACGGCCGGACTGGAGCGCAGTCACCCGGAAACCTGCTTTGCTCAGGAAATGTCCCGCCAGCTTCAGGGTGCTGACGTCATCATCCACAACGATAATCCAGTTTGCCATTTGTTATGATCCTCTCTGTATTGCAAGTCGTGTCTGGGAAGAATCATGGAAAAGGCTGAAAGCCTTAATCTGTCTGAATTATATCATACATAATGAAAAACAGGCAATACAAGGCCAGATGGTTTTCGTGGATACAATCCAGTGTTATTCGAATGAGGATGAAGATGATACTCTGAGCAACAAAATGAGAGATAGAACGTCTATGTGTATAAAAATCAGAATTTTATTAAATAAATGGATAGTAGAACACCAAAAAACAATCTAAATACAAAACGAGAAAAATCGAAGGGCTAGTGTTTGATGAAAATGATTGCATTTATTGTAGTTGCGGCACAAAGACCTTTTGGTATTGTTGGAACAATAATGAAAATTGCGATAGCGAAAGATGAAATTGTCATATAAACAATCACATAATGTGCTTAATAGCAACAAATTAGAGCTAAGTAACCGTTTACTTTTGGCGAAATAACCTATACAATGTCATCATGGAGAACAAAACGGGAAGGAAATATAGATGGGGCAGCCGGCAAACGGTCTCGAATATCTGGCTCAATTACGAGAAGAATATGGTATACAAACGCCAAATTATCAGGATGTTTCCAGTTTTCTTGAAGCGAAGGCCCAGAAAAAGGGAGTTCCGTTTTCGGGAATATTTGAACTGACTCCCCTTTGCAACCTGAACTGTAAGATGTGCTATGTTCACATGATGCCGGAGCAGTTCAAAGGACATTCTGTTCTTCCTGTTTCAGTCTGGAAGGATCTGATGCATCAGGCTTGGGAAGCGGGCATGTTTAGGGCAACTCTGAGTGGGGGAGAATGCCTGGCTTATCCGGGCTTTGAGGAACTGTATCTTTATCTTCACAGCCTCGGGTGCGAGGTGAAAATCCTGACGAACGGACTCCTGCTGGACGACAAACAGATTCAATTTTTCAAGGAGCATAGGGTTGCAGATATTCAGGTTACGATATACGGATGGAACGATGAAGTATATGAGCGGGTAACGGGCAAGAGAGCCTTTGAGAGTGTTTCCCGGAATATCAGGAAGGCTGTCGAAGCTGGACTTCCGGTGAGAGTCAGTACAACTCCCAGCATATATCTTGGTGAAGATCTTCTGGAAACGATTCGGGTTGGAAAAACACTTTGCAGGAACATGGAGTTTAATAGTGGATTGCTTGTACCAAGAGAAGAGACGGGTCGGTCAGAACAGCAGGATGATGTTGACCTGGATCTTTATATCCGGGCTTATCGTCTGATTAATGAACTGAACGGGAAAGAGAACCGGGAGATTTCTCCTGATCTTCTTCCGGTTCCGGGAGGACCTTCTCATGACTGTTCGGAATGCGGCCTGAATTGCTCGGCCGGTCGTTCGTTTTTCGCTATTGACTGGAAAGGAACCATGCGGGCCTGTGTACGGCTTGATATGGTTCTGGGGTATCCCCTGGAAGAAGGCTTTACTGCCGCATGGAAGCGAATGAACCAATGGGCAACCGGTTTTCCGAAAGTACCAGAATGTGATGGGTGCGCATATGAAGAAGTCTGCGGGAACTGCGTTGGAGATATGCTTCTATATGCTGAGCCCGGAAAACAGCCCAAGGGCCTTTGTGAACGGACCAAACGGATGGTTCAGAACGGGATATGGCGTATTCCGGAGTGCGAGTGAAGTGATTTGTGCCGGATGGCATAAGAAAAGAGGACACTCTTCGGTGTGATCTGAGGATCTCCCGATTTGTGAATAAAAAAATAGGAGGAAAAGCCAAATGAAAAAACAGTATGCTGCCCCTGAAGCTGAAAAGGTTATGTTCAGCTACGAAACGAATGTGGTCGCTTCCGGTTACGTGAAATGTCCCGGTGTTACCAAGTACAATGGCATTCCGAATCCGCCCGTCCTGGAAGAAGCTTGCCCCAAAGACAAGAAGTATAAGGGATAATCAAGCATTAATGTAAAAGCCCCCTGGAATCTGAACTGAAAATGTATTTAGTTCTGATTTCATGGGGGCTTTTTAGCGCCTTGGATAAATGAGTTTACTATTGGGTTTTCTTTACAAAATCCCGGAAACAATGTACATTGAAGTGGTTCCTGTGGAATATGGAGGATATGGAAAGATATGGATAGAGAATTGATGCATAATGGCATGATACTGCAGCAGGGAGAAGGTATCATTGATGCTGAGCCGTGGTACGTGGCAGCAATGAGCAACCTGTCCGCGCTGATCATGGAATCCTTTGATAATCTCAACTGGGCAGGGTTTTATCTGTTCCGGGATGGGAAACTGGTGGTGGGTCCGTTCCAGGGAAAACCTGCCTGCATTCATATTCCAGTTGGACGGGGTGTATGTGGGACTGCTGTGGCGGAGGACCGGATGCAGGTGGTACCGGATGTACATCTGTTCCCCGGGCATATTGCCTGCGACTGTGCTTCGGAATCGGAGATTGTGATTCCGATTCACCGGGATGGGAAGATCATGGCGGTACTGGATATTGACAGCCCGGTGAAGAACCGGTTCTCTGATGGAGATGCTGCCATACTTTCGAACCTGGTACGGCTGATGGAACAGAAGCTTTGCTGGGAATGATTGGTGGATAAATCTATTGTTGGTTATGGAGTTGTTATATGATTCAGAAACTGAAGTCCTTGGATCCCTGTATGGATTTTATCAGGGATGTAAATCAGGATCCGGAGTTTTCGGATCCGATGCTGGTGACGGATGAACAGTGGAGACTCAATCTGTTAAGATCTGTGGAAAGAACAGACGAAGATGTGCTGGGTGTATATCGGGATGGAATACTGATTGGTTTCTTTGTATTCATGGTTTCTGTGGAAGACCGGAATCTTGAAATGACCGTTGGCCTGTCCCGTTGTAAAGAGGCATATGAGGAGATCCTGAATTACCTGCAGGAGAACTATCCGGGTTACCAGGCGGACTTCGTGTTTAATCCCGGGAATTACCTGCTCAGGGAACTGCTGGAGCAGAAAGGTGCTGAGTTTGATCCGGAACAACAGAAGATGGTGTTTTCCGGGAGAGCACCTGAAGTGAATATGGAGGGAATTGTTCCGCTGTCAGATCAGTATATGGAGCAGTATGCTGCTATGCATAATACAGATATGTTCTGGACGGCGGATAAGGTGGCAAAGAGGCCGGACCGTTTCAATGTTTTCCTTGCAGTGGATCAGGGCAATGTAGTCGGCTATATTGATGTGACAAACTGTTATGAAGAAAACGAGCCGTATGACATTTTGGTCAAAGAGGAATACCGCAGGAGAGGCTGGGGCCGGAAACTGCTGGGAAAGGCACTGAAAGAGAATGAGCCCAGCTCCATGATGCTGTTGGTCGATATTGACAATGAACCCGCGTTGACACTGTATGAATCCATGGAATTTGTGAAACGCCAGGGAGAAAATAATATCACGGCATTCTGGAAAATGCCGTGAGAGAACCCGCCGGTTATTCCGGCAGGTTTTTGTTTTTGGGGTCAGAAGGTGAAAAAGTTGGGAAAAGATTGACTTAGAGTTCACTTGAGGGTTTAGGATAGGAGCATATTCAGAGAGTAAAGCAATGGGAGGTTATTTCCCTATGAAAATGCTGTGGAGACTGAGCCGTGAGGCTATTCGGTATAAAAAGCTCTATGTGATTGCAATTCTGTCCACACTGGGACTGACTGCAGTGAATCTGGCGGCACCCAAGGCGCTTTCCGCTATGACAGGGATTGTGGAACGCGGTGTGGATGAAGCAGGCCTGCACCGGATTGTGATCCTGACTGCGGTACTGGTAGGGTTGTATTTGCTGCGGATCCTGTTCCGCTTCCTGAGCAATTATCTGGCCCATAAGGCAGCATGGTACCTGGTAGGGGATCTGCGTACCCGGACATATGACAAGCTGGAACGGATGCACCTGGGATATTTCCATGATAAGCAGACAGGTGACTTGATGAGCCGGGTGGTGAATGATACCCGGGACTTTGAACTGCTGTATGCCCATATGATTCCGGAGACGATTACCAACCTGGTGACATTCCTGGGTGTACTTATTGTGCTGCTGACCATTAATGTGAAACTGGCACTGATTACCTGCGCGCCGATTCCGCTGATTCTCATTTCCGGGGTCATTTTCTCCAAGAAAGTGCGCCCGTATTTTCGCATTTCCCAGAAGAAGATGGGTGAACTGAACGGCAAACTGCAGGACAACCTTTCCGGGATTCATGAGATCCAGTCTTTCGGGCGGGAAGAGTATGAAACTGAAAAAGTGGATGAGAAGAATTTCGAGCATATCCGCGCCATGCTGCAGGCACTGAAAAACAGCGCAATCTTCCATCCTTCGGTGGAGTTTATCTCTTCCCTGGGGACGATCCTGGTGGTTGGATTTGGCGGCTACCTGGCCTATCTGGATGGCCTGCGGGTAGAAGATATTGTAGCCTTCCTGTTGTATTTGGGCTTGTTCTACGGGCCGGTAACGGGCCTGGCGAATCTGCTGGAGAATATGCAGCAGTCCATGGCCGGGGCAGAGCGTGTACTGGCCATCCTGGATACTCCGTGTGAAATCCAGGATAAGGAGAATGCTGTTCCGCTGAAGGATGTCCGTGGAGGGATCTCCTTTGACCATGTGAGTTTTTCCTATGACAACAATATCCCGGTACTCAAAGACGTATCCTTTGACTGTACGCCCGGCAAGATGCTGGCACTGGTGGGACCAACGGGTGTTGGCAAGACGACGCTGACCCAATTGATTTCCCGGTTCTATGAGCCCACGGAAGGGCATATCCGGATTGACGGGCAGGACATCAGTGATGTGACGATGGAGAGCCTGCGGCGGTGTATATCCCCGGTGCTGCAGGATACATTCCTGTTCAATGGATCCATTGCGGAAAATATCGGATATGCAGTGCCGGATGCCACCATGGAGGAAATCCAGGAAGCAGTGAAAGCGGCGAATATCCATGAGGATATCCTGGCGATGCCGGATGGGTATGAAACCCAGGTAGGAGAACGCGGACTCCGGCTGTCCGGCGGACAAAAACAGCGCGTGGCCATTGCACGCGCGATTCTGCGGAAGACTCCGATTATTATCCTGGATGAAGCGACTGCCTCAGTGGACGTGGAAACAGAACAGCAGATCCAGAAAGCCATTGCCGGGATTGCGGGAACCAGGACGATTATTGCCATTGCACACCGGTTATCTACCATCCGGAATGCGGATAAGATCCTGGTGATTGAGGAAGGCAGGGTTACTGAAGAGGGGACCCATGCGGAATTGGTGGAACTGGGCGGCAGCTATGCAAGGATGAACAAGATCCAGAGTGCTGCGACAGGTGGGATTGCGTGAGAGGATGACAGTAGTTTTTGATTAGTCTATTTTTACGGTAAAATCTTTTGACTTCGAGCCATACCACATATCCAGGGTTGCAATTCCCTTTTCCAAGGCTCTATTATATGAATCCTGACCTGATTGAGAGACATAAACATTTGTCAGCCAAGATGTATATTTGAACATCTGACTCAATCCTTCAAAGCCTTCTCGGCTATTGCCGGTTTCATAATAGATTCCACGGCCTGCACCATCCCATAGATCATTAGTAATAGAGTCAAAAGTCCATCCGGAAAGATCAATAATGCGCACATGTGTGCTTGAAAACATCTCTCCGGCTGCTTTCAAGTTACTGGTATCCCATCCGGAAAGATCCAGGGTACCAGTATTATCACCTACGAATGCATGACATTCATTGAGCCAGCCACCTGCATCAATGAGATTGGATGTATTCCAATTAGAGACATCTCCAATTGTTGTGAGTTCATAATTATCATCAAACATATTGCATATAGTCTTTAAGCTTGAAACATCCCAATTGGAAAGATCGAGGGATCTTAGACTGCGATTGTCACAGAACATATGATTCATGGACTCGACCTTGGAGACGTTCCATCGGGAGACATCATAGTATGTCATTTGCGCGGACCCATAAAACATACACGTCATATCCCGGACATTTGAAACGTCCAGATCTCCAAGCCCGAGGATTTCTGTCAATTGGCCGTTGGCTGACCAACTGTCTCCAACCTGGAACATACATGTCATGTCTGTAACTCTGCTTGTATTCCAATTGGAAACATCTACAAACATCAAAGATGTGGCACTGGAAAACATATAGCTCATGTCTGTTACATTGGAAGTATCCCAATTTCTCAAGGCTAAAGCATCCGGCAGACTTTTTGCACCGCAGAACAACCCGCTCATGTTTGTCACATTGGATGAATCCCAATTAGCAATGCCGGAAATATCGGTCAAGGCCTTAAAGTCAGAAAACATATACCCAGAATACGGATTCATGGCAATCGTATTGGCCGTTGTGTAAAAATATATAATAGCGGCATCATTATCGTTATCGAAAAAGATATATACAGGATATTTGGAACCAGAGGAAGAAACAGTATTAGCATCAGACGGGATGAAACCATCCGGAAGCGAATCGGCCATGTGAATTGCCTTGATTTCAACTACTTCTTCTGTATGATCCGGGTCTGTATTTATTGCAAGGGATTTCATTTTATATTGTACCATTGGTCCGATATCCAACATGGCTTCGACAGAATCAGAATGATTTGCTGCACAGGCGAGAGGGATTGAGAGAAGAGCGCCAAAAATGAAGGTAAGGGCGAGAATCAAACCCATTGTCCTAATTCTTGATCTATGTGCCATATTCTTCTTCTCCCTTCTTATTTTATCTGGCAGTTTATGAGTAGTTCGTTTCTTATTACATTATCACAATCAGTACTTTTTCTCAATATGTAAGCACCCGGTAGGTTTTATACTCCTGCCGGGTGTACTATGAGAAAAGAAGTGAGCATTGTTCTTATGGCACTTGCAGATAGGACAGGTTCCAGTCATAGAGCTGGGGAGTCTTATACGGTACTGTTTCGTTGCGCTCTTTTGCGTTTCCACGGGTTTTCAGGAGATTCAGGGCTTTGGCTTTGGCGTTGAGGTTTTCGATCTTTTCAAAGGCGGGGTAGTAGTCCGGGCTCCAGTACTGGTCGGAGGCCAGGGATGAGATGCGTTCTGTCCAGTAGTCTTTGTCTTCTTTCATGGAGTTCCATGTTGTATTTCGGGTTTCTTCGTTGAAACGGGCGACCTGGTTTTCCGCTACGATGCGGTCAATGTTAGTGAAGTTCAGCCCGATCCAGGTGGTAAGAACGACTGCCGCCAGGAGGGGGCAGATTTTTGTCTGTGGCCGGATGGATTTGACTGCTGCGGCCAGCAGGGCCAGGAGGATAATTCCGATGCCCCACAGGGTCACAATGCGCAGGGTGGTCAGGCCATAGGCACTGATGTACAGGTGCATCCGGTAGAAGGCGGAGATATCGATGATGATGGTGAGAGCAGCAACCAATGTACACAGGATGCGTACGGGTTTGTCTTCCCGGCAGAGAATCAGGGAGGGGAGAATCAGGCAGAGGGTCAGCAGGGCAACCAGTACCAGCTGGAAGAAGCCGCTGCGGGCATAAGCTGCGTATCCGCCGCTCATCTGGATGCTTTCTGTTCCGGCAAACAGGTAACGGACCTGGACCCAGGCGAAGAGAGCGTAAACGAGGGCCAGGGCAGCCAGGACCATGCGGACGACTGTGGGATTCTGGGATCTGGCAGTTACCGGGCGGACTTCCATGGGAGCCTGGAGCAGGCTGGTCCGGTGAGAGAAGAGCAGCAATGCCAGCGGGAAGGCGAGGAACAGTTTGGCGATAAAGATACCGTCGATTTTCTGCAGTTCCCGGATGGCATGGTCCATCATGCCGGCGAACATCTCATCCGCACTGGAGAGAATGACCAGGGCCAGGATGGCGGCGCCGAGAGCGGCAAAGATACCGAAGAAGATATGCTCTGTATTGTTTTTTTTGCTTTCCCGGTTTTTCGGGGAAAGGGCACGGAATGGAATTGGCCAGCAGTGGAAAAGACTCATGAAATAGCGGCGGAAGCCTTCCCACAGCCCCTGGCCGGACAGGGGAGAGAATTCGTTGTGGCCGGTCAGGATAAAGAGCGCCTGGGCGCTGAGGAGCAGGAGCACCGGCAGGTTCAGCAGTTTCATGACAGTGTTGGCGTAGATTCCGTAGACTGCGCTGAGAAGCAGGGACAGGGCCAGCAGGAAGATGCCGGCTGGGCTGAGCTTGAGGGTGTTACGTACCTTGGCCAGGATGAGTGCGGCAGCAGTCAGTACCCAGTGGGAGACGGTCAGTCCGATGCCCATGCCGTGGTAGGCAACCGTACCGGAGAAGTCCGCATGGCCGAACCAGTACCAGAGGGAGGCCAGGAAGGCCAGTGCCAGGAGGATTGCGGCTTCCCAGGTAATGGGCTTCTTTCCGGTTTGGGTTGTTTCTTCCGGGATGGTTTCCTTTTCTGCTTCTGTGGGTTGTGAAAGGGATTGTTCATTGGCTTCAGTCATGGGGGCGGCCTCCTTTTTGGCATCAGCAAACACAGGGTATAGTGCAGGACTTGGGGGCTGGGACTATGGCTTGTTTTTTGATTGTGTCCTTTGGCTTGGTGTTTTCCGGTTGTCAGTCGTTTGCGGCTGGAGTTGTGTCTTCGCGAATGAAAGACCAGACGAGGGTTGTTCCGTCATTGCGTTTGTAGTTCCAGATGAGCAGATCTCCGGCCTGCTCCCATTCACGGGCGGGGAATATCTCGGTATCGGTATTGATGGTCAGCAGGATAAAACCGCTTTTGCGGACTTCTGCGGTTGGAACGGGGATGCTGTATTTCTCGGATAAACTTTCCGCCGTCATGATTGTGGACGGGGAGGAAGAATCGGAATCGGTTCGGAATTCCAGGTCTTTCATTACCCATGGACCGACGTTGGCCGGATCCACTTCGGATGTGCCTTCCCGGCCGGGAAGGCTGCTCCGGACATAGTGCATGGTGGTGCCGGGAGCATCTGCAACAGCGAGGTATATTTCGTCTCCTTCCAGGTGGCTGCCGTCTGGTAGGACATTGTCCGCAAGATGGTTGACGTCATAGACTTCAACCTGTGCAGCACCATCCAGGATCCAGAGGCCGTCCGTGGTGAATTCCATGGTCATGGGTTTTCCGCTGGCCCGGAGGATATCTTCTGCAGAGAATACGGTTTCTCCGTTGAAGTATACCCCTTCCAGTTCCCATACACCGAGGACGGCTTCCAGGGGAACGGGGATGACGGATTCCGCTGCGGCACCGGTGAGAATAGTGAGGTAGAAAACGGATACGAGCAGGATAGCCAGGGCGGGCATACGGCCCCGGGATGCGGCGGGATGTTTCATTGTCGTGGACTCCTTATTGCTTATGTTTGAGGATGGTTTGAATATCTATCTGTTATTGTTTATGCGGTTGGAATAATAACACTCAGCTGCCTGTTTTCCGGTATTCCAGAAGGTCGCCGGGCTGGCAGTCCAGGGCCTTGCAGAGGGCGGCCAGGGTGGAGATTTTGACGGCTTTGGCCTTGCCGGTTTTCAGGATGGACATGTTGGCCAGGGTAATGCCGACTTTGTCAGCCAGTTCGGTGACGCTCATTTTGCGTTTGGCCAGCATGACGTCAATGTTGAAGATGATTTCGCCTTCCATGTTCTTCCCTCCTTACACCGTAAGGTCGCTCTGCTCCTGCAGGTCGGCTGCCTTGCGGACCAGGTGGGACAGGCAGGCTGCGGCGATGGCAATAGCGATGCCGATCACGCAGATGAGCAGGGAAACCAGCAGGATGCCGGGGTGGTTCATGCTGAGGAAGAAGAATACCGCGTTCCCCAGGAAGAAGAACAGGATATCGCCGGCAATCAGCCAGGCAATGTACTGCAGGAGGTTGGCGTTATCCGCCGAGAAGGAACGGTCCTCCCCGATGTTGGTGGCAATCTTCCAGGCCAATACGAGGATAGTGTAGCAGGGGATGGCGGTGATCCACAGGAAGATCAGCCAGGGCCAGTGCCAGGAAGCGAATTCGGGGTACTGGGTGTGCATGGCATCTCCGAAATTGGGCAGGATGCCGAAGTAAATAATCAGTCCGCAGATGCCGACTCCGATGATAATGGCCTTCAGCCAGAGAGAAAGCTTTTTCTGGTTCATGGATGATACCTCCCAGGTTCGTTTTCGGGGATATCATACAACGGAATTTTGCGAAAGTCAATAATAAATTATTGTAAAACGATAAAAAATTTTCGAAAGACGGGATGAAATAAAGAATGGAGCCCGAACTTCGGGCCCCATGGCTTAATTGCAAGCTTAATTGCAATTCGAGAAGCATTTTTGTAAAGCGAGGTGCATGTTTGTAATCCGAGAAGTAGTTTTTTGTAAACGAAACGCCAGTTTTGTACACGAGAATCCGGATTTGTACACGAGATGCCAGTTTTGTAAACGAAACGCAGCCTTTTCAAAAGGGTTTTTGTCGTGTATGATGTAAAAGACGGCACAACAAAGAGGAGGTTAACTCTCTCTCGACTGAATTGTAATCGGAGAATCAACCCCTGAACATTCAGTTGAAAATGTTGGCGGCTCAGTCGAATTACATTACTTTTTCAGGAGAGCAGGTTTAAGCAGGATCTGATCAGCTGGCACTGATTCATATCCCAAAATGTAAAGGACTTCCTCTCCGAAGTGAAAGCTGAACGTTTCGTAAGGACTGCGATTGTTCAGCTTTTTCCTTTTGTAAGAATTAATGTGGTTCATCATCCGGATGATATCTTCCTGAGTCAAAGAGTCAAAGCTTGATCCTTTAGGCAATACCCGGCGAATCAATTCATGGTTGACTTCAATGGCTCCTTTCTGGTGCGGAGAGCCGGCATCGCAGTAGAAGACATGCGTTCGATGAATGCTGTATTCGTCAGTGGTATGTTCCCGATCCTCGATCTTTTTCGGGTTGGAGAATTCACTTCCGTTGTTGGTCAGGATCACCGGGAATAAACGACTGAAAACTTTCGGTCCGAGCTGTATATCCAGAGTGTTGAAGATATCAATCACTGACTGGGAAGTATTGGCATCTCTGAGGAAAGCCAACATGAAGCTGGACTGTACAAAGTGAATGGTCAGCAGACATTTTCCACCAACAGAGCCAATGACAGAATCCATCTGGACAACCGCAGTATCCGGATTTTTCCCAATGAAAGCCTCAAAATCGTTGTAAGTGCGCCCAATGCGGCATGCTTTATCCACTTTGAACTCCGGCTTATGCCGGCGAACCCTGAACCTTACCTTGCGGGGAAGGTCGATGTTGCGGACATCCAGAAGGCAGTCGTCAATATAGTTGTAGATCGTCTTTTCGCTGCACATGAGTTCATCCCGGTGGGTAATGTAAATCTCATGGATAGAGTGTCCCTGCTTTACCAATGGAGAGATAATCCGATTCAGTCTGGCAATTTCTTTCTCATTGATTGAAAGGCCGCTGCGCGAGTGTGAAATAGTCTGATGTGCTTTCAGGTGGGCTTTTTCCGCATCGTAGAACGTTTTCAGCAGAGTGCATTTGCCGATGGAAGGACATGCGTTACAAACATATGGGGCGTGCATCCGGGCAGTGCAGATTTCCTCTATGAAATTGAGGCAATGTTCATTGCAACGGCAGTTCCTGCAATGCAGAACCTGGGAGTGCTTCCGGGAACATTCTTTCCCACACAGTGAAGGGGCCTGTATCATGCAGCTCATCCGATTCTTGCAGGCATTGAATGAGAAACCGGATTTCCCAGTAGCGATTTCTACTGAGTATTTTCGAACTTCACGGGAAATTGTAGATGGATCCTTTTGCAGCATGGCAGCGATTTTCTTAAAGGAAAGACCTTCCTTTAAGTGCTTCTGCAGCAAAAGGCGCTCTTCGTAAGTGAAGAAACCTGACATTTCGTCCTCCGTTTCTGCCGCCAACAGGATGAGAATAGCAGAATTGGAAACACATGCCAAACAAAAGGTGTCCCTTATTATTCAAGTGGGGAAGAAGAGATATGTATTGTACTCCGAGATGCAGCCACCTGCGGAGTACTCAAAATCCATTGTTTAATTCCGAATTGTTACCGTTTAGTGTTGCATTTTATTTTTCAATTCAGATGCGTGAATTGAGGATGATCAATTCTTGATCAGATATACATATTTCCGGAACAGTTTGATTTTGGATGTAATAAGGATGATCAGCACTGATAAAGAAAATGATACGGTTTCCAGCACAAGGAATCTTGGAAAATGGTAAAAGTTCGGTGCTGTTTTGTTAAACCATTCGTTCATGCCGTACATGATGCAAATATGGAGAAAATAGATACCGAAAGCAATCTTTGCCAGTCCGGTAATCGGCTTGGACAAAACCGAAGAAGGATTTGCCTTTCTGCGAATGATCTCAAACATGGGGACAACGATCATTATAATTCCGAAGTCAGCAACATTGAGGAAATAATCACTGGGTGTTGAATAAATCCAGAATTGGAAGAAGGTGGTTATAAATATTGAAACAGCAAGAACAATCCATAACCAGCAGCTTTTTACATTCTGCAGTTTTCCGGTGCTGATCCAGTAACCCGCAAGGATGAACAAGAAATAAATAGAAAAAATGTTTGTATAATTGACTTCCCATGAAATGAAAGACGATAAACCGCAAGCATACAGGATTTCATTCAGGTTCGGTACGATTACACCGCCAATCAGCAGAATGGCGGAAAGCGCCAGGATATATTTATCGCCAAGCTTTCTGAGGGCGATTGCAATAACGGGAATCATGAGGTATATACAAAGAATCATTGGCATATACCACATATTGGGTAGGGTTACCTGATTAAAAAACAATGTTGTGCTGACCAGGTATATAAGCGCTTTAAAAACCCCATGAGCTTTCAACATGGAATCATCAAATATCTGAAGGAAGCAGAACATAATGACCAGCCAAATCAGTGTGGTGCGCAAAAGCCCCCACCAGTTATGCTTAATAAATCGTTTGGTGACGTCTTTGTTTTCATAATCGCGGGGGATCAGCAATGTACCTGAAATCATGAGAAACAAAGGAACACCAATTCGGCTGAAAACATAGAGCAGGGCTTTGATGAAAGATGCCGCTGTGGGCATGAGAAAAAACTCTTCCAATGTTTCACTTCGTGTATGGAAACTCCTGCTCAGCGCATGATTGAATGTAATGGAGATAATGGCAATAGCCCTGGCAAAATCCAGCCAATACACGCGCGGTGCAGTGTTCCGTGCGGAAGACTCCTTGATGTCTGTCATGTGTAAGTCACCTTCTGTCTGATGGGTCAATTTGGACTGAGAATAATATATCATTCCTTAATGACCAGAGTTATTTGATTTTTCTGAATTTAGCATTTTTTGAGGACGTTTTATCCCAACTCTTATGTCAAATAGAAACGGAAGGAAATGCGTTATAATCGAAACTACAATACATGCCAGAATGAAAGAAGCAAAGAAACCTAACAACATGTATGGAAGATTCGCTTTGGGAAGGAATTTGGGCATGATTATTGTCAGGGCTTTAGGTATTGCACCGCAGACAAAATAGAATCCAATCGTGTTCTGGCCAATAGAATTAAGAAGATTTGTTGCTTTATTGCTTTTTCTTATATATTTGCACAAGAATACAAGAATAATAATCCCTATTGTACTGATGATAACACCCAATATGTTTACTCTATTCATTGAGACTAAAACTTTTATGTTGTGATCAAATAAGAATAACGCCAATAAATATACGAATAATCCACATATGATGATGATTGGTTTAGACAAATATCGGTCTATTTCTTTTTCATATTTCCAATAAATTCCCCCGATTACAAGGAACAAAATGGAAACTAATCCTGCATCAAAATGCCACGGATTTGATTCAAAAATGTTGACTAAGATAAAATTGTTGTTAAAACAGATCAAACCAATAGAAAATAATCCTATACCTGAAAAGAAATAGAACCAAATATTCTTAATTTTTGTTAAGAATAAAAGAAATAGTATTATTTCTGCAACTACTAAGGCAGAAATGAACCAATACGTATGTCCCCAAATTGTTTTCTCAACAAACCATTGAATTGTTATATCCCTGGATTGAAATATACTATTTGGAATAAATTCGATGACGGAAAAAATGAGTGTTGGAATTATAAGCCTAAAAAGGATGTTTTTAAAAAATTGTTTTCCGTGCTCATGAAAATTTGTGCTTCCAATGAGCGGAAGAAACTTTTTGAATAATAAATAACCGGAAACAAAAAAGAATGCATTAACATAGACGGGAGCGATATATTTTGCTAAGCCGGGAACATAGAATTCAAAGTACTCTTCAGCATGCATGTAATAAATCAATATAATGCAGATAGCTCTTGCATAATTAATCCAACGAATATCCTTTTTTGTTGCTTTTGCTTCTTGCATGATATCTCCTCCAGATGTCTGCTTATTCCTCCGGGTCGAATTCGATGATTCCGTCGTTGACTTCCGGGAGGATGTTGTCCCCGGTGCAGAAGGAGCGGACGGCGCCGGTGGTGCGGCGGTAGAGGGAGAGGAGCTTCTGGTGGTCCTGTTGGATGCGGGCTTCGTCTTCGCTGTGGGCGGCGGCTTCCAGGACGGCGGCGGTTTCGGAGAGGGCCGTGGCGCCGATGGTGCCGGCAGTGCTCTTAAGGGAGTGGGCCAGGAGGGCGTAGTCCTTCCAGTTTTCTTCTTTGAAACTGGTCTGGAGGCGCTCTTCCTTTTCTTCTGCGTTGGCTGCGAACTCAGCCAGGAGGGAACGGTACAGGGTCTCATCCTGCTGGCAGTAATACAGGCCGCGGGCGGGGTGGATACCTGCCTTCTCAAGCGGGACAAAGGGGTTTTCGGCCTTTGCCTCTTCGGCAGTATTGGCACTTTGCGGGGCGTTCTGCGACGCGGTCTGTTCGTCTTCCTTCAGGAGGACGACCTTGTCCTTCGGCAGGTGGCGGAGCAGGGTGCGCTTCAGGGCCAGGCTGTCGATGGGTTTGCTGAGGTAGTCGGTGAAGCCTTCCTCCAGGTATTTCTCCCTGACGCCGGCGATGGCGTCGGCGGTGAGGCAGACGATGGGCGTTTCATGGTTGATGCCGTCTTCCTGCTCCCGGATGCGGTGCATGGCTTCGGTGCCGTCCATGCCATACATCCGCTGGTCCATGAGGATGACGTCATAGGGAATCTGCAGGGTGAGGGCCAGGGCTTCCTCGCCGCTGAGGGCGGTGTCGATCTTCAGTTCGGTTTTTTTGAGGAGGCCTTCGACCACGGTCAGGTTCATGCGGGTGTCATCCACGACAAGGATTTTTGCATTGGGGGCACGGAAGAGCTCCCGCGGAAGCACTTCGGTTTCCGTGCCGGGTTTTGCCTCGATATCGAATTCCCCGATGCGTTCGGTCGAAACCACCTTCTGCGAAAGGGTGACGGTGAACAGGGATCCCTTGCCGTATTCGCTTTCCACCTGGATGGTACCGCCCATCATATCGAGGAGGTTTTTGGAGATGGTAAGTCCCAGGCCGGTGCCTTCCACCTGCTCGCTGCCGGCGGGGCCGACGCGCTCGAATTTTTCAAAGAGGCGGGAAAGGTCCTTCTGGAGGATACCGATGCCGGTATCCTCCACGGTGAAGGTCAGGTTGACACGCTGGCCAGGCATATAGCCGGAGACCGGGGTGCCGGTGACGGTGAATTTGACGAAGCCATGGTTGGTGTACTTCACAGCGTTGTTGAGCACATTGAGGATGACCTGGCGCAGGCGGGATTCGTCCCCGTAGAGGTTGTCCGGAAGGCGGGGATCCACATCTGTGCGGAATTCCAGGTTCCGGGCCTGGGCCCGGAAGCTGATCAGGCGGCAAAGGTCGCTGAGGAATGCACGGAGGGAATAGTTGTCCTCCCGGATTTCCAGCTTGCCGGCCTCGATCTTGGAGATGTCGAGGATATCGTTGATGATGGCCAGCAGGTTCCGCCCGGCGGAATCGATGATGCCGGCATATCCGCTGATATCGCTGAACACCGTGCGGAGATCCCCGGCAGTTTCCGGGTTGTCGCGGGCCTGCAGGCTCTCGCGCAGGATGATCTCGTTCATGCCCATTACGGCATTGATCGGGGTGCGGATCTCATGGCTCATGTTGGCCAGGAACTCACTCTTGGCGGCATTGGAACGCTCGGCAATCTGCCGGGCCTCGCGCAGCTTGTTGTTCTCCGCAGCGCGCTGGCCGAAATAGACCACGAAGATTGTGGCGACCATGAAGATAACCAGGATCAGGGAGATGACGAAGAGCACAACGGGAATGATGTTGTAGATATTGGAGGCAAACGCGTCGCTCGCGTGCTCCAGCATCTGGTCGCGCATCCAGGCGCCCAGCAGGATGCCGCCGAGCGAGAAGCCCAGCACCACCACCAGGCAGGCAATCTTGAGCAGGGTCTGGTACTTCGGGTCAAAGCTGGCGCTTTCATCCGCACCGAAATATGTGCGGCGGATCGCCCACACCATGAGGAGATAGCTGAGGCTGCACAGGAAGGAGAAGGGATAATACATTTCGCCCAGCAGACCGTCCATGCAGGAGGAGGTCCACATGCCGAATTCACAGAAGACAAACACGAAAGCAGCCAGGGCGATATACGGCTTCGGGCTGCTTTCTGCCCGGTGCTTCCGATACCAACAGAAGCTCTGGATGCTGTAAACAGCGATGGCCGTGCAGATGGCCACCTGGTAGATATTGTTGAGCGGGCGGCCGTAGGGCAGGTAGAGGATCAGCTGGACAATGTTAAAGGGGATGGGAATGAGCATCAGGGGATGGAAGAAGCGCCGCTCTTCCGGGGTTTTCATGTTCAGCAGGAAGACCAGCAGGATCATGTAGGCGCCGTTCCAGCCAAAGTAGGACATCGCATCGGAAACCTGCGGGTAAGTCCCCATGATGATGAGGTAGGAAGTCCAGTAATAGGAGCTCAGCAGGTTGCTGAGGAAGAACAGGATGGAGAACGCCCAGCCCTTCTGCTTGACGCTGATATAGTAAAAAAGGCACAGCAAAAGAGCGACCAGGTTCATCAGAAGCTGGACAATGCTTTCCGCGTACTCTAATGCCATGGGGGTACTCCTTTTCCTGCGGGGTGATTCCGTGGATGATATGCGTTATAAATCAGATGTCTCCCGTTATTTCGGGCCTGTTTTTTATTATAATCTGAAATGATGGAAAAAACAATGACTATGCGCAGTTATTGCGCTTCCGTCCGGTTGTCCGTATTTTTTTCGGCCTGAGTTGTGCGGTTTGTACCGGAATTTTCAGTTTTTGGTCCATAATGTTCATATGCAAACGTACTTTTTTCGGATATGATAATACTGAACCAGGGCAGGATTCCGCGGTAGGGCCGCAACAACGCGCACCTCCTGCAGACCCGGACGGCGTTCCCTCACTCCAGGAACGCCGGGCCGGGCCTTTTTGTTTATCGTGCTGATGCTTTCCCAAAGCCGCGCGCCATGGTATACTTCTGCCGAAGGAAGAAAACCAAAGACTGCCGGCTGGCCAGGGAGGGATCCGCATGCCGATTGCTGCCGCGTATATGGTTCCGCATCCGCCGATGATCGTTCCGGAGGTGGGGCACGGAAGTGAAAAACAGATCGAAAAGACTATTGCCGCGTACCGGGCGGTGGCGGCGGAGATCGCCGAAATCCGGCCGGAGACGATTATCGTGACCAGCCCGCATACTGTGCTGTACGCGGATTATTTCCACATTTCCCCCGGGGAACATGCGTCCGGGGATTTCGGGAGCTTCCGCGCACCGGGAGTGAAATTCCGGAAGGAATATGACACGGAGCTGGTGAGCGCTGTCTGTGCCCTGGCAAAAGGAAAGGATTTCCCGGCCGGAACGCTGGGTGAGCGAGACCGGCACCTGGACCACGGCACCATGGTGCCGCTGTATTTCGTGGACCAGGCGTATATGGATTACCGGCTGGTACGGATCGGCCTGTCCGGACTGCCGCTTCCGGACCACTATGCCCTCGGGCAGATGATTCGGAAAGCTGTGGAGCAGACCGGAAGGCGAGTCGTGCTGATTGCCAGCGGGGACCTTTCGCACAAGCTGCAGGATTACGGCCCTTACGGCTTCGCGAAGGAAGGCCCGGAATATGACGCGCGCATCATGGACGCGGCCGGGCGGGCGGCCTTCGGGGAGATGCTGGAGTTTGACGAAAGCTTCTGCGACAAGGCCGCGGAGTGCGGCCACCGGTCGTTTGTCATCATGGCGGGAGCGCTGGACGGGCTGGACGTGGAAGCCAAGGTATATTCCCATGAGGACGTGACCGGGGTGGGATACGGCATCTGCTCCTTCCATCCCGGCGGGGAGAACCCGGAACGGCGGTTCCTGCTGAAATACCGGGAGACCCAGGCGGAACGCCTGCGGAAACGCCGGGCGGCGGAGGATCCGTACGTCCGCCTGGCCCGGGAAACGGTGGAAAGCTGGGTGCTGGAGCGGAAGACACCGGACGTGCCGGAATGGGCGGCGGAGGAAATGAAGCGGGACCGCGCCGGGGTGTTTGTTTCCATCCATGAGGACGGCCGGCTGCGGGGATGCATCGGGACGTTCCTGCCCACGCGGGAGAACATCGCGCGGGAGATTATCTCCAACGCGGTGAGCGCTTCCACCCGGGACCCGCGGTTTGACGCGGTGCGCCCGGACGAGCTGGATAAGCTGGAAATCAATGTGGACGTCCTTTCTGCGCCGGAGAAGATTTCCGGCCCGGAAGAGCTGGACGTAAAACGATACGGGGTCATCGTGAGCAGCGGTTCGAAACGGGGCCTGCTGCTGCCGGATTTGGACGGCGTGGACACGGTGGAGGAACAGATTGATATCGCCCGGCGCAAGGGCGGAATCCGCGACGGGGAACGCATTGCGCTGGAGCGGTTTGAAGTGGTGCGGCATGTCTGACCGGAGGAGGAATATGTACAATGGCACGATGTGACGTATGCTTCCGGCACTGCGAGCTGAAGGACGGGCAGACCGGCCCCTGCGGCGCAAGGGCGGCGGAAGGCGGCGAGGTCCGGCCGGTGTATTACGGGAAGGTATCCGCCCTGGCGCTGGACCCGATTGAGAAAAAGCCCCTCGCAATGTTCCACCCGGGCAGCCGGATCCTGTCCGTGGGCATGCTCGGGTGCAACCTGCACTGCCCCTTCTGCCAGAACCATGAAATTGCCCAGCGGGAGGGCGCGGAGTTTCCGGCGGATACGCGGGAACTGTCCCCGGTTGTGCTGGCGGAGATGGCGGACAACTGCCGGGACATGGGGAACATCGGAGTGGCATTCACGTACAATGAGCCGCTGGTGTGCTGGGAGTATGTACACGATACGGCAAAGCTGGTGCACGAAAAGGGCATGCTGAACGTGATGGTCACCAACGGCTGCGCGGACCTCGGCATCCTGGAGAAACTGTCTCCGTATATCGACGCGATGAACATCGACCTGAAGGGGTTTACCGACCGGTATTACAGGGACGTCCTCGGCGGTGACCGGAAGATGGTGATGGACTTCATCCGGGAGGCTGTGAAGCGGTGCCATGTGGAGCTGACCACGCTGGTGGTTCCCGGGGAGAACGACAGCGAGGAAGAGATGCGGGAGCTGAGCGGCTGGGTGGCCGGCCTGCAGGACGTGTACGGAGGAAAACCGGGGAGCGAAATCCCGCTGCATATTTCCCGCTTCTTCCCGCGGTACCGGATGACGGGGAAGAAACCGACGGATGTGGGAAAGGTTTATTCGTTGGTCAGGATAGCAGAGGAAAATCTCCGGTATGTATACCCGGGAAACTGCTGAGCATGCGTGTGCTGCCGGTCCTGCTCCGGGTTTATTTTTTCCCGTTTCCGGCTGCCGGGAAGGACATGGTGATCACGGCGCCGTCGTCGTTGCAGATGGACATGCGCATGGCACCTTTGCTGTAGTAATACAGGCGCAGGCAGGTGTTAACCAGGCCGATATGGCCGCCGGTGGATTCGATGGAGACCTTGCCGTCCTCAATCTCCCGGATCCGTTCGCGGAGGCTGTGGAGCATCTCCTCCGAGAAGCCGGTGCCGTTGTCCCGGATTTCCAGCACCAGGGAATCCCCCCGGACATATCCGGAGACGGAGAGCACGCGCCGGATGTTCGTGCCGTTGAAGCCGTGGGTCAGCGCGTTTTCCACCAGGGGCTGCAGCGTCAGCTTGGGCACGGTGATCTCGTTCAGGGTTTCAGGCACGTCGATGGTATATTCCAGGTCGTCCTCATACCGGGCTTTGGCTAGCATCAGGTAATTGCGGACGTTATCGATTTCCTCCGCCAGGGTGGCGGTGCGGGAGCGGGTGTCTGTGGAATATCGGAGCATGGAGGCAAACCGGTCACAGATTTCGATAACGTCATAGTTGCCGCTTTCCATGGATTTGGCGCTGATGATATTCAGCGTGTTATAGATGAAGTGCGGGTTGATCTGGGTCTGCAGGGCGCTGAGCTGTGCCTGCAGCGCACCTTCCCGCAGGGACATTTCTGTGCTGGCCTGCTCCCGCAGCTGGTGCATCATCTGGTTGAATACATTCTCCAGCTCATACGTCTCATAGTCGGCGGGCGAGGTGACGGTTTTCCGGAAGTCTTCCACCTCATCGTCATCGCCCAGCAGGACCCGGCCTGCCGGAACCTGCTGAACCTTCCGTGTCAGCTTCCGGATGGACCAGGTGAGGCCGATGGCCACCAGGGTAATCAGGACGAGAGCCGGAACCAGGATGGACAATGCCCGTGTCAGGATGTTCCGGCGGAGGGTCTCCTGCATTGCCGTTATTGCGGCTGAATCCTGGGCGATGGTCATGCTCAGCCCATACTCTTCCAGCTGGATATGATAGGCGTTGTACTGCTTGTCGGAATTTTCCGGGGAGATCAGGACAAACTTATCCTGCGGCATATCTTCCGGAAGAACCAGATGGTCCGGCACACTGGAGTACAGCAGCCGGCCGTCATCCAGGAAAACCTGCAGGAGGATATCTTCTTCATCGGTATATTCCATCAGGTGTTCCAGGCGGGAAAGCTTCAGGTCCACCTCCAGGCAGCCGATGACCCTGTCTCCCTGGCGTACCGACTGTGCCATGCCGAATACCAAGTCTCTTTCCGCATCGAAAAAGGGAATTCTGTACGGTAACAGAATATACGGTTCATTGCTTTTCTCCACAATATCCAGCCAGGGGCAGGCGGAAACGATATCCAGCCGGGTGTTCAGGCGGTTTTCCGCTTTCGCGCCATCATTACCGGTAAGTTCCGGCCAGGTCAGGAATATTCCATCCCGGGTATAAAAGGAAACGCGGTCGCAGGCATTGGCCAGGGGAGAACGGCGGAACTGGACCATGGCAGTATTTTCAGCACGGATACCGAGCTTATGATCATCCGAATCATCCCGGACGATCTGGTTCAGCGCGGTGATCAGCACGGAGTTTTCCGAAAGGTCCCGCATGGTCATCCGCATCATGGAGAAATCTTCCTGCAGTTCGTGGGAGATGTTTTCGGCCATGTTGTGGAAGCGGGCCACGGTATATTCTTTGGATCCTTCCCGGGTGATGTCCATGGCATAGGATGACAATAACAGCATTGCCAGAATCATCATCGCGGAGAATATCAGTACGATTTTAACGCTCAGCCGCATGGGATCACCGTCCTTCTGTGCGCCCATCATATCACAGGAGGCGGTTTTCCGAAAGGAAAAGTGCTGTTTGTGCCGGATATTCCATTACACCGTGCCGGATTTTCGCATGAATCAGGCGGATGCTTTCTTTTTTCTCATTCCCGTTTTGTATCTTAACGTGTGGAATATCCGCAGAATCGCTACAATGACGGTAACAGAACGGGGAATATCTGCCCGTAAGAGTTGATTGAAACAAAGGAGGAATCTGAACATGAAGAAACTGATTGCCATCCTGATGACGCTGGCCCTGCTGGCAGGCGTTTCCACCACCGCGCTGGCATATTCTGACAAAAACCTGGAAGCTCCCAAGGCCGGGGAAGTCGTGATTGACGGCGACCTGGGCGAGTGGGATACCACGAAGTGCCTGAAGATCAATGCGCAGAACCAGATCATCGACCAGATTGAGCACTGGGACGGCGAGGCGGACTGCTCCATGGAAACCTACGTGATGTGGGATGAGGAAAACCTCTACATCGCCATGAAGATCCTGGACGACACTCCCCTGGTCTACCGGGAAGGCTTCCCGCTGGATGAGCTGGACGCCGTGATCTTCTTCCTCTCCACTGATCCGGAAGCGGATCCCGCCCGCACCGAGTACACCGCCACCGACTGGCGGATCGTGCAGAGCGCGTACGGCTATAAGGGAGAATATGAATTCTTCAACTACATCGACCGCGACATGATCGCTGACACCCAGGGCTGGGATACCCAGGGTGAATACGGCGATGAGGTGGTCTTTGACGACTACGAGGCAGCCATCGCCTCCATCGATGGCGGCATCGTCTGGGAAAGCAAAATCCCGCTGCATAACCTGAGCAACAAGAACATCCCGCAGCTGGTGCCCGAAGCCGGCAAGACGGTCGGATTCGATGTCTCCATCCTGGACGTGGACCTGCCGTGCCCCGGTATCCACAGCCTGCGGATGCAGTACTCCTCTGAACTGGACGGACGCGACCGCAAGCCGGAAATGCATGCGGTGGATACCAATCCGAGCCTGTGGGCCACGCTGACTTTTGTGGATTAACCCGGGAAGTGGGAACGGACAAGAGAAGGGGAGGGACCGGAACATGAAAAAAATGATTGCCCTGCTGCTGGCTGTGCTCCTTACGGTATCCTGCACCGGCGCGCTGGCAGCCAAGAATCCCAAGATCAACGCGGATGACCTGAATTTCGAAGCAATCATTGACGATACCGAAGCGGAAGGCACCGTGAATGTCTATCACTGGTGGACCGCCGGCGGCGAGAAGGATGCCATCGAGAGCGTTGTTTCGGAATTCAATTCGGTTTACCTGGAAGACGAAGCGGACAAGCCGGCCAAATCCAACGCGATTCCCGGCGGCGCCGGCGGCGCGATGGTCATGAAGGTGAAGGTGCTGCAGCAGACGGGCAAGAGCCCTGAAGCGTTCCAGGCCCATCCCGGCCAGGAAATCCAGCCCTACCTGGATTCCGACCTGCTGCTGAACCTGAACCAGGTATGGGAATACGGCGAACTGGAAGACCGGATTATTCCCGGCCTGGCGGAAATGTGCACCGCGGCGGACGGCAACCACTATGTGGTGCCGATCGGCATCCATAAGACCAACATCATCCTCTACAATATCCACGTATTTGAGAAGTACGGCGTGGCCATCCCGGATCATGAGGACATTACCTGGGACGAGTTCTGGGCCATCTGCGACGAGCTGGCTGCCAAGATGCCCGAAGGTGAATATCCGCTGGACCTGGGCGACCAGAAAGGCTGGCCAGCCAGCCAGGTGTTTGAGAATATCCTGCTGGGCACCGATCCGCAGATTTACGAGAATTTCATCAACGGCGAGTACAGCGTGGAAGACCTGACCCGCGTGATGGAGACCTATACCAAACTGATGGACTACGTCGCGCCGGACCATAACAGCCGCGACTGGTACCATGCCACCGGCTCCATGGTGAACGGCACCTACGCCATGCAGATCATGGGCGCCTGGGCGCAGCCGCTGATGACCAACATGGAACAGGTGTACGGCGTGGACTACGGCGTATTCACCTTCCCCGGCACCGAAGGCTGGTTCGGCATGTGCGTGGACGGATTTGTGGTGAGCAACAATTCCGCCAACGTGGAGGGCGGCGTCCGCTGGGCGTACAGCGTGTGCACCCAGGACGTGCAGGAATATTTCTCCGCACGGAAGGAATCCATCTCCCCCTACAATGATACGCCGGATGACATATACAACGAACTGACCCTGCATTTCAAGGAGCAGCTGCTGGATCCCGCCACAAAGGTGTATCCCAGCATCACCCACGGCACGGCGATTCCGTGGAGCGCCTCCACGAGCCTGCAGACCCAGATCCAGGAGTACGCCACCTCCACCGACCATGACGCGGAATACTATGCGAACCGTATCGTGAATATCCTCAGGGAAGCCAATGTGAAAGGAGACTGGAACCTTGTTGACTAAGAATCATTTCAGACGGGGCCTTGCGGTCCTTGCCGCGCTGATGATGGCGTTCAGCCTGGTCAGCGTTTCCGCGGCGGAAGAAACCGCCTATGAACAGCCGGTACTGAATCCCCATGTGAAAACCATTATTGAAGCCGACGGGTACCGGTTTATCGACCTGAACGGCAACGGCTCCCTGGACGTTTATGAAGACTGGCGCCTGGACGCGGACACCCGCGCCGACGACCTGGTGGGCCAGATGACTGTGCGGGAAAAGATCGCGCAGATGCAGCACCCGACCTACCTGCCCCGGGCTGACGGCAAGATTGCCCCGTACCTGCAGAAGTACTGCACGGACTACGGCATCGGGATGCTGCTGATCCGTGAACTGAACAGTGTGCAGACGGCGGCCGAGACCATGAACGTGGTGCAGGAATACGCCGAAGCGAGCCGCCTGGGCGTTCCGGTCCTGGTATCCATGGACTCCGTGCACGGCCTGAGCTACGTGTCCGGCGCGACCGTTACCGGGCATAACCTGGCCCTGGCCGCCACCCGCGATGAAGAACTGGTGACGAAGCTGGCTGAAATCGCCCGCGAAGAGCATATCGCCATCGGCGTCCGCATGACGCTGAGCCCCGAATCCGACATCGCCTCCGAACCCCGCTGGGGCCGCGTGATGGAGACATTCGGTGAGGATCCCGACCTGGTTACCCGCATGGTCCGGGCACAGATCGTGGCGTTCCAGAACGGGACCATGGGCGTCAACAAGGACGGCATCGTGGCGTGCATCAAGCACTTCCCCGGCGCCGGCCCGCAGATGGAAGGCAAGGACACCTCTCCCATCGTGGCGGATGAGGAAACCCTGCAGATTCACCTGAAGCCCTACTACGCCGCCATCGAAGCGAACGTCGGCTCCGTGATGCCGTATTACTCCGTGCCGCTGGCCCTGGATATGGAAAACAGCGCGATCGGCTCCAAGGCCGCGCTGCAGGACCTGCTGCGGGACCAGATGGGCTTTGACGGAATCATCCAGACCGACTGGGGTATGATCTGGGCCATCCAGGAAGCCCTGGGCACCATGACCGGCGAAGAAATCTCCGATGAGGAAGCCATCATCATCGGCGTGACCCAGAGCCGCGTGGACGGCATCGGCGGTGAATCCATCCGCCTGATCGACCAGATGGAAGAAATGACCGGCGAAGGCAAGATCGACGAAGCGATCCTGACCGCCGCGGCTTACCGCATTGTCCGCGCGAAGTTCGCGCTGGGCGTGTTTGAGAATCCCTACTGCGACGTGGAATACGCCGTATCCTTCGTGGGCAACGAAGAGCATACCGCGCTGAACCTGGAAGCCGCGCGGAAGGCCATGACCCTGCTGAAGAACGACGGCGCCCTGCCGCTGACGGCGAACGCCGGCCAGAAGATCCTGGTCTGCGGCCCGCGTGCCGGCGACATGGACTCCCTGGTGGGCGGCTGGTCCTCCCAGCAGGAAGGCCTGACCATCGCTGCCGCGATTGAGAAGTATGCCGGTGAGAACGACACGGTGACCTTCATCGCGGACGACGTGACGGCGATTGCCGAAGCGGCAAAGGATGCCGACGTCGTGATCGTTTCCGTCGGTGAGCCCAGCTACCAGCATGACCCGCCATGGGGCTATGACACCCTCGAAATCACCGCCTCCCAGCAGGAGATCCTCGAAGCGGTGAAGGCCAATACCCAGGGAAAGATCATCACGGTGGTAACCGGCGGACGGCCCTACATCCTGACCTGGTGCGACGAAAACACCAACGCGATCCTTGAAGCCTACTATCCCGGCCAGCAGGGCGGCATCGCAATTGCCGAGACGATCTTCGGGGAGAA
This sequence comes from Clostridiales bacterium, assembly GCA_017569285.1. Classification (NCBI taxonomy): domain Bacteria; kingdom Bacillati; phylum Bacillota; class Clostridia; order Eubacteriales; species Clostridiales bacterium. The sequence goes on from CP069419.1 coordinate 2,182,620, forward strand.
CAACCCGACCGGTAAGACTCCGCTGCAGTTCCCGCGGGATATGGCTTCTGTGAACGACCAGTCCGGCGACGTCTCCTTCGACCTGGAGAACCCGCTGTACGATTACGGCTGGGGCCTGAGTTACGAGTAAGCACTAAAGACGACCTGCGCAGGCCCGGTTTTCCGGCGCCTGCGCAGGCTTTCCTGAGAGGAAGCGCTGCTTATGGGAAAGATCCAATTATTCCTGAACAATTTCTACAAGATGACGTTTGAGGGCAAGGGCGCCTTCTGGGGCATCATCCTGGCAGTCCTGCTCCTTGTCCTGGTCTATCTCTGCGCGGAAAACCTCAGGAACAAGCTGAAGAGAAAGGAATGGTTCCTGCTGGCTGTTCCGGCGCTGCTGCTGGCTGTGTTCGCGCTGGTGCTGGTCAACTCCTGCAACTACGTTCCGATATCGGAACGGGCGGAAGGCACCCCGGCTTACGCCTGGGAGCAGACGACCAAGAAATCGGAAAACACCCTGGAGTATGTGTCGGACGTGAAGGATCCCGCCACCGGGGCGGCCTGCACCCAGACATATACCTTCAGCGATATCCTGGGCCGGCTGACCACCCGCGAGACCTCCGACCATGTGGCGGAGGAATTCACGGTGACCGGATCGGACGAAACCTCCGGAATCACTTTCTACCCGGACGGAACCTACAGGTTCAGCACAGCCGACGGCAGTGCTGAGGAGACCGGAAAATATACCTATGCGGACAAGGCGCTGACGCTGGTGAACGACACGGACGGCACCGAGACCAAGGTGGGCAAAACCAGCTCCAAGCTGCGGTACACCTCCGCGGTGACGGATCCCGCCACCGGCGAGGCGTACAAGGCGGAATACGGCATCAAAGGCCTCAAGGAAATGTTCGTCATTGAGGAAAGCGCCGAAGCTGTGCAGGAAGCCTATACAGCGGAAAGTACGGACGGAGCCACCTCCATCACGTTCAATCCGGACGGCACGTACACCTTCGCGGCGGCGGACGGCAGCGTGCAGGAGAACGGACACTACGCCTACCGCGGCGGCGAGCTGGTGATGGCCAACGCCGAAGGCGCGGCCGCATTCCGGAAGAATTTCAGCGCGCAGTATATCTGGCTGATCTTCGCGGCGGCGGTCGCAGCGGCGATGGTGCTGATCTATGTGTTCCATGACAGGATCAAGGCATTCCTGAACCGGCACCCGATGATCTGGCTGCTGATTCCCGCGGCCCTGCTGATCTACTTCGTGTATGTGGCCATCGGCTGGAACGTGTGGGTGTCCGTGTCCGACTGGCCGGACCACAGCCAGACAGCCTCTTACGGCTGGGGCGGTTTCGGGCAGTATGCGAAGATGTTCGCCGACAGCTCCTTCTGGAATTCCGTGTGGAATACGCTGAAGCTGTTCCTGATCATTCCGGTCTGCCTGCTGCTGGGCCTGGGCCTGGCGCTGGTGATGGACCAGGGCCTGAAAGGAACCCCGGTATTCCGGACGCTGATCCTGCTGCCATTTGCCCTTTCCTTCGTGGTGACGGGCCTGATCTGGCAGCAGATGTTCAACGGCAACGGCGGTATCCTGGTGGAATTCTTCCGGCTGCAGGGAATTAACCTGAATATCAACTGGACCAGCAACGAGATGGTCATGTTCTCGATCATGCTGGTGATGGTATGGCAGTTCTCCGGCTATGTGGCGGTGATCTTCCTGGCGGCCATCAAGAATGTGCCGACCAATATTGTGAACGCCGCCAAGCTGGACGGTTCCTACATGCCCCGCATCTACCGGAAGATGATCCTGCCGCAGATGACCGGCGCAATGGGCAGCTGCATCACCATCCTGGCCATGTACGCGCTGCGTTCATTTGACCTGATCTACTCACTGACCAGCTACACGAATCCGGCATCCGCGACACTGCCGATCATGATGTACAACGAAATGTACGCCCATGACAACTATGCGTACGCCGCGGCTATCAGCTGCTTCCTGCTGGTGATGGTACTGGTGCTGATTCTGCCGCTGACTTACCTGACGAACAGGAGGAAGAGATAATATGCAGGACAACATGATTGCTGAGCGCAGCAAGGCAGGGCAGGCGGCACAGACGCTGCGGGTCAAGCCGAAATGGCATATGACCGTGCTGCATATTGTCTACTACCTGATCCTGGTCCTTTTCCTGGTATTCTACATGCTGCCCTTCTGGGGCGCGCTCGTATCCTCCTTCAAGAGTAATGCCGAGGCGATCAGTACGTCGCCCATCGCGCTGCCGCAGAACTTCTCCATGGAAGGTTACAGCGGCGCTATGGACCTGCTGGCGGTCTCCCTGCTCAACAGCCTGGTGGTTACGGTATTCGGCGCCGCCGGATCCGTGTTCCTGGGATCGATCTGCGCGTACGCGCTGGGCAAATGGAAGTTCAGGCTGAACAACGTGTTCTTCATCGCCCTGATCGCGGCCACGTACCTGCCTTTCCAGGCGATCCTGATCCCCCTGCTGAGGAATATAACCAGTTACGGGCTGTACGACAATATATGGGGTATTGTGCTGGCTCACTCAATTTTCGGAATGCCGATGTGCACCACCATGATGCGCGGCTACTATGCCGAGGTGCCGGACGCACTGATCCGCCAGGCCATGATCGACGGAAACGGCATGTGGCAGATTTACCGGAAAATTGTGGTGCCCAACACCAAGCTGGCGACGATTACCACGTTTGTGTTCCAGTGCACATCCATCTGGAATGAGATGCTGTTCGCACTGGTCCTGGCAAACCAGGGCGAGGGCGCGCAGGCGCCGCTGGCCACGATTGTGCTGAACAGCTTTGTGGGTTCAACGGGTGTGGAAATCAACCAGCTGATGGCCGGCTCCATGATCCTGGCCCTGCCGATGCTGATCATCTACATCTTCATGGGTAAGTACCTGATCAGCGGCCAGATGAGCGGTGCGGTTACCGCGTCGTAAGGCGGAAAGGAGTTAACAAAATGAAAACATTCAAAAAGATTGCATCCCTGGTCCTGGCCGCCCTGCTGGCGCTCGGCGTGATGCCCGCCGCGGCAGAAGACGCGCCGGTACAGCCGGAGCTGGGAGCCCGGGTGAAGGACATCATTGAAGTGGACGGATACCGGTTCAGGGACCTGAATGACAACGGCGAGCTGGATCCCTATGAGGACTGGCGGCTGACCGCCGAAGAGCGGGCGGACGACCTGCTGGGCAAAATGGATATTGACCAGCAGGCAGCGCAGATGGTGCACCTGACGCTGGTAACGATGAAGGACAGCTGGTTTACCAAAAACAACGTGGGGTTTGCCCTGGTTTACGAATACATCTTCGAAACGGAAGAACCCGATGAGGATGAAGAGGAAGACGAAGAGGACGAGGACGAGGATGAGGACGAGGACAAGGAGCCTGAAGGACCTGTATCCAACGCCCGGAACGCCGCGCGCCTGACCAATGAGATCCAGGAGCTGAGCGAAGAGTCCGATTTCGGTATCCCGGTCATCTTCTCCATGGACACGGAAGCCGGCGCGGCCTTCGTGAAGGACGCAACCTACCTGCCGGATGAAATCAACCAGGGCGCTGCGAATGACGCGGAGCTGGTGGCGAAACTGAACCGGGTGCTGAAGGAAGAACTGATGGCGGTGGGCGTCCGCATGGCGTTGTCCCCGGATGCTGACCTGATTACCGATCCCCGGTGGGGCCGGAACCAGGAATGCTATTCCGAAGACACCGAAGTGGTGCAGAACCTGATCAAGGCGGCGGTCAAAGCCCTGCAGGGCGAAAACGGGGTAGATGAAAACTCTGTGGTCGCGACTGTGAAGCACTTCCCCGGCGCAGGCGCCCAGACGGGCGGCGTGGACGGAACCCCGCTGACGATCTCCGAAGACTCCCTGGAGCTCCACCTGGCCGGATTCAAAGCCGGTATGGAAGCCGGGGCGGCCGCAGTCATGCCGTACGGCTACTCCACGGTTCCGTACCTGGGCGGCGACGCGGTGGACAACTCCGCTGACCAGAGCGCTGTGGTCATGACCGACCTGCTGCGCGGACAGCTGGGCTATGAAGGCATCATCCAGACCGACTGGGGCCTGAACTTCTCCGGTGCGGCAAATGCCGGCGCGGATATCCTGGGCGGCGCGGGCGTACGCTCCACCCGGCAGGTGGTGGATGAGGTGCCGGCGGAAAAGATCACTGAAGCATGCCGCCGGATCCTGGTGCTGAAGTTTAAGATGGGCCTGTTTGAGAACCCCTACGTGGACGAAGACGCGGCTGAGGAAATCATCGGCAGTGAAGCGCACCGCGCGGTCGCGAAGGAAGCCGCGGCGAAGTCCTTCACGCTGGTGAAGTACGAGAACGCCGTATCCCTGGAAGGACAGAAGTTCATCGTGGCCGGCACCCTGGCGGACGACCTGCGCTGCCTGAGCAGCGGCTGGACCGCCAAGGAGCCGGTGGAACTGAAAGGTACCACCATCCTGCAGGCGCTGAAGAACAAGGCCGGTGAAGAAAACGTAACGTATATCGCCGATGCCGCGGAAGTTCCCGCGGACCTGAGCGGTGTGACCGCCGTGGTCGTGATGGGCGAGAAGAGCGGCACCCATGATCCCGCGTGGGGCGCCTCCACCCTGGAATTCCCGGAGGAACAGGTGAAGCTGATCAACGCGCTGGACAAGGCAGGCGCCAATGTGACAGCCGTCGTGGTGATGAACCGCGCCTACGTGCTGACCCCAGTTACGGAAGCAGCGGACAGCGTGCTGCTGGTATACCGCCCCGGCGTAACCTGCGGCGCGGAGGCCGTTGCGGACTGCCTCTTCGGCGAGACCGAGATCACCGGCCGGCTGCCGTTCCAGATTCCCGCCACCATGGAATCAGTGCTCGCGCAGCGGGAGGATATGCCCAAGGATATCGAAAACCCGCTGTATGAATACGGCTTTGGTATCGACGCTGAAGGCTTCGGGAGGTAAAAGACATGGCTTCGATTACGATCAAGGATATGTGCGTAAGCTACAACAAGGGCAAGACTTACGTACTGGATAAGCTGAACCTGGATATCAAGGACGGCGAGTTCTGCGTGTTCCTGGGGCCCTCCGGCTGCGGCAAATCCACGGCCATGTATTCCATCGCCGGCCTCCTGGAACCCTTCTCAGGCCAGATTTATTTCGGCGATACGCTGATGACGGAAACGGAAAACGGCAAAAAGAAGACCTTCGTTCCGCCGCAGGAGCGCAACATCGCCATGGTGTTCCAGGAATACGCCCTGTACCCGAACATGACCGTGCGGGAAAATATGGGCTTTTCCCTGAAGACCAAGAAGGTGCCGAAGGATGAGATTGACCGGCTGGTGAACGAGCAGGCGGCCAAGCTGGAACTGACGGACCTGCTGGACCGGCGGATTGCCCAGCTTTCCGGCGGCCAGCGCCAGCGTGTGGCCCTGGGCCGCGCCCTGGTGCGCAGCCCCCAGGTCTTCCTGCTGGACGAACCGCTGGGCAACCTGGACGCCAAGCTGCGTGACCAGGTGCGCTACGAGCTGAAGAAGATCCAGAAGGAACTGAATGTGACCACCATCTACGTGACACATGACCAGACGGAAGCCATGACCATGGCGGACCACATCGTGCTGCTGAGCGGCGGCCACATCATGCAGGAAGGCACCCCGAACGACCTGTACGACCATCCGGCCAACGAGTTCGTGGCGGGCTTCCTGGGCACCCCGCAGATCAATATCTTCCCCTGCAGCGTGAAGGAAGAGAACGGCGCATATATCCTGGACGCGGGCACATTCCGGCTGAAAGCGCCGGACCATGTGAAGGCATCCCTGGCACCCTATACGGGCAAAAAGGTGGACCTGGGTATCCGGCCGTCCGACTTTGAGATCGCGCAGGAAGGTGTGAATTCCATTCCGGCAAAGCTGGATTCCATTGAGCCGCTGGGTGACGCGTACCTGCTGTATGTACGGATCGGCGAAAAAGTGGTAGTATTTAAGTACGCCGGAGAAAAAGCGCCCACAGAGACGGAAATGCTGCTGAAACCGAACATGGAAAAGCTGCATCTTTTCGATCCGGAAACCCAGAAACGCATCAACGCATGACAAGCGCACACATTCCGGGGGAAAGCTTTGTTTCCCCCGGGATGCCTTTCCGGCAGGGACGGCGTGTTCCGCCCCTGCCGGAAGGGCAGCCGAAGCTGATCGGCGTGCTGCACCAAGAACAGGGGGGTATCTGGCATGACCGATATGGAAAAGCTGCTTGCGGCACTGGCGGAGGTCCGCGACGACGTGGACTTCGCCGGCGAGGACGCGCTGGTGGACGACGGGCTGATCGACTCCTTCGACCTGACCCAGATCATCGCCGCCCTGGACGAAGCCTTTGACATCCATATCATCACCGGCGATATTGAGCCGGAAAACTTCAACAATGTGCGGTCCATGCTGGAGCTGGTGCACAGGTACCAGGGAAAATGAGCACGCGGAATATTCTGGACTGGCTGGAAGAGGCAGCGGATGCCGCGCCGCAGTCCACGGCCTGTGACGGGCCGGGCGGAAGCTATACCTGGGGTGCCCTGCGGACGAGGGCCCGGGAAACCGGGACCTTTCTTTGCGCGCTGACGGGGCGGCAGCAGCCGGTGCTGATCCTGATGGAGAAGAGCCCGGACTGCCTGTGCGCGATGTTCGGGGCGGTGTACGCGGGGTGCTTTTACACGCCGCTGGACTCCTCCATGCCCGAGGCGCGGATGCGGATGATCGCGGAGACGCTGCAGCCGGCGGTCGTGCTGTTTGAGGAAAAGTTCCGGGATATTGCCGGACGGATCGCGGGGGACGCAAAAACAGCGTGCTTCGCGGAGATTCCCGGCGGGGAAGACGCGGGAAAGCTTGCGGAACGCCGCGCGGGACATATCGATACGGACCTGCTGTACGTGCTGTTTACGAGTGGGTCCACCGGCGTGCCCAAGGGTGTATCCATCACACATCGGAGCGTGGTGGACTTCGTCGAGTGGGCCTGCGGCGCGCTGCGGCTGCCGGAAGGCGTACGCTTCGGAAGCCAGGCGCCGTTCTATTTTGACAATTCCGTGCTGGACATCTACTGCGCGATGAAGATGCGGGGCAGCCTGCACCTGATCCCGCGTGGTGATTTTATGTTCCCCAAAAGGCTGATGGAACGCATCAATGCCGAGAAGATTGACACGCTGTTCTGGGTGCCGTCGGCGCTGACGGCGCTGGCGAACGCTGACGTGCTGGCCCCCGGATCGCTGCCGGGCGTGAAGCGCGTGTTCTTCTGCGGGGAGACGATGCCCTGCGCGACGCTGAACCGCTGGAAGCAGGCCCTGCCGGACGCGGACTATGTGAATATGTACGGGCCGACGGAGATTACGGATGTGTGCGCCTGGTACCGGGTGGACCGGGACTTCGCGGACACGGACAGCCTGCCGATCGGGTTCCCGTGCGGCAATACAAGGATTGAGCTGATCGACGGGGAGATCTGCGTGGGGGGCACCTGCCTGTCGCCGGGCTACTACAACGCGCCGGAAAAGACCGCTGCCGCCTTTGTGCAGAATCCGCTGCGGCCGCAGATCCGGGAAATCCTCTACAAAACCGGCGACCTGGGCGAGTACAGCGACCGCGGGGAGCTGATGTTCCTGGGCCGGCGGGACAGCCAGATCAAGCGCAGCGGATACCGCATCGAGCTGGGTGAGGTGGAGTGCGCGCTGAGCGCGGCGGAGGGCGTGGAGCTGGCATGCTGCTGGTATGATGCTCCGAACGAAAAGATTATCGCGGCCTTTACGGGGACCGCGGATGAAAAGGATATCCGGAAGGCGCTGAAGGCGGCGCTGCCCAAGTATATGCTGCCGGACAGCCTGCTGCGCCGGGATACCATGCCCCGGACCGGCAGCGGAAAGATTGACCGGGCAGCGCTGAAACGGGAGGCGGAACTTGAGCATACTGACCGTTGAGTTCCTGGCCTTCGCGGCATGTACGCTGCTGCTGTACTACCTGATGCCGCTGAAGGTCCGCTGGCTGGTGCTGGTATGCGCCAGCGCGGTTTTTGTATGCCTTTCCGGCTGGTACAGCGCGGCGCACCTGACGGCAGCAGCCCTGGTGATGTGGGGCGGCGGCCTGCTGCTGCGGAAAAAGAAGAGCCGCCTGCTGCTGGCTGTGCTGTTGGTACTGGACCTGGGCGCCATGGCTTTCCTGAAGTATTATCCCGCCTTCTCCGGGGCGGACCTGATCCTGCCGCTGGGCCTGAGCTATTTCACGTTCCAGAGCGCGGGATACCTCATTGACGTATACCGCGGCAAGGCGGAGGCCCGGAAGAACCCGCTGGAGGCGTGGCTGTTCATCGGATACTTCCCCCAGCTGGCACAGGGGCCGATTTCCACCTGGAAGGAGCTGGGCAGCCAGCTGCGGACCGGGCACCCGCTGGATCCCGACAATTTCGTATCCGGCTTCCAGCTGCTGCTGTGGGGCTACTTCAAAAAGCTGGTGATCGCGGACCGGCTGGCGGCGGTGACGGATGCCCTGCTGAAGGGCGGGGACCTGCCGGGCTGGTTTGTGCTGGGTGGTGTGACCTTGTACGCCATCCGGCTGTACCTGGATTTTTCCGGCGGCATGGACGTGGTGCGCGGTTTCTCCCGGATGGCGGGAATTGAGCTGCCGGAGAACTTCCGCCGGCCGTTCTTCAGCCAGAGCGTGGCAGAATACTGGCGGCGGTGGCACATCACGCTGGGTGCGTGGTTCCGCTCGTATCTGCTGTACCCGCTGACGACCTCGAAGGCAGGCATCGGGCTGGGCAAGGCGGCATCGAAGGCATTCGGGAAAAAGACGGGGCGCATGGTGCCCAGCGTGCTGGCGACGATGCTGGTGTTCCTGCTGATCGGTATCTGGCATACCGCCAACTGGAACGCGGTGGTGTTCGGCGCTTACTTCGGCATCGTAATGGCAGCCAGCATGCTGCTGGAACCGGTGTGGAAGAGCATGCGGACCGCGCTGAACCTGCCAAAGGATGGCTGGATGAAGCCCTTCCGGCTGGTGCGGACGTGGATCCTGATCCTGATCGCGCAGTACTTCGCGTTTACGGCCGGCCCCGGGCAGGGGCTCAGCCTGATGGCGCAGACGGTGCAGCCGTGGAGCTTTGCCGGCTTCGCCGAAAAGATAACCGGCGTGATGGAAATGACGGAGTGGATGATCATCGTGGCGGGATGCGTGATCGTACTGATTGTGGACATCCTGTGCGAGAAGAATATCGACGTGTGCGGCAAGCTCGCGAAAACACATTTCTGGATCCGATGGCCGGTGCTGCTGGCGCTGATCCTGGCGACTGCGGTACTGGGAATCTACGGTTCGGGTTATGACGGGGCGGCGTTCCTGTATACGCAGTTCTGAGGGCGGAAAGGAAACGAAGATGGCAAAGGAAGCAACAGGCGGGAAGAAAAAGGCGGGCTTTTTGATCCGGCTCGCCTGCTTTGCGCTGCTCACTGTGCTGATGCTTGCTTTTGCCACCTATGTGCTGACCCCCAAGCATGACTACGGAATCTGTTCCATGATCAACCTGTACCGCCAGCCGGAGAACAGTGTGGACGTGCTGACGGTCGGGACCTCCCTGGCCTATGCCGGGGTGAATACCAATGTGCTGTGGGAGGAATACGGAATCGCCTCCTACAACCTGTGCAGTGCGGAACAGCCCTTCTGGGTAAGCTACTACACGATTAAGGAAGCGCTGAAGACGCAGCACCCGAAGGTAATCCTGCTGGATGCCAAGCCGGCTATATATAGCCGGGATTATTCCAAACGCGGACGGACGATCCTGTCAACCTTCGGTATCCGGGGAATTGAAAACCGGATTGGCGCGATCCTGGCCTGCGTGGAAAAGCCGCAGGATGCGATGGGATATATCCTTGGCCTGCCGGAGGTCCATAATGGCTATGCGAAACGGACCTGGAATGATTTTGCTTTCCCGCCGGACAACGGGGGACGCGGCGTGTCCTGGAAAGGGTACATTGAAAGCGACGTCACGGAACACCATGACCGGCCGTCCCTGGTGTGGAACCGTGTGAAGCGGAACATGAATGACCGGGAAGAGGAATACGCGCGGAAAATTTTTGAGATGGCCCGGGATGAGGGAATCACGATCATGCTGGTGGGCTTCCCGAATCCCGACTACGCGAACGATCATATGTATTACAACACCCTCTGGGCTGTTGCTGCGGAATACGGGGTGGAGGGGATCAACTACAACGATCCGTCACTCCGGTTCGGGCTGCGGTATTCCTCTGATTTTGCCGACTGGCAGCACCTGAATGTGAAGGGGAGCATTACCTTTACCCGGAAGCTCGGGGCAGACCTGAAACAGATGTTTGACCTACCGGACCGCCGGGGGGACGCGCATTATGCCTCCTATGACACATGCGCACAGCTGTGGGCGGAAAAATACCCGGACTTCGAGTCCTCCGGCGCGGAAGGCCGTCCGCTGGATTGGTTCCCGGAGCCGGCGGAACAGGAACCAATGGACTTTTAGCCAACAGGAGGTTTAACCGTGAAATCCAATATGCTGGAATTCCTGGAGGAAACCGCGCAGCGGCTGCCGCAGAAGGTTTCATTCTACGATGACCGCGAAAGCCTGACCTATGCGCAGCTGACGGAAAAAGCACAGCGGATCGGTTCATGCCTGGCGGCAGCGGTTCCCGTGCGCACACCGGTGGCGCTGCTGCTGGAAAGCCGCAGCATCCGCAACGTATCCGCCATGTACGGTACGCTGTACGCCGGGTGTGCCTACGCGCCGCTGGATATCGCGATGCCGCCGGAACGCCTGAAGCTGCTGCTGGATCTGATGCAGCCCTCGGCGGTGCTGGCGGATGAAAAAGGCGCGAAGGCTTATGAAACCCTGGGGATGAATATACCGCTGATCCGGTACGCGGACGCGGAAGCGGCGGATACTAACGCGGGAAAGCTAGCGGCCATCCGCCGGCAGGCCAGCGTGTACGACCCGATGTCCGTGCTGTACACCTCCGGATCCACGGGCATCCCGAAGGGATCCATCCAGACGCATTTCAGCTATGTGAACTGGACAGACGCAACCAACGAGGTATACAGCTTTACGGAAGATATGGTATTCGGCAACCAGTCACCGTTCTTCTACGCAAATTCCGTGCTGGACGTAATCTCCCCGGTTTCACTGGGCGCAACGGTGTACCTGCTGCCAGCAGGGGTGCTGGGATTCCCGAAAAGGCTGCTCTGCTGCCTGAAGGAACAGCATGTGACCTGCCTGTGCATGACGCCGAGCAGTTTCATCAGCATTGTGAATGCAGGCGTGCTGGCACCCGGCTGCCTGCCGGAACTGAAGTGGGGCATTATGAGCGGCGAATCCATGCCGTGGCCGCCGCTGAAAGTGTGGATGGACGCGACGCCGAACGCCGGCTGGTGGCACTACTACGGCAGCACGGAGATGTTCTCCGTGGCGGTAGGCAAGGTACCGCATGAGTATGACGCGGGCAGCCGCCTGCCGGTGGGCCGGCCGTTCCGGCTGGCGCATATTCTTTTCCTGGATGAGAACGGGAACGAGGCAAAGCCCGGAGAGCCGGGTGAAATGCTGCTTTCCAGTCCCTGGATTGCCTGGGGGTACCACCGGGATCCGGAACGGACGATGGCCTCCTGGGTGGTGGACCCGCTGGAACGCGGCTGGCAGGAACGTTTCTTCCGCAGCGGGGATATTGGTTACCTGCAGGAGGACGGCCAACTGATGGTGCTGGGCCGCCGGGACAACCAGATCAAGCATATGGGCTACCGTATGGAACTGGGCGAGGTGGAAGCTGTGCTGCGCGGCCTGGAAGGCTGGAAGGAAGGCTGCGTGCTGTACAATCGGGAGAATGATGAAATCTGGTGCTTCTGGTCGGGCACACTGGATGAGAAGCAGCTTCGGGCCGGGCTGAAGGAAAGCCTGGCGCGGTATATGCTGCCGGACAGATATGTGCACCTGGAAAAAATGCCGCACACCCCATCCGTGAAGGTGGACCGCAATACCCTGAGTCAGATGATGAAATAAAAAAGAGTCATCGGGATTTGTTCCCGGTGACTCATCCTGTTTTGGGTCAGCCGCCCGATGTGAACTGGGACGGGGTCTGACCGGTGTACTGGTGGAACACTTTGGTGAAATAGCTGGAATCCTCATAGCCGACGCAGGCAGCCACGTCGCGCAGCAGCAGGTCCGGCTTTTCGGTGAGCAGTTTCTTGGCTGCCTCCATGCGGCAGCGGGTGAGCCAGGCGTTGAAGGTGGTGTCGCTGTACTTACGGAAAAGCCGGCTCAGATATGTCTGGGAGATGCCGATTTCATCGCAGACGCTCTGCATGCTCAGCGGCTGGGCGTAATTGTCCCTGATGTACTGGGCTGCGTAGTCGTACAATTCCCGCGGGGAAAGCTTGCGGTCCGACATGCTGCCGCCGTCAAACAGCATGGAATAGGCGGAAGCCATCAGGTCACCGGTGGAGGAGGCACTGCGGATCAGGTCATTGAACCCGGTGAGCAGATCCTCCTGCCGGGCGCCGATGGACGGGCTGACGGCGGAGGCATGGTGAATCAGCTGGCGGCCAAGGTGCCACACCTCACGCTGGGGAAGCTGATCCTTCTCCCAGGAAGATGCCAGGGACATAAAGTAATCCTTGATCATGCGGTACTTGGCGGATGTAATGAAATATGTGTACTGGTTCATCTCGGAGGTGGGAAGGCGCATATGCTCCTTCGGCATGGCACCGCCGGTAAACTGGATGATCTGGTGACGGCCGATGACTGTTTTCCGATACAGCAGGGTGAGGGACCACTCGATGAATGCCGGCAGGAATTCAATTTCCCGCTCTGCCGGGGTATATACCGCGGTCCAGGTGCTCAGCGGGCCCTTGCGGGTCATGTATACGCTCAGGTCGGTAAGGAATTCCTCCACCGGGCCTTCCGGGGCGATGAGAATCTGTTCATCATCATCCCGCCCGCGCAGGACCTGGAAGCGCTCCTGCTTCGGCAGTACCAGGGAGGAGGCACTCAGCACCCGGGGCAGCGTCATGTCCTGGTTGCCCCAGCGGATCATCGCAAAGCGGAAGCGCCGGCGGCTGTACATCTGGGCGGCTGTTTCCACGGAGTAGGGTTGGCCGCAGGCAATAGCCGGGAGGAGGGAAGCTTCAATATCGGTGTTCTGGGATGTCAGCTTTTTCTCAATCGACTGCAGGATGGCGGACATCTTGCTGATGCTGACCGGCTTGAGCAGGTATTCATCCACTCCCGCCTCGATGGCACCCTGCGCGTATTCGAACTCCCCGTAGCCACTGATGATCACGATACGGATATTGGGCTGGAGTGCACGGGCAGACTTGGCCAGCTCGATACCGTTCATGCCGTGCATGCTGATATCGGTAATCAGCAGGTCCACGTTTTCCCGCTGCAGGAAATCCAGGGCCTGCTCGCCGCTGGAAGCGGTATCGGCCACCTGGAAGGTGGCGGAAAACTGTTCGATAATGCTCCGGACAAACCGCTGCGCCGGCAGCTCATCATCCACGATCAACACCCGGTACATAGCGAAACCTCCAGATTGTGATTATATATTTGTATGTATTATAACATATCAATTTGGAAAATCCAGCACATGACAGATATCTCCATTGATTTGTGCAGGATATTTCCAAAAACGGGGAAGATGCGGTTTTTTTTCGGAAAGAGTTTCAAATCTTTCGGATATCCGGCCGGCAATTCATACTATATTTGTATCAGAAACGCAGGACAAGTATGGGAAGACTGCGGAATAAAAAAGGAGGATTATTTACCATGAGGAAACTGGCTTTGCTGACGGCACTTGTTATGCTGCTCACGTCTGTGGGTATCACAGCATTTGCGGAAGATGAAGCAATCGTGGAAAGCGCTTCCGGCTTCTACTACATTGAAGCAGAAGGCAGCCGCCCCCGCCTGAGCGCAGCGTCCAAGGATGTATTTATCCAGGTGGACGGCGAGTGGTTCAAGGACCTGAACAGAAACGGTACCCTTGATGTGTACGAAGACTGGCGCCAGGATGTGCCGGCCCGTGTCGCGGACCTGACGGCCCAGATGACGATGGACGAAAAGGGAGGCCTGCTGCTCTTCGCATGTATCGCCGGCCAGAACGGATCCACCGTGACCAACTTCAACGCTGAAATCGCCGGATTCGGCGGAGGCGGAAGTGATGCGGCAACTGCGGCTAGCGCGGCGGTAGTTGACCTGGAGAGCCCGGCGATCAATGACCCGGACAATCTGACTGTGGATGTCAACGGTAAGGTTTACCAGTCCACACGGTACCAGCTGCAGACGATGCATGTGAACACCTTTATCGCGGCCCTGACCGGTGTTCCGAAGGACCAGCTGGATGTTTTCAACCGCCTGCAGGGCTATGCGGAAGATACGCGGCTGGGTATCCCGGCCACCTTCTCCGGCGACCGTACCTACAACACCTGGGGCGGCATGATTGACGCCCCGCACTATGCGTTCGGTGTTGCCAGGGATCCCGAACTGCTGTACAACCTGATGAGCGAATATGCCAAGGAATCCGTTGCACTCGGATACCACCAGGTATTCCACGGATACGGCAATGAAATCGGATCCTGGTACGGCGATGATCCCAATTACATCGCCAAGATGGCGGCTGCCGAAACCAAGGCCTATGAGGACAACGGTTTCCAGTCCCACTCCAAGCACTTTATCGCCCGCGGCGGACGGAATTCCTACATGGCGGCAAAGTCCCCCGCCAACCTGATTGACTCCTGGAAGATCGGCTGGAAGGCGGTTGTGGATGCCGGCACGCAGTACATCATGACGAACAACAACGAGGGCGTCACCCCCGGTGTGCAGGGCTATATGGACAAGGATACCTACGATATCCTGCGCAACGAACTGGGCTATGACGGCGTTGTGTGCCTCGACTGGCCCCTGGGCGACTCCAGCCTGATGACGAAGACCGGTATCCTGGCCGACGGAACGGACATCTCCAAGCTGAGCCTGGTGGAACGGTACGCCCTGATCCTGAACGCGGGCGTGGATATGTTCTCCTGCTCGGTCGGCGTTCCGGGTACGGATGTGAACGATGAAACCTATGCCAGCATCTTCATGCACGCCCGTCCCCAGGTTGTGGTCCAGACGGTAACGGACGGCCTGGTAACCGAGGAAGACCTGAATGTGCATGTGGGCCGCGTGCTGAAGACCAAGTTCGCGTACGGCCTGTTCGAGAATCCCTACCGTGACTGGGGCGAACTGCTTGAGCTGATCGGAACGGATGCCTATAAGGCGGAACAGACCATCCCGCTGAGCACCGAGACGATCGATACATACCGCCGCCCGGAAATCATTGCCATGGAAGAAGAACTGATGGTCAAGTCCACCATCGTGTACAAGAACGACGGCGTCCTGCCCCTGAAGGCGGATGCCAAGGTGTACATCGACTCCAATGCCGGCAGCCGGGAAGCCATCGCGGCGGCTGTCGCTGAGAAGGCAACTGTGGTGGAAGACCTCGCGGAAGCGACGGCAGCCGTGTTCCATGTGACCAGCTTCAACGATGCCTATGAGGCCATGATTGAGGATGCCCAGGACGAGAAGGTGCCGGTTGTGCTGATCTATGAGGGAACCAACAGCAATGAACCTGCCCTGCAGCAGTTCATTGATGCCAATGCCCTGGTGATGCAGACCTACCGCAACACGCCGGACCATGGCTCCTCTGTCGGATCCTTCTACCGCTATGTGACACCGTCCGTGACTGCGGCGATGCTCTTCGGCGAGAAGGAACCCACCGGCAAGACGCTGTTTGAACTGGCGTACAACCCGGATGACAAGGCGCTGTCCTGGGGCGAACTGCAGGATGATATCGGTGTGAGCGATGACGTACGGCTGTACATGGCCATGCTGGCCAAGCGCAACCCCGCAGTCGAAATGCCCAACAACCTGGGTGATGTGATCGTCACGGACGGCTTCGGCATTGAGCTGAGCAAGCCTGCTGATATCCACCTGAGCCTGCTGACCGTTCCGCGCACTGTAAAGAATGAAGAAGTGGAAACCTCTTCCGGCATGCAGATGCAGACCACGGTCAATACCAGCATCCTCAAGGCGGGTGAGCCCTTTACAATCCGCTTTGTGGCTGAGAACACCGGCGCCGGTGACGGCCTGATCACGGTTCCTGTGCTGGACAACGGCGAGGCTGCCGCGGAGAAGGTTGTGGGCGTGACTGCCGGACAGTTCCGGGTGATCAATGTGGACCTGGTCCTGGAAGCCGGCGAGCATACCATCACTGTGGGTGATCTGTCCGCAACGGTTACCGTTGAGTAATCAAAAGGAAAACCATCCGGCCGGGAGGCGCTGCGAAGCCGCCTCCCGGCTTCTGCAATGAAAGATGGTGAAGAAATGAAAAGGTTACCCTGGCTGATCCTGCTCCTGGCAATCCTGCTGGCAGTTCCTTTCGCAGCACATGCGGATACGCTGTATGCTGCCCCGGGGCAGATGTCACTGACCGAAGCCCTGGCTGCCTGCAAAGACGGCGATGTGATTGAACTGGCGGAAGGAACATATGCGGAACCGGATGAGGTGTTCCCGCTGACGGTGACGAAGGCAGTGACCATCCGGGCGGCGGAAGGCGCCAGCCCGGTCATTGAATCGCCGGCATTCAAGGCAGCGATCCGCGTGGAGGCAGGCGGCGTTACCCTGCAGGGGCTGGACATCCGCTTCCTGCGCACCGGAATCTATGCCATCGGCAGTGACATGACGCTGGAGAACTGCAAAATCATCCTGGCAGATCCTGCCTGGCGGACTTCTTCCTGCGGCATGTGGTGCGGCGGAATATACCGCATGACTGTGCGCGGATGCGCTTTCACAGGCTGCGGAATTTCCCTGGCCGGCCCGCCGCTCAGCGAACGGAGTGCAGACCTTCCGAAGCTGACGGGCCTGTTCGAGGTGGGAGAGGATATCGATTACTTTACCACCCACACCATTGAAAACTGCACGGTGAACGGAAAGCCGCTGTTCTATGCGGCACTGCTGCCGGAAGTGAACGCCCCCGCGGATGCGGGAGAAATCATCTGCTGCGGCTGTGGGAAAGTGACCGCAGAAGGGGCGGATGTGTCCGACTGCTCTATGGGCATGGTGCTGGCCTATAACGAGGAAGTGCGGCTGACCGACTGCAAAGCGGACCGGTGCGGCGTGTTCGGCATCTATGTGGCCAAGTGCGGCGGCGGCGAAATGCTGCGCTGCTCTGCCCGGGAAACCAATCACGGCCTGGATATCCGGGCGACGGACCATATGATCCTGCGGGAATGCTCCGCGGCGGACTGCGACCAGGGGCTGTTCTTCTCCCTGGTGAGGGACGGCGCCATGATCGACTGCACGGTGACCGGCACCGGCCAGGGATACTTCATGGCGGCCGGAAGCGGGAATGCGCTGCTGAACTGTACCGCATCTGCCTGTGAGAATGGCTTTAACCTGCAGAAGGAAGGCCATGTACTGATGACCGGATGCACGGCGGAAGCCTGCACCGTATGCGGGGTGCGGCTGGATGCCACGCCCACGGCGTTCTTCGGCAACACGCTGAAGGATAACTGGACCGCGGTGATGGCCTATGGCGGTACATCCTTTGATATGGCGAAGAACCGGTTTGAGAATTCCGGCTGCTGCGCGCTGTACCTGCGGGATATCGGATACAGCCGGTTCATCGGCAATGTGTTTACCGGCAGCGCAATCAAGAGCGTGGAGGCTGCGGGCACAATGGGCGGCAGCCTGTGGATCGGGAACGAACCGGACAAGGCGCCGGACATGTCTGCCGCGTCAGACGGCTTTATACCGAATTTTCCCATTGCCTGTTCGGAATAATCCTGCTTTCCGGCTTCAGGTGCATGCTATCATATCATTGCAGTCAGATTATTATCCGCATGTGAAAGGGGTATGCAGATATGAAAAAATGGATGAGTATTATCATCGCGGTCCTGATGGTTATGACGCTTGCAGTTTCCGCCGCGGCGGCTGAGCGCCCCGGAATTGTTGCGCATAAAGCTGATGGAATCGTGATAGACGGAAAATTGGAGGACTGGAACCTCGACTCTCCCGCCGTGGTGGAAGCCCCTGAACAGGTTATCCGGGACCTGGTATTCTGGCAGGGTCCGAACGACTGTTCCGTGAAATTCTACCTGGCCTGGAACGAAGAAAACCTCTATGTGGCCGCGGACGTTACAGAGGATACTCCCCTGGGAGCCATCGAGATGCTGCCAATCGACGGGGAGGACAACCTGAAGCTGTTTATCTCTACCGATCCCGCGGCGGATCCGGAACGGACCGAATACGGCTCCAATGATTTCCAGATTTATTTCGTGATGAACGAAGGCTACTGGGATACGGCAATCGACCGTTCCATGGTGCCGAAGGACAGCCGCCTGCGCTTTGTCAGCCTGGGCATGGACGGCGGCGAGAGCGTGCTGCCCGGCTATGAATGCGCTGTGGAGAAAACGGTAACCGGCTTCACCTGGGAAGCGGTGATCCCGTGGGCGGACCTGTCCAGTGAGAACACCATGGCCAAGAAAAACAAGATTGAGCTGTATACCCCCAAGGCCGGCGACGTACTCTCCTGCGACTTTGCCATTACCGACATCAGCTATCCCTGCCCCGGCACGGAATACATTCCGCAGATGGCATGGTGCGGCAGCCAGAAAATCAACAGCAGCCCGGCCGAGTGGGGCAGCGTAACCCTGGGCGAATAACAAAGCAGAAAAAGCCAATCCGGACAGGATATCCATCCTGCCCGGATTTCTTATCCTGATTGTCCATACGCAGTACGGAAGCGTGGATTTTCCCGATGATTGTGCAATTTATTCATGAATACGGGAGGGAAGTTTGTGAGATAATGAATCCAGCAGGTAACCCATAACAATTCCATGACTGTTTCGACCGGAGAAAGGAGCAAAACCCCATGAAGAAACTGGCACTTTTACTGGCGGTGATTATGGCGTTTTCCGTCTGCACGGTATTCGCCGAGGAACCTGCCGGCCCCACGGAAGCTGAAATCCTGGCCCAGACCTGTGAGTTCGCCTTGATTGAAGCGGATGAAACCACCGGGCAGCCCCGCCTGACCTATATGGAAGGCGTCACCCCGATCCTGGAAGTGGACGGACTCAAGTTCAAGGATATGAACGGAAACGGCGAGCTGGACGTTTATGAAGACTGGCGGCAGGAGACTGACGCCCGCGTGAACGACCTGCTGGCCCAGATGAACGACAAGGAAAAGGCCGGTACCCTGTTCTGCGTCAGCGCGAACCTGGAGACCGCGCGCTCCCTGATCCCGGACTTTGCACTGACCTGTATGCTGTTCAACCTGAACGGCGCGCCGGTCCAGGTGGTCAACACCCTGAACAACCTGCAGGCGACTGCGGAAGCGGAGCGCCTGAGCATGCCGATGATCTTCACCTCCGACCGCGAATACAACGCGTTCGGCGGCTACATTGACAAGGCGCACATCGCGTACGGCACCGCGAATGATCCCGAACTGGCTTACAAGCTGAGCTACTTCTACGGTAAGGCGATGGTCGCCATCGGCGTCCATGTCACATTCGAGCCCTATGCCAATGAAATCGGCGCCCAGTACGGCGAGAACCCCGAGCACATTGCGGCAATCGTTTCCCAGGAAGTCAAGGGCATGGAAGACGCCGGGTTTGCCAGCTGCGTCAAGCACTGGATCGGCCGCGGCGGCGACAGCAACTTCGGCAATGCCCGTTCGGTAGCCCAGAACTTTGACAACTGGATGGTCGGCTGGAAGGCTGCACTGTCCGGCGGAAATGAGTGGGTGATGACCAACTGCGGCGGCACCGGCATCACCAACACCACCGACGTCAAGTGGGACAAGGTGACCATGAGCTACCTGCGTGACACCCTCGGTTTTGACGGCATCGTCGTGACCGACTGGTGGGCCCTGGGCATGGGCGGCCAGGTTTCCGGCGTCACCAACGAAGGAATCGAACTGAGCGAGCAGACCGGCGCATGGCTGTACAATGAAGCACTGCTGAACGGCACCGATATGTTCGGCGCGGGCGGCATCGGCCATGGCACCGACATCACCGGCATCGACAACGGCGACGGCACCAAGACCGGATCCACCATGTGGAACTGGCCGGACTGCATTATTGAAGGCCTGAAGGACGGCCAGGTGGACCAGGCGAACGTGGACCGCTCCGTGGCCCGGATCCTCAACTTCAAGTTCCGCAAGGGCCTGTTTGAGAATCCTTACCGCGTGCCGGAAGAGGCGCTGGCTGTTGTGGCGTCTCCCGAATACCAGGCGGAACAGTGGCCGCTGGACACCAACGAAGCGCTGCGCAAAGCCCGCACCGCGGAGGAAGTGGAACTGGCCGAAAAGCTGCAGGCCAAGAGCGCTGTCCTGATGAAGAACGACAACGCTGTGCTGCCGCTGGCCAAGGGCACCAAGGTTTATATCGAATCCTCCTCCAATGAAACCCTGGATCATTACAAGCAGTATATCGCGGAGTATGGCGAGATCGCGGAAACACTGGAAGACGCGGACGTAGTCATCGGCTATTACGGTGACATCAATGACGCGGGCGAACTGCTGATTGAAGACGCGCAGGATGCCGGCAAGCCTGTTATCCTGACGCTGACCAACAAGGCGACGGAGTACGCACTGACTAATTCCGACGCGCTCATCTACATGCCTTTCAGCCAGCAGCCCGACCATGGCTCCGGTGAAGCCGGCTTCATCTACGGCACGGAGCCCTGGGTATACGCGGACCTGCTGTTCGGAGTCCGTGAACCGGAAGGCATCATCCAGAAGGAACAGGCCCGCAATAACATTGAGGAAGCGCTCCAGTGGAAGGACCTTGCGGGTGACCAGGGCGCGTCCCCCTATGTACGGCTGATCGTCCAGGCCCTGATGATGGCGGATACGGAAAACCATGCTTCGCCCAACAACTACGGCGATCCGCTGGTCATCTATGATTACAGTATGCGTTACGGCAAGGCGGGAGACTTCGCTTACAGCTGCCTGATCCTGCCACAGAGCGTGACCGAAGAGGAAGGCGAGAACAGCTGGGGCAGCAAGACGGTAACCACCACCGTGACCAACACGGCGAAGGGCGGAGAACCGTTCCATGTATACTGCCTGCTCCACAACAACGGCGCGGATGACATCACGACTGTTGTGGCGAAAGCCAACGGAGAACCTGTTGCCGAGAAGATCTACACCGTCCAGGGCGGATCCTGGCGCGTGGTGGATATGGAACTGACCCTTGAAGCCGGCGAGTATGATATCGAAGTCGGCACGGTGAAGGGCCATATGACAGTCGGCGAGTAAGAATTTCCCGCTTTCCGGCGAGCTTCCTCCGGAAGGCATACTCCCCGCACCCGCCGCGGCATCTGCCGCGGCGGGTGTTTCGTTTTTCCCGGGATATACGGAGGCTTTCCCAAAGCTTCGCGCCATGGTATACTGAACGGCGGAAAAGAAAGGCGGTGCGAATGGAGATGGCAGGAACGGAATTCGGATACAGGGGGTTCATGCTGGATGTGTGCCGCCATTATATGCCGGCGGATGAAATCCGGAAGCTGCTGGACGCGGCGAAGATCCTGGGGCTGAACCGGTTCCACTGGCATCTTTCGGACGACCAGGGCTGGCGGATTGAAATCCGGAAATACCCGAAGCTGACGGAGATTGGCTCCGTGCGCGGGGATTCGTATTTCGGCGGGACGCCGGAGAAGGAACGCAACTGCGGGTACTATACGCAGCGGGAGATCCGGGACATCGTGGCTTACGCGAAGGCCCTCGGAATCGAGGTCATTCCGGAGATTGAGATTCCCGGCCATGCCGCGGCGATGCTGGCGGCGTATCCGGAGTTCAGCTGCCGGCGGGGAGAAAACGGCCGGTGGGAGAACCATGTGGAGATTTCGGGCGGGATCTTTCCCTCCCTGCTCTGCGCCGGGAATGACGCGGCGCTGGATTTCATCCGGGATATCCTGGACGAGGTGACGGAGCTGTTCCCGTTCCCGGCGGTGCATATCGGCGGGGACGAGGCACTGAAGCTGCGCTGGCGCCGCTGCCCGGACTGCCAGGCACGGATGAAGCAGCTGGGAATCCCCTCCGAGGACGCGCTCCAGCGGTGGCTGGTGCTGGAAATCGGGAAATACCTGGCGGGCAAGGGAAGGAATACCATCGTCTGGAATGACGTGCTCGCGGGCGGCACGCTGCCGGATTACTTTATCGTGCAGCAGTGGGCGGAAGGCAGGGAAACGACCCGCGCTTTCATGGAAGGCGGCGGGCATGTGATCCGCTCCGATACGGATTATTTCTACCTGGACTATTCCTATGGCCGGATCGACGTGCGGAAGATCTGGGAAATGCCCCGGATCCCGGCCTATGCCGCGGAATATGAAGGACAGTTAATGGGCATCGAGTGCCCGCTGTGGACGGAGCGGATTGCGAGCCTGGACCGGGCGGCGTTCCAGCTGTTCCCCCGTCTGGCGGCAGTCGCGGTGCGGATGCGGGAGGCGGATATGCCCTGGGAGGCTTTCCGGGACTGCGTGGCGGAACTGACGGCGGAGATTGAACGGAAGACCGGCCTGAAGGGCGCCCCGGAGGAATTGTGGGATCTTTCCCCGGAGGAAGCGAAACAGGTCCGGATTGCGGAACGGGAACGGATCCGCCTGCCGGAGACAGCTCCGGTACCGGATGAAGGCACAATGAACCTGCTGGATGAGGCGGAGCGCCTGGCACTGAAGCTGGGCATCCCGCGGGAGTTTACCCTGAAGGCCGGGGACAGCGTGCTGGCGGAGCTTTCCGGGCAGGGCGCGCCGGAGAACGACCTGGGCGCCGGCATCCTGATGCACCAGCTGATGGAAGCCATGGAAAGCCGGAAGTGGGGTGCCTGGAAGCGGATTCCGGAGGAGATCTGGATCGAAACCATGAAGGCGTTCCCGCGGTTTATCTCCGAGCACCGGCGGTCCTACGGCTATGATGGGTTTGACCGGTATGAATGGACGGTGCGCCAGGCCGGCGCGCGGCTGTTCCGCATCGGGGAGCTGGAATATGAGCTGGCGGAGAACGAGCCCGTAAAACGGGAAATCGGCGTGCATATCCCTTCGGACGCGAAGCTGGAGCCGGACCGGATGAATGAATCCCTCGCCCGGGCGGACGCGTTCCTGCGGGAATACTTCCCGGACTGGGCGGACCTGCCGAAAACCTGCGAAAGCTGGCTGCTTTCCCCGGTGCTGAAGGAACTGCTGCCGCCGGATTCCCGGATCCTGCGCTTCCGGGAGGCGTTCGACATCCGGGAGGACCTCCCGGAGAACGACGCGGCCCTGGAGTGGGTGTTCCATGTGGCGGGCGGCCAGCGGGAAGGCCTGGACCTTTCCGCACTGCCGGAGGAAACCTCCCTGCAGCGGAAGATGAAAGCCCTGCTGCTTGCCGGCCGGAAGCCCGGCGCCGCGTACGGCGTGCTGGTACGCTCGTTCCGGTAATTCAACTGTGAAATGTGAGGAAGTCAGATGACTGCATATATCTGGGACCTGGACGGAACCCTGCTGGATTCCTATGCCGTGATCGTGAAGGGCGCGAAGGCTGCCGCGGAGGAAGCCGGGCTGCATGATACGGAAGACGAAGTGCTGAAGGGCGTGAAGGGGGAATCCGTGACCGCGTACCTGCGAAACGCCAGCGCCCACGCCGGAATTCCCTTTGAGCAGATGAAGGAGCGGTACCGCTTCTTCGCCCACTCGCTGGATGATAAAATCACGCTGATCGACGGCGCGGCGGAAACCCTGGAACGGCTGCGGTGTGAAGGCGCGGAGCATTTCGTGTATACCCACCGGGGCGCGTCCTCCCGGCCGATCCTCAGCCGGCTGGGTATCCTGGACTGTTTCCGGGATATCGTGACGGCGGAGATGAAGTTCAAACCCAAACCCTCCGGGGAAGGCGTGAAGTACCTGCTGGAGAAGTATGGCCTGGACCCGGCGGACACCTGGTATGTGGGGGACCGGGCGGTGGATATGTACTGCGCGAAGGACGCGGGGGTCAACGCCCTGCTGTACCTGGAGCCGGATCCCGTGGTGACGCCCACGGGTGTGGAGGACCGGATTGTCCGTTCCCTCCGGGAAATCTGAACTGTTTCCTGTTAAAACGACATTGAAAATCAGACAGGGACAGGAAAGCTACATGGCTTATGAGAAATGAGGTTGATTCATTGAAAATCAGGGTTGAAGGTTATATACCTACCAGAAGCTTTACCACGCGTAAAGTTCATTCGGACCATGATTTATACTATATTTTTGATGATCTTCGATATGGACCCATTCATGAAGAGGGTGAATTGAGCAGAGAAGATATGGTTAAAGAGTTCCAGACGCTTTTCCCGAAGTTTCATGATGACGATTGCCGGATTATTAAAGTTGGAGATGAACGGAAGATCGATTAATACCTATAACCATTGTCAAAAGATTGGCCTGGTATATCGGATATCATAATTTCTGCAGGAACGATCTCAATGTGGAAAGAACATCCCGGGGATTCTCAGCCAGCCAGTTATGTCTGCTTGCCGTAAGGTTTTTAACATAGCTCTCATTTTCGAACGTACGCTTTATTCTTTTATTCACATCTTCCATACTGTTTTCCCGCATTCCCGGATCAGCAAAAATGAATTCGTGTATGCATTCCTTCAGCTTTGAGACATCAACGTATTCCGAAAGGTAGTACATATCAAAAATATCTTTATAGCGAGTGGAGTTTGGCCCGAATTTCAGCAATGACCGGAGCTTTTCAGCGAACATCTGTTCTTTTGTATTGATTAATAAATTGGCGCCGTTGTCATAGCATCCAATATCAAAGCAGTATTCTTCCTGCTCGATCTGCAGATGCTTGTGAACGCCAAGATCTATTTTGCTTTCAATGGCATCTCCTGTGTGATCTGAAATCCTGATATGGACCCGCTTTCCATGATAGTCCTGTTGTTTCAGTTCAGTGATTGTGCCTGTCTGGACAATTTGAATATCCGGAAGACAATCAAGCGCCATAATGAAAGCACGAATCGAATCATCACTGATGGAATAGCGAATAAAATCAATATCCATATCCTGTGTGGCACGCCTTGAATCGTGGGTGATGCTGCGCATGACCACACCTCCCTTGATTGTTGCGTTTCTGCAAAGTGAACTTTCTGAGAGTGCCTTCAGAATAATATCCTGGCATACCTTTGATTCGGCATTGTCATCCAGAAAGCCCTGTGCACGAGCCTGTCGTATCATTTCTCTGATTGAAGCCATTAAAACACCTCTGCCGACAAGGCTTCGCTGATCATTTTATGCTTTGGGAAACTTTCAGCGTAGTCCTGAATCCGTTCAATATCGAGTTCATGAATCTGATTCCGGTAGTTCCCGAGAATCTCTTTATAGTAATCGTAGGGAATGCTGTTTTTACGGCTCAGCAACTCAATCAGCATCCGTTCTTTATCATATATTCTGAACATGGCGTCTCTCCGATACATGACGATAACGCCCAGGTTCAGGATCTCATCCGGAACAAAAATCTGCTTTATTCTTGAATCACGGAGTTTCCTGGCATGTTTGGAAGTGGCGATATAGTATTCATCCGGAATCACATCGGTTAATCCATGATAGTAAAATGCAGAATCCAGCGTAATAATCGCTTCCGGATATTTTGTGGAAATAACAGCCAGAGTGGTTACATCCCTTGTATCCGCATATATGCCTTTTTCGATCTGATACAGCTCGCCGGCCTTTACAGCCTTTTGAACCTGATAGTCGCTTCCTTTTTCTTTCAGGCATTGTTTGTGGGTGCAGATCATTATTTATCACTTCCTGAATGTAGGCAGAATTCTATTTTTAGCCTACAATCGATTAAATTATAGATAAGGATCACAGCGTTGTCAAGAGAACATAAAATATGATTTTCCGGAGAAATGCTTTTAGCTTTTCCCGCATGAAGAAAGTATGCTGCAGCGTGGACTACGGCCCGGTTCTGCACTCTCCCCGGGTTGTCAAACTGTAGGAAAAGTGGTTTAATCAAACCAGAATTCAGGGGGAGGATTCCCGATGCAGAAACTGTATACGACCGCCGGAGAAGCGCTTTCCGGCATCCCGTGGGACGTATATCCCAGGCCGCAGATGGTCCGGAAGGACTGGCTGTGCCTGAACGGGGAATGGGATTTTGAATACCGGGGCACGAAGACGGAAATCCGGGTGCCCTTCTGCCCGGAAAGCCTGCTTTCGGGCGTGGAAACGCAGATGGAATACGGCCGGGAGATGACGTATACCCGGCGCTTTACGCTGCCGGAAGGCTGGAAGGGAATGCGGATCCTGCTGCACTTCGGCGCGGTGAGCCGCATGGCGGTGGTCCGCGTGAACGGGAACGGCGCGGCGGTTCACGGGGAAAGCTACCTGCCGTTTACCGCGGACATCACGGAGCTGGTGCACGAGGGGGAGAACGAGCTCTCCGTCACTGCCGTCAACGACCTTTCCCACCGGCATCCCTGGGGAAAACAGAAAGAAAAGCGCGGCGGCATGTGGTACACGCCGGTGTCCGGCATCTGGCAGACGGTGTGGCTGGAGCCGGTGCCGCTGTGGTATATCCGCTCCCTCTCGATCCGCACAGAGGGGGACACCGCGGAGATCACCGCGGAAGGCGCGGACGCGGGCACGGTGGAACTGGAAGGTAAGCGGTATCCCCTGGTCGGGGGAAAGGCGCGCATCCGGGTGGAGAACCCGGAGTACTGGTGCCCGGAGAACCCGCGCCTGTACCGCTTCACCGTGGAGGCCGGGCAGGATCGGGTGGAGTCCTACTTCGCCCTGCGGACGCTGGAGATTCGCACCGTGGCGGGGAAGCCGCGGCTGTGCCTGAACGGGAAGCCGTACTTCTTCCACGGCCTGCTGGACCAGGGCTACTGGAGCGACGGGCTGTACACGCCCGCTTCGCCGGAATGCTATGAGGCGGACATCCGGGCCATGAAAGGCCTGGGCTTCAACATGCTGCGGAAGCATATCAAGATTGAGCCGGAGCAGTTCTACTACGACTGTGACCGCCTGGGCATGGTGGTTTTCCAGGATATGGTCAACTGCGGGGAATACCGCTTCCTGCGGGATACGATCCTGCCGACCGCGAGGCTGGGGCCGAAGAAGGATACCCGGCTGAACCGGGATCCGGAAGCGCGGGAACACTTCCTGGAGGCGATGGACGAAACCGTGCGCCTGCTGGGGAACCATCCCTGCATCTGCCTGTGGACGATCTTCAACGAGGGCTGGGGACAGTTCTGCGCGGATGACGCCTACCGCCGCCTGAAGGCGCTGGACGGGACGCGGTTCATCGACAGCACCTCCGGCTGGTTCAAACAACGGGAGAGCGACGTGGAGAGCCTGCATATCTACTTCAAACCCCTGCGGATTGGGGAGGAAAACCGCCCGCAGTTCCTGTCGGAATTCGGCGGCTGGTGTCTGAAATACCCGGAGCACAGCTTCAACCTGGAAAAGACATACGGGTATAAGAAGTATACGGACCGGGAAACCTTTGTGCAGGACTTGCGGAAGCTGTACCTGGAGCAGGTGCTCCCGCTGATTCCGAAGGGACTTTCCGCGGCGGTGTATACGCAGGTGTCCGACGTGGAGGACGAAACCAACGGCCTGGTGACCTTTGACCGGAAAGTGCAGAAAATATCCCCGGAGGAATTCCGGGACGTATCGGAGCAGCTGCTCGCTGCCGTTCCGGGCGGGAGCGCTGAATGAACCAGACAGAACCGAGGTGCTTTGCATGAAGAAAAACAGGAAATTCTGGATTGCGCTGATCATCTTCTCCCTCACCGGGCAGGTGGCCTGGGTGGTGGAGAACATGTACTTCAACGTGTTCATCTACAAGATGTTCCGGGCGTCCGCTTCGGACATCGCGCTGATGGTCACCGCCAGCGCGGTGGCGGCCACGCTGACCACCATCCTGATGGGCGCACTGTCCGACCGCATCGGGAAACGGAAGATCTTCATGTGCGCCGGGTATATCGCCTGGGGCGTCTCGATCATCGCGTTTGCCCTGATCCGGGCGGACGTGATCTCCGCTGTGTTCGGCTCGGCGGTGGCCGCGGCATCTGTCGGAATCACGCTGGTGATCATCCTGGACTGCGTGATGACCTTCTTCGGCTCCACGGCCAATGACGCGGCGTACAACGCCTGGCTCACCGATTCCACGGACGCGGGCAACCGCGGCGCGGCGGAGGGCATCAACTCCATGATGCCGCTGATCTCCATCCTGGTGGTGTTCGGCGGGTTCATGGGCTTTGACCTGGACCAGGCGTCCAGCTGGACCACGATTTACTGCATTATCGGCGGCCTGGTGCTGCTGATCGGCATCCTGGGGTTCTTCCTCGTGGAGGAGGCCCCGGTGAAACAGCCGGACAGCCTGGGGTATTTCGCCACTATCCTGTACGGCTTCCGGCCGGACGTGATCCGGAAGAACACCACCCTGTACCTGTCCATGATCGCTTTCATGGTGTTCAATATCTCCATCCAGATCTTCATGCCGTACCTGATCATCTACTATGAGCAGACGCTGGGCATGGCGGACTATGTACTGATTATGGCGCCGGCCATCATCCTGGCGGCTGTGGTTACGTTCTGCTTCGGCCGGCTGGTGGACCGCTTCGGTTTCCGGAGGATGGTGCTGCAGGCGATGATGCTGCTGATGACCGGGTTTATCCTGCTGTGGCTGGTTCCGTCCCGGATCCCGGCGGAAGGCCTGGGGATGAAGATCCCGGTGTTCATCGGATCCCTGCTGATGATGTCCGGTTACCTCAGCGGTATGGCGACATTCGGTACCCAGCTGCGCAACTACACGCCGGAGCATATGGCCGGCCGGTTCCAGGGCCTGCGGATTCTCAGCCAGGTGCTGATTCCGGGCATCATCGGCCCGCAGATCGGCGCCTGGGTACTCCGGGACGCGCCGGTGATTGCCAACAGCGACGGCACCACCTCCTTCCTGCCCAGCGCGGATATCTTCCAGGCGGCGATGATCGTGCTGTCTGTCGTGATCGCGGGACTGGCGGTATGGCTGACGCGCGCCAATTTCCAACCGGAGGTTGGAGAAAATAATAAAAATCAACCAACGCGTCATTGATTTCAATGCCTGCCATGGATATACTTCAGATACCGGCCGGAGTTGACGAAGGGAGAGATATCCATGAACGGAATCAGAATCAATGAACAGATCGCGTTCCTGCGGCGCGAAAAGGGCATCACGCAGGAGACGCTCGCGAAGCACCTGAACGTGACCAACCAGACGGTTTCCAAATGGGAAAGCGGGCAGTGCTATCCGGATATCCAGCTGCTGCCGGAAATCGCGGATTTCTTCGGGATTTCCGTGGATGAACTGCTGGGTCATGCCGCGAACAGCGGGCTGGAATCCCTGTGCCTGGCGCTGAAGAACCATTTCACTGCCCTGCCGGCTGAAGAATGCTTCGACCATGCGTACCGCCTGGCGGCGCAGCTGCATGAGGCTGTGATGACCGGCGGATATAAGCAGAGTGTCCCGTGGGAGGAAAAGGATTACGCGAAGGAACCGGCAGCCCGGTGGGGACTGTCTGCCTGGAACGAGGCGGAGGGAAGCTCCGTGCGCTGCGGGGATACGGTCCTGTTTACCGGCAGCCGGGCCTGGAGCCGGATGAAGAAATCCGATATCCGGAACGTCGCGAGGGAGCTGGAAACGCTGTCCGACGAGGACGCGCTGAAGGCGCTGTTTGCCCTGCAGGACCTGACCGTGAACGATCCGGACCGCTATGTATCCGCGGCAGAGATTGCGGAAAAGGCCCGGATGACCCCGGAAGCGGTGGAACGGATCCTGGGTGACCTGCCGCTGGCCGTCCGGGAGGACGGAGACGGGGAACAGTTCCGCATCAGCGGCGCGGCGGCATGGCTTCCGTCGGTGCTTGCGCTGCTCCGCGGACCGCTGCCGGAGGATATAGAAAACAGTTGACGGTGTACGGAAAATCATAGTATACTTGCTATACACTGAACTGAAAGGGGGGCTCTTCGAATGCGGAAGAATGAGATGACGGTTGCTGTTATGAATATCCGCACTGGCTTTGTGTCCGATCATCCGAAGGGCCCGCAGGCATAACCTGCGCATATATTTCGGTTGACCGGCCGCTTATCCATGACGGATAGGCGGCTTTTTTGCGCCTTTGCGGACCAGAGAAAGGGGCGATTGTGATGGAAAAAACGAAATGGGAAAAACTTGCAGGAAACCCGGAATACCCAAACATTTTACCGATACCGCATATTGATGCGGAAAGAAAAGGGAGGAATACCTATTACAGGGAATATTTATCGTGTTGTACAGGTTCGGAGAGAACGGTATCTGGTACGGAATGAAGAAAAGGAACTTTACTGTGTGCTGACCGGCAGCCTGCGCTTCCGCGGGGATTTCCCGGTGGTCGGGGACTATGTGGAGATTACGGAAAACCCGTATGGCGACAGCCTGATCCGGGAGGTCTGCCCGCGCAGGAGCGTATTCCGGCGGCCGGACCGCGGCGGGCACGGGGACGCCTTTGTGAAGAACCTGATGATGGAACCGCTGATCGCCAATATGGACTATGTGTTTATTATCACATCCCTGAACCGCGACTTCAGCGTCAACCGGATTGCCCGGTACGCGGCCATGGCGGTATCGGGCGGCGCGGTGCCGGTGGCGGTGCTGACCAAGGCAGACCTGTGCAAAGACCCGCAGGAAAAAGAAGCGGAGGTTGCCGCACTGAGCAGGGACCTGAAGGTGGTCACCATCAGCTCGGTGACCGGATACGGCCTGGACCGGCTGCGGGAATACTTCAGGCCGGGCGTGACCATCGCCCTGCTGGGCTCCTCCGGCGCGGGAAAATCCACCCTGGTCAATACCCTGGCAGGGCGCGAAATCATGGATACCGGCGGGATCCGGGAGGAGGACTCCAAGGGCCGGCATACGACCACCCACCGGGAACTGATTGACCTGGACGGCGTATCCATCATTGACACGCCCGGACTGCGGGAGCTGGGTGTGGCGGACGCGGACGAAGGCCTGGCCGGCACCTTCACGGATATCGCGGAACTGATCAGCCTGTGCCGCTTCTCGGACTGCACCCACGGGAACGAACCGGGCTGCGCGGTCCGCCGGGCACTGGAGGACGGCTCCCTGCCGCCGGACCGCTGGGAGACGTATCGCCGGCTGGAGGCGGAAAACAACTGGAGCAAGCGGATGAAAAACAAGCAGGAAATGAAGATTGCCATGGCCCGGCAGCGGATGGGACGGGGAAAATAAACCACCCGGTAGCCGGAAGCAGGATCCCGCGGCGCCCGGAAACGGGCGCCGCTTTTCTGTGCCCCGGGGCGGCGACATTGACATTCCGGGCTGTCCGGGCATACAATAAACAGAAAAGAAAAAACCTCAGAAATACCCATCTGTTTCCGGAAAATATGCCGGGAGGAGTGAAAATATATGCCGGAATCCGAAGGAAGGAAAGCATTCCTGCGAAAACAGTTTTTCCGCCTGCTGCCGGTGCAGATCCTGCTGATCGCCATCGGCTGCCTGAACAGCGTGATCGACGGCGCGGTGGCTTCCTCGCACCTGGGCGCGGACGCCATGGCGGTGATCGGGCTGTACTCGCCCCTGGCGAAGCTGGTGGACGCGTCCATCGCCGTTTTCCTCGGCGGCACGCAGATCCTGTGCGGCCGTTTCCTGGGGAAGAACGAGGTGGAGAATACCCAGCAGGCCTTCTCGCTGGATATCGTGGTGACATCGTGCTTTTCCGGCCTGCTGATGGTGCTGTGCCTGGCGGCGCCGGGCGCGGTTGCCGGCGCGCTCGGCGGCAGCGGAGAAATCCGGAATGACCTTTCCATGTACCTGCTGGGGATGTCCTTCGGGATTCCCTGCCAGATGATCGGATCACAGCTGTCCGCGTTCCTGCAGCTGGAGCGGCAGGAGAAGCGGACGTATACGGGAATTGCGGTGATGGTCGTGCTGAACGTCGGCCTGGACCTGCTGCTGGTTCCCGCGCTGGGTTTCCTGGGCCTGGGGCTGGCGACTTCCGCCAGCAACCTGGCGTTCTGCGCCATCCAGATTTACTTCTTCCTGACGGATAAGGCAACGATCCGCTTCCGGTTCAGGAGCGCGCGGCTGAAGCACCTGAAGGAGATCCTGCATCTCGGCCTGCCCGGCGCGCTGGTGCAGGGCTGCCTGATGGTCCGCGGACTGGTGCTGAACCAGATCCTGCTGAACTTCTGCGCACCGTACGGCCTGCCGGCTTTCTCGGCGGTGAACGCTTTCGGCTGCCTGTACTGCGCCGTATACCTGGGCATGGGCTCCGCCACCCGCCTGCTGAGCAGCGTTTATATTGGGGAGGAAGACCGCGCAAGCCTGGCGGATACGCTGAAGACCGCACTGACGTGGGGCCTGCTGATGGTGACCGCGGAGGCGGCCTTGACCTTTGTGCTGGCCGTTCCGTTCGCTTCGCTGTTCTTTACGCCCGTGGACGGGGCGTGGGATCCGGCGGTGCTGTTCTTCCGGGTCTTCCCGCTGAGTGTGCCGCTCAGCGCTGTGTTCATCGTGTTCAACAACTATTACCAGAGCCTGGGCCGGATGAAGATCGTTAACGTCCTTTCGGTGATGGACGGCGCTGCCGGAATGTGCCTGTTCAGTATCCTGCTGGCGCCCTCCCAGGGATCCACGGGCGTATGGGCAGCCCAGGTGCTCAACGGGGTTGCGACGCTGCTGCTGATTCCGGTCTGCGTGTGGGTGACCCTGAAGCGCATGCCCCGGAACCTGGAGGATATGATGCTGCTGCCGGAGGGCTTCGGCGTTCCGGACGGGGACCGGATGGATATCGCGGTCGGGAGCGAGGCGGAAGCGCTGCAGTTCTCCGACCGGGTGATTGCCTTCTGCCTGGACCACGGAATTGAAAAGAAGCGGGCGTACGCCGCGGGCCTCTGCCTGGAGGAAATGGCGGTGAACGTTATCCGGCACGGGTTCCGTGGGGAAAAGAACGAAAACGTGATCGTCCGGGTGGTGTACAAGGGCGGGGAGCTGATGATCCGACTGAAGGACAGCTGCCCGCCGTTCAACCCGAAGGAACGGGCGGAGCTGTTCGATCCGGAGGACAAGGCGCACAACATCGGCATCCGGATGGCCAGCCGCCTGAGCCGGAAAATGGAATACCAGTTTATCCTGGGACTGAATGTGCTGACGCTGACGCTGTAAGCAAGGGCAGGCGCAGGACGGAGAGGAAAAAGAAACATGCGGACAGAATGGACGGGCGTTTTTGGCGGCATCCACCTGCGCCTGCGCGCCCGGGAGGACGGAATCCTGCAGGTAACCCGGGACCTGAGCGGACAGTTCCGGGAAAACGAATATTCCCCGGTGACGGAGTGCCCGGAAGGAGCCTGGATCCGCCGGACGGAAGCCGGCAGCGAGGTGTTTGCGCTGCCCGGACTTTGTGTGCGGGTAAACCGGGGAACCGGCGCCCTTTCCTTTGAGGACGGAAGCGGGAAGCTGCTCCTGCGGGAACGCCCGGACTGCTCGGCAGAACTGCAGGAAGCGGAAATCCGCCGGAGCGTTTTTTCGGAGGAGACCCGGATTACGGAAAAAACCGGGGCGGACGGCGCGCGTTCCTCCGCGGACCCGGCGGCCACGGAAACCGATCGTACCGGCGTGCGGGGCCGGCAGTATTTCTGCTTCCGGGAAAATGAGGCATTGTACGGCCTCGGCTCCCACGAGGAGGGAATCGGGAACCTGCGCGGGCATATGCGGCTTCTGTACCAGCACAACCTGAAGGCAGTGGTGCCGGTGCTGGTTTCCACCGCGGGATGGGGCATCCTGTTTGACATGGGCTGCGGGATGGCGTTCCACGATGACGAAGAAGGCTCCTTCATGGAGATTGACTGCGCGGATTCGCTGGACTGGTATTTTGTGTACGGAAACGGGACCTATGAATCCCTGATGGAAAAACTCCGCGGGCTGACCGGCCCGGCGCCGATGCTGCCCCGGTACGCGCTGGGGTTCATCCAGTCGAAGGAACGGTACGTCAACGCGCAGGAACTCGAGGATACCGTGGCGGAATACCGCCGGCGGAAGATCCCGCTGGATGTGATCGTGCAGGACTGGCAGACCTGGCCGGAGGGACAGTGGGGACTGAAGCAGTATGACCGGAGCCGCTATCCGGAGGGCTTTGCCGACCGGCTGCACGCAATGAACGCCCGGGTGATGCTGTCCATCTGGCCGCATATGCAGGGCGACCGGAACAGCAATAAGGATGAAATGATCCGGGAAGGCTGCATGCTGGGCAACCGGTCCACCTACGACGCCTTCAGCCCGAAAGGAAGGGCGATCTACGGACGCCAGATCCGCGAAGGCCTGATGACGGAGAAGATCGACGCCTGGTGGTGCGACTGCACGGAACCGTTTGAAGCAGACTGGAATGGCAGCGAGCGGCTGCCGGACGGGGAACGGATGCGGGTGAACACCGGGGAAGCCCAAAAGTACCTGGACCCGGCATCCATCAGCCTGTACAGCCTGCTGCACTCCCGGGGAATCTGGGAGGAAATGCGCCGGGATTCCGGTGCGCCGCGGGTGCTGAACCTGACGCGCTCTTCCTGGGCGGGGCAGCGCCGGTACGCGGCGGTCACCTGGAGCGGGGACGTGTGCGCCACGTGGGAAACGCTGCGGCGCCATGTGCCGGAAGGCCTGAACTTTATGGCAGCCGGCGAACCGTTCTGGAACTGTGACGTGGGCGGATTCTTTACCAGCTGCCGGGAACCGTGGTTCTGGCGCGGGGAATTCCCGCGGGGAACGGAGGACCCGGGATACCGGGAGCTGTTTGTGCGCTGGCTGCAGTATGCATGCTTCCTTACGATGATGCGGGCCCATGGGACGGATACGCCGCGGGAGATCTGGCAGTTTGGCGGTGAAGGCGGCCGGTATTATGAGGCGATTGCCGCGTGCATCCGCATGCGTTACCGCCTGCTGGCATACCAGTATTCGCTGATGGCGGAAACCCGGGAGAAGGGAATTCCCGCCGTCCGCGTTCCGGCGCTGGTGTTCCCGGAGGACTCGTGCCTGCGGAAGACTGACAATGAGATGATGCTGGGCGACGGGCTCCTGGTGTGCCCGGTGACCCGGCCGGTGGAATATCTCCCCGGCGGGGAAAAGATCGCGGATCCGGACGAAAACACGGAGGTCTACCTCCCGGCGGGATTCCGCTGGTACGAAGCGGATGGAGACGGGGTATACGACGGCGGACAGGCGGCCATGGTGAGGACGCCGCTGGAAAAGGTGCCGGTGTTTGTGCGGGAGGGAACCATCCTGCCGCTGTCCCCGGCGCGGCAGTATACGGATGAAGAAACCGCGGAACCGACGGAGATCATCATCTTCTCCGGCCGGGACGGGGCGTTCGCTTTCTACGATGACGACGGCATCTCCTATGACTATGAGCACGGGGAATACCAGCGGATCCCGATGCGGTGGAACGACCGGGAACGGGCGCTGACCCTGGGCGCGCAGGAAGGGCGCCTGCGGCGGGAACAGCGCTTCGTGGTCCGGCTGCGCGGCGGGAAGGAAACCCGGGAAATCGCATATACCGGAGAAGAAATGACCGTCCGGTTCTGAGATCCCAACCGGCAGGAAACCATTGATCACGGAGGAGAACACCGGATGAAAATCCTGAACTTCGGCTCGCTGAACCTGGACTATGTATACCGGGTGGACCATTTTGCCGGCCCCGGGGAAACGCTCAGCGCGCTCTCCCGGGAGGTGAAGCCCGGCGGAAAGGGACTGAACCAGTCCATCGCGCTGGCGCGGGCCGGCGCACGGGTATTCCACGCAGGCTGCCTGGGGAAAGGCGGCGAAATGCTGCGGGAACTCCTGGAGAAGGACGGGGTGGATACCTCCCTGCTGCGGCCGGTGGAGGAGATGCAGGGGCATACGGTGATCCAGGTGGACCCGGAAGGGGAGAACAGCATCCTGCTGTACGGCGGGTCCAACCGGTGTGTAACGGAAGAACAGGTGGATGAAACGCTGGCAGCCTTCGGACCGGAGGACTGGCTCCTGCTGCAGAATGAGATCAGCATGAACGGCCGGATTGTGAACCGGGCGTATGAGCGGGGTATGCGGATTGTGCTGAATCCGTCCCCTTATGACGGGCGGCTGGCGGAAGTGGATTTCGCGAAGCTCAGCTGGGTGCTGGTGAACGAGGTGGAAGCGGAGCAGATGACCGGCACGCAGGATCCCGAACAGGCATGGGAAATCATGCACCGCCGCTGGCCGGACCTTTCCGCGGTGATCACCCTGGGCAGCCGCGGCAGCGCGGCCTTTGCCCGGGGAGGGAACGGGACCGAGACGGCCCGGCAGGAAGCCGTGAAGGTGCAGGCAGTGGATACCACGGCGGCCGGGGATACTTTTACCGGATACTTTATCGCGGGGCTGGCAGCGGGAAAACCGCTCTGCGAATGCATGGCGCAGGCGTCGCTGGCGGCGGCCATCAGCGTGACCCGGCCCGGGGCCGCGGATTCCATTCCCCGGGCGGAAGAACTGGAGAAGGGAGAGACCGGACGATGATGATTCAGCAGGCATCCTGGATTGCCATGGACGGCGCTGCCTCCACGGTGGTGCCGGTGTTCCGCAGGAAATTTTCCGGCGCGAAGGGGATATGGTCCGCTGCACTGGAGGTCACCTGCGACGGCGTGTATGAGGCCCGGCTGAACGGGGAGCGGATCGGAAACTTTATCCTGGCCCCGGGCTGGACGGAATACCGCAAGCGCCTCCAGGTGCAGCGGTACGATATTTCGGACATGCTGCAGGAAGAGAACGTCCTGGAGATCACCGTTGCCAACGGCTGGTACCGCCGGACGAACGCGCCGTGGACCGGCACGCACAATCCGGATGAGTTCCTGCCGGCCATGGTGATCGCCGCCCTGCAGATGCGGGGAAAGGACGGCATCGTGGAGACGATCCTGACGGATGAAAGCTGGGAAGTCTCCGAAAGCAATGTCACGCTCAGCGGGATCTTCATCGGCGAGGACGTGGATATGACCCGGGAGCCGCGTTTTGTGCCGGCAAAGGTATGCGACTATCCGAAATCCATGCTGATTCCCCAGGAAGGACCGGAGGTGCACGAGCAGGAAACGGTGTATCCCCGCGCGTCCTTCCGCACCCCGAAGGGGGAATGGGTGATCGACTTCGGCCAGAACCTGGCGGGCTATATGGCCTTTGACCTGGATGCGCATGCCGGGGAACGGCTGTCCGTTTCCACGGCGGAGGTGCTGGACCGGGATGGAAACTTCTACACGGCCAACTACCGCTCCGCCCGCAGCCAGCTGCATTACACCTGCCGGGAAGGGAAGCAGAGCTACCGGCCGCGGTTTACCTTCTTCGGGTTCCGCTACCTGCGGATTGACGAGGCGCCGGAAGGCTTTACGGCAGACCAGATCCGCGCAGTCGTGCTGCACTCGGAGATGACGCGCACCGGTTGGCTGGAAAGCAGCGACCCGATGCTGAACCAGCTGTTCAGCAATACGATCTGGAGCCAGAAGAGCAACTACCTGGATATCCCGACAGACTGCCCGCAGCGGGATGAGCGCTACGGCTGGACCGGCGACGCGCAGATCTTCTGCCGGGCGGCCACTTATCAGTTTGACGTGCGGCAGTTCTTCCGCAAATGGCTGGCGGATATGCGGGCGGCCCAGCATGATAACGGCTGGGTGCCGGACGTGGTGCCGAGCCTCACGGCCTACCGGCCCGGCGGCGGTGCCTGGTCCGACGCGGTGACGATCATCCCCTGGCAGCTGTATGAAACCTATGGCGACCTGTCTTTCCTTTCGGACATGTATGAAGTCATGGAAAAATGGATCGCGTATATCCCGACGGTTTCCGCCACGGAGGACCTGTGGACCGGCTGCTGGACCTATGGCGACTGGCTGGCGCTGGACTGGCCGGAGGATTATGTGCCCGCGAACATCGAGCTGGCCAAGCGCGGCGCCAGCAATGACGACCTGCTGTGCAGCGCGTTCTACGCCAACTCAGTGGATATCGTGATCCGCAGCGGAAAACTGCTGGGAAAGGACGTTGGCGAATATGAGGCACTGCATGCCCGGATCGTTTCCGCGTTCCGCAAACGCTTCGGCGGGCAGCTGAACACCCAGACGGAAAAGGTGCTGGCGCTTCATTTCAACCTTGCGGAGAACCCGCAGGAGACGGCGGACGCCCTGGCCGCGCAGGTCCGGGACTGCGGTATGCACCTGCAGACCGGCCTCGTCGGTACGCCGTACCTGCTGCACGAGCTGACCCGGTACGGGCATACGGATATCGCCTGGTCCCTGCTGCTGCGGAAGGAATACCCGGGCTGGATGTACTCCGTTTCCCGGGGCGCCACCACCACCTGGGAGCACTGGGACGGCATCAAGCCGGACGGCACCTTCTGGGATGAAGATATGAACTCCTATAACCATTACGCCTACGCCTCCGTGGCGGATTGGGTGTTCGGGGAAGCCTGCGGCATCCGACCGGCGGAGCCCGGCTTTGCCCGCGCGCGGATCGCTCCGCAACCGGATGACCGCCTGGACAGCCTGTGCGGAGTGTTCGATACCGTGCACGGGCGGATCCGCTCCGCGTGGAAGCACACGGAGGGCGGAATCCGCTATGAGATCGATACGCCGGTGCCGGCGGAGATCGTAATCGGCGGAAAGACATACCATGTGGAAAAGGGAAGCTACCTCTTCGGGGAAACAGGCGCCTGACGCCGGCCCCCGGGGACAAAAAGAAGGAAGCTGCCGGGGAAACCCGGCAGCTTTTGCCTGCCATAGCCGGAATGTACATAAAAACAGCCGAAGAAAGCGATTGCGCGCCCGGCGGAAAAGTGGTATAACTTCGCAGGCGAACCAGGCGGTTCGCGGAAGGAGTACCAGTTCGGATGTCACGCACCATGACCCGCGATTTAACGGAAGGGAAGCCGCTGAAGCTGATCCTTTCCTTTGCAGCCCCGCTTCTGTTCGGGATGCTTTTCCAGCAGTTATACAGCTTTGTCGATACCGCGATTGTCGGCCGGTACCTGGGAACTGAAAAACTGGCGGCGGTGGGCGCCACCGGTTCGGTGAACTTCCTGGTGATCGGCCTGTGCCTGGGCTTCTGCTCCGGCTTTTCCATCCCGATTGCCCAGGCCTTCGGCGCGAAGGATGAGCATGAAGTGCGCCGCAGCGTGTGGCACGCGGCAGTGCTCAGCGCGGGCCTGGCCATCATATTTGGCCTGGCGGCCACGCTGCTGTGCAAACCGCTGCTGCGGCTGATGAACACGCCGGAGGAGATCCTCGATTCCTCGGCCAGCTATATCCGCATCATCTTCGCGGCCATCCCGTGCTGCGTACTGTACAACATGGCCAGCGGCATCCTGCGGTCCCTGGGGGACAGCAAAACGCCGGTGCTTTTCCTGGTGCTGGCCTCGCTGGTGAACATCGTGCTGGACCTGTTCCTGATCATCGTCTGCAAAATGGACGTGGCCGGGGCGGCGGTGGCGACGGCGGTGAGCCAGCTGATCGCCGGCATCGGCTGCCTGGTGGTGATGATCCGGCGGTTCCCGATCCTGAAGCTGACGGCGGCGGACCGGCGGTTCTCCGTGAAGCGGTCCTGGAACATGCTGGGCATTGGCCTGCCGATGGGCCTGCAGTTTTCCATCACGGCCATCGGCTCGGTGGTGGTGCAGTGGTCCGTGAACGGCCTGGGCGTGGACGCGGTGGCCGCGGTCAGCGCCGCCCAGAAGCTGAGCATGTTCTTTGCCTGTGTGTTTGACGCGCTGGCTTCCACCATGGCGACATACGCCGGGCAGAACACCGGCGCGCGGAAGCTGGACCGGGTGGGCCAGGGCCTGCGGTGCGCCTCGGTGGTCGGCACCGTCTACTGCGTGCTGGCGCTGGGTGTGGTGATGCTCTTCGGCGACAAAATGCTGGGACTGTTCATCGACGGCGGATCGGCGGAGGTGCTGGAGCTGGGCTTCCGGTACCTGAAGATCAACGCGTCGTTCTACATCCCGCTGCTGTTTGTAAACATCGTGCGGCTGAGCATCCAGGGTATGGGCTTTACCCGGGTGGCGATGTTCGCCGGCCTGTGCGAAATGGTCGCCCGGACGGCGGTGGCACTGCTGATTGTGCCTGCGGCCGGGTTTGCCGGAGCCTGCTTCGCGAACCCCGCGGCCTGGGTGCTGGCGGACCTGTTCCTCTTCCCCTGCTACTTCCGGGTAATCCGGTCCCTGCACGGGCGGTTGATGCCCGGCACGGAGCCCTCGGAAGAAAACCCCAAAATCAAAAAAATCCGGAGAGCCGCATGATGCGGCCCTCTTTTCATATGGAAACAGGCTGGAACGGGATTTTCTGAGAAAGGAAATTCGTTTGTTCGTCTTTTCTTCCGGAAACCGGAATGATAAAATGAAGACAGAGTATGAAATGCCTGATTTATCATATATGAAGGGAGGAGCCTTATGCCTGCAGCAGTCAAAAGGGGCACAATTCATGCCGGCGGACTGGATATCGGCATCTATACAACGGATTACAGGAATGAATATATCTCCCTGACAGATATTGCAAAATACAGGAGTATTCAACCTGCCATTACAGTTCATAACTGGCTGCGCGGAAGGGATATTGTTGAGTTCCTCGGTTTATGGGAGGTTTTGCATAATCCGGGTTTTAAAGTTATCGAATTCGATAACTTTAAAGAGAATGCCGGTACAAATGCTTTTGTGTTTTCCATTAAGGACTGGACAGAGAAACTGGGCGCTGTCGGACTGCTGACAAAAGCAGGACGGTACGGCGGCGGAATCTATGCACATACAGATATAGCGTTTGAATTTGCTTCCTGGATCTCACCGGAATTCAAACTGTATATTATCAAGGATTATCAGCGCCTGAAATATGATGAGAACAGCCGGCTTTCCTTATCCTGGAACCTCAACCGGGAAATTGCGAAACTGAATTATCGGATTCATACAGATGCAATCAAAGAGAATCTCCTTCCACCGGATCTGACACCGGAACAGATATCCTGCACCTATGCCAATGAGGCGGACCTGATCAATGTGGCCCTGTTCGGAATGACAGCAAAACAATGGCGGGAAGCCAATTCCGGCGTAAAGGGCAACATGCGTGATTATGCCAGTCTGAACCAACTGCTGGTGCTGGCCAATATGGAAAGCTACAACGCATTGCTGATCGAACAGAAAAAGGAACAGGCCGAACGGCTGACGCTGCTGCGGGAGCTTGCCGTGCGTCAGATGAAGACCCTTTCAGGCATCAGCCTGGAAAAACTGCCACGATTAACAGAAGAAATGTAATATTGGATGGACAGATCCTGCCCGGCACGGAGCCGTCGGAAGCAAACCCCAAAATCAAAAAAAACCGGAGAGCCGCATGATGCGGCTCTCCGGATTTGATCAGTCGTAATCGCCTGTGATTCCGTACTCGAGTCCGGGAGCCCCGTTCTCGGCGGAGACATAGATGTAACTCATGCTTCCCTGGAAATGATCCTGAATGACCTGCCCATCCGCAATGACCTGCATTGTTTCATGGAATTCCCAGGCGGGGATCAGTTCCCATTTGCTGGTCATGAACATCACCAGGCGTCCGGTATCCTCCTCCAGCACGGTTTCAGCATGGGTGGACGACCGGCCCAGTTCCTTCAGCAGGGCGTCATA
This sequence comes from Clostridiales bacterium, assembly GCA_017569285.1. NCBI lineage: Bacteria > Bacillati > Bacillota > Clostridia > Eubacteriales > Clostridiales bacterium. The sequence continues at coordinate 2,224,302 of CP069419.1, forward strand.
GACACCGGGTTCGCCGACATAAGCCCCCCAGTCGTACCCGTAAGCGGTCGGCTTATCCGTTTTCTCCTTCGCAAACTGGTCCCGGGCAATGCGGAGCGCATCCTCCTTTGAAACGGTGATTTCAGTACCCTTTACGGGTTCCACGGTGAAACCGCCGCCCATGTCGGCGTATATGATGCGGTTGTTCCCGTCAAAGACAAAGGTGGTTACGCAGCCGTAATTGTTACAGTACCGTTCACCGGGCCAGATGTATATGCTGACGGGCAAGCCGCCGACGGGAGCCGGATGGTAATGCAGGATGATCCAGGAGGGATCTGTCTGTTCGGCCTTATCCCGCTGGTATGCCTGAAGCAGACCGGCTGCCTTCAGGGCGCCTTCCATCCCATGGGTGATCGGCGAACCCAGGTAGTACCACTGACCGTCTTTCAGCTCCATATTGCTGGTTTCCGCCAGTTCACGGAGGCAGTAATCCCGGTAAGACATGGCGGAAAGCAGTTCCGGTTCGCAGCCGGGATAGACAGCCCGGTACAGCTTTTCCGCGGTTTCACGGCAGACCCGGATCCTGTCATTGTCTTCAATTTCCTGGTAAAAGGGGTAGGAGGCTTCTCCGCTCATGATCAGGTCCGGGCACCAGGCGCGTCCTGTGTCATAGTCAACCTTGTAACCCGGCGCCATGTATTCGGTGAACAGTTTCTTCATGGTCTTTTCCGGGATTTCATTGAACATACTGGCTTTATACCGGTTCGATGCGGTTGGGGTTCCTTCCGCCAGGCAGGCGGAGACAGCCATCACCAGGCACAGCGCGCAAAGAATCAGTCGTTTCATCATGTCAGTTCCCTCCTTCCGTGAGGCGGACGGCGAATTCCACCTGCCCGGTTGTTCCGCCGGTATACAGGACTTCGTCATCCATGCCTTCCGTATACTCCACAAGCCGGTACTGCAGGACACAGGGGATTCCTTCGGCCAGCTTTTCACGGGCAGCCTGCGCTTCCGCGATCTTTCCGTCCGTATATTCCTTCATATTCGGATATTCTTTGCCGAAGGCTTCCTGCTGCCGGTCGTATTCCGTGCTGATCCATTCCGGCGTGTATTCCAGCACATAGACGACTTCGCCTTCCGGCGTGCGGAACTCATCCAGGGAAGGATAACCGAGTACGTGCACTCCTTCCGGTGAGGTGACGCCGGTGCACTCGATGAGCAGCAGGCGCTTTGTATTGTCATCCATCACCTGCAGGACCGGCCCGCGGCGGGATTCTCCTTCACCGGTCGGATCGCTCACCCACATCCAATGGACGCCGCGGTCTTCCCCGTCCTCCTCCGGGTCGGGATCGCCGCCCGGCCCCATATAGGAGCCGTCCACATCCAGCGCGTAGGCACTGTGGAGTTCATCGTGCTCCGGATCCTTCACGGATGCCTGGATCAGGACGTCCAGCGTTCCGGATTCGGGTACCAGGGAAATCTCCCGGATGGATACGTTCACCAGGCTGTCTTCCGCCTGCTGCTGTTCCGGGTTTTCCACCCGATGGTCCATCATGGCCTGGACCGCGGCCGGATCCACTTCACCGTTGCGCTCCGTATACCACCATTCCAGGTTATAGCCGATTCCCGCAGCGATGGCAGCCACCGCGAGCAGAACCAGGACCAGCGCGAAGACCAGTCCGGCCGATATCTTTTTCTTCATGACTTTTGCTTCCTTTCCCGGAGAGGCCGCCGAAAGGAAGGCACGGTGCGTTTCCGCCGGGATTTCACCCGCCAGGTTTTCCAGCCGGCTGCGAAGCTCCTGCTCTGTCATTTCGACTCCTCCTTTCCGTTCCATTCCACACGAAGCGCTTTACGGGCCTGGTGCATCCGGTATTTTACCAGGGCCAGGGAAATGTGCTGCACCCGGGCAATCTCCTCCAGTGAGAACCCTTCCAGGTAGTGAAGCACCAGCGGAACGCGCTGCTTCTCCGGCAGGCTTTCCAGCATCAGCCGCGTCTCCTGCTCGCCGGAATCCGGTGCGGGCCGGTCCGGCAGTTCCTCTGCGGAGACGTATCGGCTGTTTTTCCGGTGCAGGTTATGGCACTCATTCACCATGATCCGGGAAATCCAGGTTCTGAAATACTGTTCCTCCCGCAGGGAAGCCCGGTTTTTCCAGGCCTTCAGTGCGGTTTCCTGCATGGCGTCCTGCCGGTCGGCTTCCGACCGGAGGAGCGCGCAGGCGATGCGGTACAGCATCGGCTCGCTCTCCAGCAGCTTCTGTGTAAACGGACGTTCTTCCATCATTTCATCGGTACCTCTTCGAAGGGGTTTTGTCTGTCATGACATCTATTAGACGGCCGGGGAAGGGAAAAAGTTAGGATGATCCAGAATACTGTTTTCCCGCCGGGAGTGTCAACGGGCATAAGGAAAACGGACAGGAAATTCCTGTCCGTTTGCTGTGCGTCTGCGACGCGGGCCTGCCCGGTTTACCGGAGGAGCGCGATCAGTTTGTCCCTTTGGGCGATGATTTCGGAAAGCAGGGGCGCATAATCCGCCTGCGCGCGGGCCCGGAGCAGCTCCGTGATTTCCTGCACCGGCGTGCAGATCGGGGTCAGGGCCAGGTTGCCCATGGTGCCCTTGAGGGCGTGGGCCAGTTCAAAGCCGCGCTCCAGGTCCCCGGCTTCCACGGCCTCCTTCAGCTTCCCGATGGAATCGTCCTGCATGGCGCGGGAGACCAGGCCCAGGTAAAAAGCCTCGTTGTTCATGCAGCGCCGGAGCGCCTCTTCCGTGTTCGCGCCCCAGGCGCGCAGGTTTTCAATGGTCAGCATGCCATTCCCTCCTTACCAGATACGGTTCAAATTCCCCCGCGGGCATGGGGCGCGCGAAGCAGTAGCCCTGAACCACGTCGCACCCCATCTGTTTCAGGACGTTCATCTGCTCCATGGTTTCCACGCCCTCCGCAACCATGGGCACATTCAGCAGCCGGGCGATGTCCAGCACGATTTCCAGCATGCGGGTACTGCCGTTTTCGCTGAAGGCGGTGCGGATAAACTGCATATCCAGCTTCAGCACGTCGACCGGCAGCGTGGAGATCATGTTCAGGGAGGAATACCCGCTGCCGAAGTCATCCATTTCAATCACAAAGCCCATATCGCGCAGGGTGTTGACGGTGCTGATGATCTGGGCGGTGTCCCGGGCATAGGCGGATTCCGTTACCTCCAGGTGCAGGTCGGAGTATTCCAGCCCGCTGCCTGCGACCAGGCCGCGAAGCGTTTCGGGAAGCTTCGGGTCCAGGATATCCACCCGGGACATATTCACGGATACGGGGACCGTGAACCCGAGGCGGCGCTTCCATTCGCCCAGCTGCGCCGCGACCTCGCGCCAGACGTAGTTGTCCAGCTCCCGGATGAGCCCGTTGCCCTCAAACAGCGGGATGAAGACGCCCGGGCTGACCATTCCCAGCTCCGGATGCTTCCAGCGCACCAGCGCCTCGGCACCGCACAGCACCGGGGTATCCGGGCGGATACTGTACTTCGGCTGGAAATAAACGACGAACTGCTTCTGCTCCAGGGCGGCCTGGAAGCTGTCCAGCAGGTGTTCGGCAAAGATTTCTTTTTCATGCAGCGTGTCGTCATAGAAGGCGACAGCGCTCTGGAAGCTCCCGCGGATCTGGTCCGCGGCGTTCTTGGCATGGTCGAAACGCTGGGAGATATCCATGGCCTTGTCCACACAGGAGTATACGCCGATCCGGACGCGGATGCGGTTCCCGCCATCCCCGCCGGCCGCCGCGGACACGCTGTCCGCGATCGCGTCATAGTCCTCCCGGTGCGGGCAGTACACCTGGAAGGTATCCGCCTCCCGGCGGCAGACAATCCCGCCGGAGGGAGCGACCAGGCGGCGGAGCTCCCGGCCGATCCGCCGGAGGACCTCGTCCGCGTAGGCTTTCCCGTAGCGTTCGTTGATCATATGGAAGTGATATACGTCCACAATCAGCGCGTCCGTCGGCTCATCCTTATGGAAGACGTCGTACCGGCCGGCGTAGCGGTAGAAGTAATCCCGGTTGTACAGGCCGGTGAGCTGGTCGCGCTCCGTCCAGCGGATCAGGTCCCGGTTTTCGGAAAGCTCGATGGTACGGCGGATCCGGGCGCGGATGATTTCGTTCATCGGGTAGGGCTTGGAGATGAAATCGCTGGCGCCGGAGTTGAGGCTTTCCACCTCGGCCTCCTTGTCGGAGGTGAGCACGATGACCGGGAGCCGGGAGGTGAGTTCATCCTCCTTCATTTTCCGCAGGATATCCAGGCCGTGGCCGTCCGGCAGGTTCAGGTCCAGCAGGACCAGGCTGAGCGTCTCCCGGTTTTCCCGGATGAACGCCATGGCTTCCGCGCCGGTTTCCGCGACCGCGGTTTCATAGTCCTGCTCCAGGATCATCCGGAGGATCTCCCGGTTGACAAACTCATCCTCCACGATCAGGATCAGGCGCCTCCGGTCGGCGGAGGGAAGATCCGGCATGGTACTGATGAATTCCCGTTCAGTCATGCACAGTTTCTCCTTTGTTGGTTGGGTCGGAAAGAAACAGGCAGGCGGCGGACGGCACCGCCGTGAACTGCCGCTGATATGCTGCGCTGTTTCGCATTGTGCTATATTGATAAGAAATTATATCATAAAAGAAGTACAAATAAAAGCACCGGTTTCATCAAACTGCCGGAAGGCCGCTTTTGCAATGTCTGGTACCGTTTCTGCCCTTTTTTGACAGAAATTTGAAAAAAGTTTTGAAATGGGCATTGACAACTGACTTGCCGTGAGGCTATAATATACACGAAGTTTAGCGTTAAACCAACTGCATAAATATGACCCATAAAGATCAGGAGGCGGAAGAGATGAACCGGATATTCAGGATGGTATCGCTGCTGCTGGTTTTGTGCGTTCTCTGCGGAATGACGATGGCCGCCGGGGCGGAAGAAGTGATCGACGCGGACCTCACCTGCACGATCACCCTGGGCAACTGGCCCGCGGACACCGCGCCGGAAGCGGAGAAGGCCCTGTTTGAAGGCTACAAGGCTACGATGGCAAAACAGTATCCAAACGTGACGCTGGTGCCGGACTACTACTCCTACACGCTGAGCAACTACGTTCCCATGGCGAAGGGCGGCACGGCCCCGAGCATCTTCCAGCCCCCGTTCACCGATCCGCAGCTGCTGATCAGCCAGCACCTGGTGGGCGACGTGACGGACGCGCTGGAGCAGTTCGGCGTGCTGGAGCAGTTCAGCCCCTCCTATGTGGAGATGCTGGCGGATGAGAACGGCCGCATCTACGGCCTGCCCCGCGACGGCTACGTGCTGGGCATGCACATCAACATCGCGCTGTTCCGCGAAGCCGGGCTGATCGATGACGAAGGCCTGCCGATCTATCCGAAGACGCTGCAGGAGCTGGCGGAATACGGCCAGATCATCCGCGAAAAGACCGGGAAAGCCGGCCTGGTGTTCCCGGCCAGCGAAACCTACGGCGGATGGCTGTTCACCAACATCGCGTGGAACTTCGGCTGCGTCGGCGACAGCGCCCTGGAATACCAGGACGAGGACGGCCGCTGGATTTGCAACTTCACCTCGCCGGAGTGTATCGCCGCGATGGAATACATGCGGGACCTGAAGTGGAAGTATGACATCCTCAACGCGGACGCCACCACCACAGACTGGGCGGGCGCCCACTCCCTGCTGGGCACGGGCGAGGCGGCCATGAACTTCGCGGCGGACGACTCCGTGGACCAGCCGACGGCCAACAAGGGCCTGCCGGTGGAAGACTTCGCGCTGATCCCGTTCCCGGCGGGGGACGCGGGCCGCTACGCGCTGGCCGGCGGTACCTGCTACATGTTCGCCCCGAACATCACCAACGACCAGGCGGTCGCCCTGATGGCCTACCTGAAGATCCTGGGCAAGCTGCCCTTCCTGGATGACGCGATCATCGAGGGCATGCGCGCGGACTACGCGGCCAAGCGGGACCGCGGCGCCCCGGTTATCCCCGCGATCAGCGCGTGGACGGACGAAGCGTACAACAATGCCAAACAGGCCATCGTGGACGAGTTCAGCAATGTGGATATGCGCCTGTACGCGGACTTCTTCGACTCCCTGAGCGAAGGCACGATTACCCTCAAGTCCGAGGAGCCGGTGTTCGCCCAGCAGCTTTACCGGGAACTGACTGCCGTGGTACAGCGGATGATCACCCGGGAAGGCGCGGATGTGGAAAAGGCGCTGCGGAAGGCGGAAGAATCCTTCCAGGAATACCTGGACGATGAAATCAACGATTATTGACTGAATGAGCACTGAAGTCATGCCGGCCGGCGGTCCGGCCGGCATGTTTTTTGACAAGGCAGGAGATGATTCCATGAACGGACAAGAGACCCGGATCCGGACCCACGCGAAGCTGCGGGGCACCATCCAGTCCTGGCTGATTATGCTGCCCGGACTGCTGCTGATGACCTTCTTCGTATGGGAGCCGCTGTTTGAGAGCATCCGGATGAGCCTGTACAAGACCCGGAACGTGGAGCTGGTCCGGTTCATCGGGCTGGACAACTTCATCAGCGTGACCGGGAAGGACGATTTCCTGCAGGCGCTGCAGAACACCTTCTCCTATACGTTCTGGTCCCTGCTGATCGGCTTTGTGCTGCCGATCCTGCTGGCGATGCTGATCGGGGAGACCACACGGGGAAAGGGCTTTTTCCGCACCGCGGTGTACCTGCCCAACATGCTGCCGGGCCTGGCGGTGATTATCCTGTGGTCCGCGTTTTTCAGCGGCGAAAAGTCCGGCGTGATGAACATCCTGCTGAGCCGGCTCGGCGTGCCGCAGCAGTCCTACCTGACGAAGGCAGAGCTGGTGATCCCGATCATCATCGTGATTGCCACCTGGAAGGGTGCAGGCGCCACCGCGCTGATCTATATGGCGGGCATGTCGAGCATCAGCCCGGAGCTGTACGAGGCGGCGGCGATTGACGGCGCGTCCGTATGGAAGCGGATCTTCCATATCATGCTTCCGGCAGTCCGGAAGCTGGCGGGCACGCTGCTGATCCTGCAGATCATTTCCGTGTTCCAGATTATGTACGAGCCGATGGTGCTGACCAAGGGCGGGCCGGATAACGCGTCCCTGTCCCTGATGCAGCTGATGTGGCAGTATGCCTTCGGCGGATCCATGAACTACGGCAAGGCCTCCGCGGTGGCGGTGATCGTGACGCTGATCCTGCTGGTGATGACCGCAATTTACTCATACTTCAACCGCAAGGAATCCGACTGGGACTGAAAGGAGGGGAATGAAAATGAAAAAGCCGCTGCATACCGGCGTGATCCGGGAATACGACCTGCATTCCCCCTCCGTGAAGGCGGGGTACGGATTCATTATCTTCCTGTGCTGCCTGGTGGTCCTGCTGGCGGTATTCCCGCTGGTGTGGGTGATCCTGGCGGGCTTCAAAAACCTGAAGGAATTTGTTTCCAGCACGACCATCATTCCGGAATCCTTCAACCCGGAACCGTTTGTGACTACCTGGAACCAGCTGGGAATCGCGCGGAATTACCTGAATTCCCTGATCTCTGTGTTGGGCAGCGTGGCCTGCGCGCTGATCTTCAACGGCCTGCTGGGCTACGGCATCGGCATCCTGAAGCCGAAGGGGCACGGGGCGGTCCGGAAACTGGTGATGATCTCCCTGCTGATGCCGCCGACAATCAGCATCGTGCCGCTGTTCATGAACATCCAGAAGCTGCAGATGGGCAACTCCTTCCTGCCGCTGTGGCTGTCCTTCGGCGCCAACGCGATGTACGTGATCCTGTTCGCGCAGTTCTTTGAATCCCTGCCGTCCTCCATTATCGAGGCCAGCCGGATCGACGGCTGCAACCAGCTGCAGACCTTCTTCCGCATCGTGCTGCCCCTGTCCAAACCGATCTGCGCGGTGATTTCGATCTTCGCGGTCAACGCGGCGTGGTCGGACTTCCTGCTGCCGTACCTGGTGCTGCGCGGCGCGGACAAGCAGACGGTGATGGTCCGCCTGTTCGTGTTCAGCACGGAGCAGACGGTGAATGCGGACGCCATGATGCGCTCCGTCGTATTCGCGATGGTTCCCCCCATTATCCTGTTCTTCATCTTCCAGAAGCAGCTGACGGAGAACGCTGTTTCCGTGGGTATCAAGGGCTGAGCAGGGCAGAAAGAGGTTTTCAGGCATGGCAAAGACAGCAGACCGGTATTTTGCGGTGGACCCGTGGAAGATTATTGAGGAGGGATTTGATCCCGCCTATTCCCGGGTGAGCGAATCCGTTTTCTCCCTGGCGAACGAGACCATGGGCGTGCGCGGATGTTTTGACGAGGGCGGCAGCGTGGACAGCCTGCGCGGCGCCTACGTCAACGGAATTTATGATATTGAAGAGCTCCGGCGGTCCTACCGGGGGATTATCGACCATACCCATTTCATGATCCCCGCGGCGGACTGGCTGATGACGGATATCACGGTGGACGGCGAGAAGCTGGACCTGGGGAAGGTACGCTTCCGCGATTTCCGGCGGGTGCTGGACATGCGCGCCGGCACGCTGGAGCGGAGCTTCGTATGGGAAACCAAAGGTGGGAAGGAACTGAAGCTTTCATTCCTGCGCTTTACGGATATGACGCGCCGGGAACGGGCGTACCAGCGGATTACCCTGGAGGCGCTGAACTTCTCCGGGAAGGCCGAGGTATCCTGCGGCCTGAGCTTTGACGTGATCCACGAGGGATACAAAAAATGCTTCTGGCAGGAAACGCGGGCGGAAGCGGAGGCGGATAAGCTGATGCTGCAGTCCCGCACGACGCTTTCCGGGCAGGAGGCGTTTGCCGGCGCGATCCTGGACATCCCCGGCGGATTCACCGCGGAAACCGGCGGAAAGACCGCCCGCGGAACCGGCACGGCGGCACTGGCGCAGGGCGTACCCTGCGTGATTGAAAAGCGGGTGGTGATCCTGTTTGACGGAAGTTCAGGGGAAGAACTGTGGGCCCGGGGCTTGAAAGCCCTGAAGTCCTGCGCCCGGACCTCCCTCAGCGGGGCACTGGCTGAGCAGAAGAAATACTGGGCCGCATACTGGAAGATCTCCGATATCCGGATCGAGGCGTCCGGCGCGGATACGCGGGACGCGGTGGAGGCGGAAACCCAGGGCATCCATTTCTGCAGCTTCCAGCTGGCCCAGACCTACAACGGCGGCAGCATGCGCCACAACATCGGCGCGAAGGGAATGACGGGCGAGGCGTACAACGGGCATGCCTTCTGGGATACCGAAGCCTGCTGCCTGCCGTTCTACCTGTTCACAAATCCGGAAGCGGCCAGGGACCTGCTCCTGTTCCGCTACAACACGCTGCCGATGGCGCTGGAGCGCGCGAAGATGCTGGACTGCAAAGGCGCGTGCTACCCGATCGCCACACTGAACGGCGACGAGGCCTGTTCGCTCTGGCAGCATGCCAGCCTGCAGCTGCAGCCGAGCACGGCGGTGGCCTACGGCATCTGGCACTACGTGCACCTGACGGCGGACGAAGGCTTCCTGTGGGAATACGGCGCGGAGATGCTGCTGCAGATCGCCCGGTTCCTGGCCAGCCGGGCGGCCCCGGGCGGCATGAGCGGGAAATACGGCTTTTACGGCGTGATGGGACCGGATGAGTTCCACATGATGGTGAACAACAACGCGTATACCAACTACATGGGCAAGCGCACGCTGGAGTATGCCGCGCAGGTTGTGGGACGGATGCGGCTGGAAGAGCCGGCGGCATTTGCGGCGCTGGCGGAAAAGACCGCCCTGGATCCGGACGAGCCCGGCACCTGGACGCGGATCGCGGACAACATGTATATCCCCGGCGGGGAGAACGGCCTGATTGAACAGCATGACGGCTTCTTCGACCTGCCGCATACGGAGATCAACGATGTGCCGGTCAGCGAATTCCCGCTGTATGAGCACTGGTCCTACGACCGGATCTACCGCACGGATATGATCAAGCAGCCGGACGTGCTGATGTTCCTGTACCTGTACAACTCCTCCTTCAGCACGGACGTGAAGCGCGTGAACTATGAATACTATGAGCCGAAGACCATCCATGAATCCTCGCTTTCGCCGGCTATCCATTCCATCCTGGCGGCGGAACTGGGCAAAATGGACGACGCGGTGCGTTTCTTCGGGTTTGCCACGCGGCTGGACCTGGACAACTTCAACCGCAACACCCGCGAAGGCCTGCACACCACCAGCATTGCCATGGCCTGGGCGAATATCGTGTACGGCTTTGCCGGCCTGCGCAGCGACGGGGATATGCTGTCCTTCGCGCCGCGGATGCCGGAACGCTGGAAGACGCTGGAATTCTCGCTGGTGTGCCGCGGCCGGGTGATCCGGGTACGGATGGAAAAGGAAGGAACGACCTTCTCCCTGGTGAAGGGCGAACCGCTGAACATCCAGGTGTACGGCCGGCAATACCTGCTGGGCAAAGGGGAACTGCCGGTTCCCCGGGATGACTGACGGGAGGACCGGTGGAATGGAGAACCGGATTCTGAAAAAAACCGGATACGATCCGGAAAACATGGCTTCCGACGGAAACCGCTTCCTGTGCGCCAACGGGTACATGGGCATGCGGGGAACGCCGGAGGAGGCGGGACCGGAACAGTTTGCGGCGGTCACCCTGGCCGGTGTGTACGACCGGAACGGCGACCGCTGGCGGGAGCCGGTGAACGCGCCGCACGGGCTGACGGTACGCCTGCGCTTTGACGGCGAGGCACTGGACTGCGCCGCGGCCGGGAAGCATGAGACGGCGCTGGACTACCGGTACGGGCTGTACAGCCGGGATACGGACTTCGGCCCGGTGCGCCTGATGAGCGAGCGCTTCCTGTCCATGGCCCGGGTCCACCTGATGGCAGGCCGCCTGCGGATCGAAGCGAAGCGGGACGGCATGCTGGAAATCCGCGCGGGCATTTCCGCGGAAATCTGGGATATCAACGGCCCGCACCTGTTCCGCATGCAGGCAGAGGGCGGGGAAATTCTGCGCTGCGGGGCAGTAACCGGGGAAAAGGGAATTGCCGTGGAGACTGCGCAGTGCGAAACGGCCGGCTTCAGCGGGGAGGAAAGCTGCGAAACCGGGCCGGAGGGTGCGTTCCGCGTATGGCGGAGGGCGGTCCGGCAGGGGGAAGCGCTGGCGCTGGATCTTTTCTCTGCGGTGTATACCTCCCTGGACGGGGAGGACCCGAAAGGGGCCGCCGCGGCGGAATGCCGGGAGGCGGAACGGAAAGGCTATGACGCGTGCCTGTGGGAGCATATGCAGGCATGGGACGATATATGGGAAAAATCCGAAGCGGTGCTGGAAGGGGACGACGCGGCGGCGTTCGCGCTGCGGGCCAGCCAGTACCACCTGAACTGTATCGCGCCGCGGCACGCGGGGAACATGTCCATTCCGGCCCGGGGACTGTCCGGGCAGACGTACAAGGGCGCCATCTTCTGGGATTCGGAAATTTTCTTTTTCCCGATGTTCGCGCATACCCAGCCGGAGATCGCGCGGTCACTGCTGGTGTATCGGATTGAGACGCTGCCGGGCGCGCTGCGGAAGGCGGCGGAATACGGATACCGCGGCGCGTTCTATGCCTGGGAAAGCCAGGAAGGCGGCACGGAGGGGTGCACGAACTTCAACGTGGTGGACGTATTTACCCACCGCCCGGTGCGGACGTATTTCCGCGATAAGCAGATCCATATCAGCGCGGATATCGTGTACGCGCTGCGCAGCTATTATGAGATGACCGGGGACCGTTCCCTGCTGGAAAACGGCGGGGCGGAGGTGATCCTGCAGTGCGCCCGGTTTTACCTCAGCCGGGCAAATGCCCACGCGGACAGCGATGAAGTGGATTTCGCGGACGTGATCGGCCCGGATGAGTACCATGAGCGGGTGACGAACAACGCGTTCACCAACCGCATGATCCGCCACTGCGTCGAAAGCGCCCTGCGGCTGGAGGACGTCTTCCGGGACCGGCCGGAATGGTTTGCCTCGCTGCTGGAAAAGCTGGATTACCGGAGGGACTGGCAACTGCTTCGCGGGCTGGTTTCCCGGATCCGCGGGGTTCGGAAACACGGGGAAATCATTGAGCAGTTTGACGGGTATTTTGACCTGGAAGACTGCCCGCTGGACACCGTCCGCAGCCGGCTCGTCCATCCGAAGGAATACTGGGGCGGCGACCACGGCGTGGCGGGAACCACGCAGGTGATCAAGCAGGCGGACGTCATCGCCATGATGGCGCTGTTCCCCGGGGATTTCACTGACGAAGAGGTGGACGCGAACTGGGCGTTCTACGAGCCCCGGACGGAGCACGGCTCCAGCCTCTCGGCCTGCATGTATGCCCTGGCGGCCTGCCGGACCGGAAGGCTGGACGCGGCCTGGGACCTGTTTGTCCGCACGGCGTCCATCGACGTGACCGGCGGCGGCAAACAGTGGGCCGGGGAAATCTATATCGGCGGAACGCATCCCGCCTCCAATGGCGGGGCGTGGATGATCGCCGCGCTGGGCTTTGGCGGCCTGCGGGTGGTGAACGGGGAGGCGGAGCTGCACCCCATGCTCCCGAAACAGGTGAAACGACTGGCTTTCCCCTTTACGGCCCGCGGAAAGCGGTTCATGGCGGAGATCACGCACGAAGGCGCGGAGATCCGGGAACGGTAAACAAAAAAAGAACGGCAGCTGCCGTTCTTTTTTCTATATCCGGTTTTTTACCGGAAGGTCATCACACTTCCGCGTTCCACCAGGTAGACCGGAAGGATGATGTTCTTTTCGTCAATGGGTTCCCCGCGCAGCTACTTCAGGATCAGGTCCGTGGCCAGGACGCCCTTGCGCTTGGCATCCTGGTGGATGGTGGTGAGGCTGGGGATGGTCAGCTGGGCCAGGTAGTTGTCATCGAAGCCGATGATGGATTTGTCCTCGGGGATCCGGACGCCGCGTTCGCTGAGGCCGGACATGATGCCGGCCGCCAGGATGTCGGCGGAGGCGAAGATCGCGGTGATATCCGGCCGGGAGGCCAGGGTGACGCCGAGCTTTTTGCCCTCGTCCACGGTGATTTCCTGGGTGAAGACCTTCGAGGCGTCGAAGGGGATTCCGTATTCCTCCAGCGCGCGGCGGTAGCCGATGAAGCGCTTTTCAATAACGCCGCCGGGACGGATGGACGGGGAGGCGAAGGCCACGGAGCGGTGGCCCTTTTCCAGCAGGTGCTTGGTGGCGATATATCCGCCGGTTTCATCCTCCAGGCCGATGCAGCAGGCTTTGGGATCTTCCACATAGCTGTCGATCAGCACATAGGGAATGCCCAGGCTGCTGGCGGTACGGAAGAAGTCATCCTGGAACATACCGGTGAGGATCAGGCCGGAAAGGCGCCAGCTGCGGCTGAGCGAATCCAGTTCCGCCGCGTCCTCCACGGCGCGGATCATCAGGTAGTACCCTTCCTCCCGCACGCGCTTCTCGATGCTGTCCACAAAGGAACTCATGAAGGGGTCGCCGATCGTGCTGCCGGGGTTCTGGGGGGTGATATGCGAAATGACGCCAATGATGTTGGACTGGTCATTGGCCAGGGAACGGGCCGACATGCTGGGGGCGTAGTGCTCCCGCGCGATGATTTCCTCGATTTTTGCCACCATCTCCGGTGACACGCGGCTCTTCCGGTTGTGCACCACATTGGACACCGTGGTGATGCTGACCCCGGCTTCCGCGGCAATATCCTTCAGTGTGACCATGTTTTTCTCCGACATTTTCAGTGCCTGTTCTCCCGCAGGGAAGGCCCCCGGCGGAATTCATCCTATTTTACCTTTTCTTTTTTGATTTCGCAATATTCGGATACAGGAAAGGCGGAGGCAAAATGGATTGCCTCCGCCCGTGAAAGCCTTGATTATTCGAGCTCAGCCAGGTAGTCCTTGATCGGCAGGTCGCCGGGCTTGCCGGTTTCCGGCGCGGTCAGGCCGGCGAGGATGGTATCGGAGCCGGAGGCATCGATGGGAGCGACCGCCTCGGAGAAGGAGATCTCATCCAGCCAGATGACGCACTTCGCGAAAGCGCGGATGTGGAAGGCGTTGGTCATGCCCGGGAATCCGGAGGCTTCCAGGTCGATCACCAGGTCCTGCCACTCGGTCGTGATGGCCGGATGGGAACCGTCCGCCAGCACCAGGTCGGAGAAGCGGGCTGCGTAGTACTTGGAATCTTCGGGATGCCAGTCCATGATCAGCTTGTTTTCTTCGCCGCCTTCAGCACCCTTGATGCGGATGTTGAGGTACTTGCAGTAGGAGATGTTTTCCAGGGCCCACATGTTGACGGCTTCGCCCCAGTTGGCCATCCAGTCGGCGGCATGGGCGAAATAGTCTTCTTCGCTCTCGTAGTCTTCGGGATCGAAGTCCTTGGGACGCATGTCGAGCTTGATGGCGCCGTCTTCATTCTTGGCGCGCAGGTTGGCCCAGTTGTCCCACCAGAGGTTGGCGCCGTTGGGGGCCAGGTCCGGCTTGGCGTTGGGGTCACGGTCGTCGAAGTTATCCCAGAGGAAGGTTTCGCCTTCGGCCAGGACGGAGGCGGTCATCGCGAACAGCATGATCGCCGCGAGCAGGATAGACAGGAACTTTTTCATGAAGAGGACCTCCTTATTCGTTTGAATCAGGTTTAACGCTAAACCCTTTCGTTGGCTCGATTATAGCAGACAGAAAAAACACTGTCAATAGCCATTTGTAAAAATTTGTGAAAATTTACCAATTTTTCTATTTTTCAAAAATCGCGTCTTGCAAAGAAAGGAAAAAAGTGTATAATGAGCTTGAAAAAGTTGAACGTTAAACTCCAATAAATGAAAGGAGAAAAGTCATAATATGAAGGGAAAGGGAATCCTGGCTGCCGTGCTGGCGGCGCTGCTGTGCCTGGCGGCGGCCTTCGCGGCCGGAGCTGAAGGGCAGCCGAAGAACACGCTGACGATCTACGAGGGGCCGAAAACCATGGAAAGCTCGAAGACCGCCTCCGTCCGTGTGAACGGGTATGAGCTCTTTGTATATGATGTGATGGTGAACCATGAGCATATCTGGAACGCCAACACCATTCCTTCCGATACCCCGATGACCTATTTCGACTTCAGCGGGAAGGTCCGGGTGGAAATCGAAATGCCCGGCCTGGGGCATCCGGTGGAAAGCGCCGCGGTGCTGCCCACCGCCGCGGGGATTGTGCCGGAGGTGGAAGGCGGTATCGTCCGCTTTGAGATTTCCGAACCGGGGCAGTACACGGTGGTGTTCAACGACAATGTGAACAAGGCGCTGCACCTGTTCGCGAATCCGCCGGAGGAGAACGTACCGAATCCAGATGATCCCGGCGTATATTACATCGGCCCCGGCGAGTGGGTGATGGACGCCATCGCGCTGAAGGACAATGAAACGCTGTACATCTCCGGCGGCGCGGTGCTGCATTCCATCGTATCGGTGACCAACGCGAAGAACGTGCGGATCTGCGGGCGCGGCATCCTGGACGGCAGCGACTATCCGGCCTGGAACCAGCCCGGCTCCTATGCCCGGGTGCCGATCAACCTGGACCATTCCAAGGACCTGAGCGTGGAAGGCATCATTGTGGCGAATTCCAACTGCTGGAACGTGAACTCCTATTCCAGCAAAAACGTGGAGATCCGTAACGTGAAGGTGATCTCCGGCCGGCAGAACGGCGACGGATTCACCTTCCAGAGCTGCACGAACCACACCGTGACGGACTGCTTCGCCCGGACATGGGACGACAGCCTGGTGCTCAAGAACTACTCCGGCTCCACAAAGGGCATCACCTTCCGGAACTGCCAGATCTGGACCGACCTGGCCCAGAGCATGGAAATCGGCTATGAAACGGACAAGGGATACACGCTGGACCCGGAAATCAGCGAGGTGCTGTTTGAGGACATTACCGTGCTGTACAACTTCCACAAGCCGGTGATCAGCATCCACAACAGCGACGACTGTTTCGTGCACGACATCACCTACCGGAACATCATGGTGGAGAACGCCTTCATGCAGGGCGACAACGGCAACAACAAGGAACTGATTGAGATGTCGCTGGCAAAGTCCTCCTGGACCACGGTGCGCGACGAATTCGGCACGATCGACAACGTGCTCATCGACGGGCTGACCGTGGTGAACACGGCCAACGGCAAGGTTCCGCGTTCCCGGATCGCCGGGCAGGATGAAGGCCACATGATCACCAATGTGACGCTGCAGAACGTGACCATCCTCGGAAAGCCCATGACAGATCTGGACGAGATGAAGATCGACGTGAACGACTTCTGCGACGGAATTACCGTCCGCTGAGAAAGGAGCCGGAATATGAAAATGAAATCCTGGATGATCATCCTGGCGGCCGTGCTGATTGCGGCGCTTCCGGCATTCGCGTGCGCGGAAGCCGATGAGGACACGGTAGTCACCATTGTGAAGGCGCCGGAGCAGGAAAAGGCGGAACGGCCCCCGTGCTTCCCGGACCCATCGGACAACTTTATCCGGCTGCCGGAAACGGAAAACATCGCGGAAGGCAAGCCAATCCAGGCCAGCGCCCACAACGACGTGTATGTTTCCTCCAACCTGAACGACGGGAAAACGACTACCTACTGGGAAAGCAAGGGCTTCCCGGCGGAAATGACGGTGGACCTGCAGGGAACCTTCACGGTTTCCACCGCGGCGTTCTGCCTGAACCCCGCCTCCATCTGGGAGCCGCGGACCCAGGAGATCGCGGTGCTGGTGAGCACGGACGGGGAAAACTTCACGGAGGTTTCCCCGGCAGCGGCGTATACCTTCGACGCGGAGACCGGCAACCGGATCCGCATCGATTTTGAGGCGGTGCAGGCTTCCCACGTCCGGGTCATCATTACATCCAACACGGCGGCTCCCGCCCACGCGAAGGGCGCACAGGTGGCGGAAATCTGTATTTACGGGGAATAAGGCAGTATGAAGTACAAGGGAATCATTTTTGACCTGGACGGAGTGATCTGCTCCACGGATGAATACCATTACCGGGCCTGGAAAGCCCTGGCGGACAAGCTGGGAATCAGCTTTGACCGGGAGCGGAACAACCTGCTGCGCGGCGTGAGCCGGATGGCGAGCCTGGATATCCTGCTGGGCGACCGGTGGGATATTTACAGCGACCGCGCGAAGCAGGAAATGGCGGAGGAGAAGAACGACCTGTACCGGCAGATGCTGGGGCAGATGTCCCCCCTGGACCTGGAGAAGGAAGTGCGGAAAACGCTGTTCATGATCCGGAAATCCGGCATGCGGATGGCGATCGGCTCCTCCAGCAAGAACACGCCGTATATCCTGGACCGGATCGGCCTGGAGGAATTCTTCGACGCGGTATCGGACGGGAACAACATCACCCGGTCCAAGCCGGACCCGGAGGTGTTCCTGAAGGCGGCGCAGATGATCGGCCTGCAGCCGGCGGAATGTCTGGTGGTGGAGGACGCGCACTCCGGCGTGGAGGCAGCCGTGGAAGGCGGGTTTGACTGCGCAGCCATGGGCGACGCAAAGGAAGACACCCGGGCGACCTACCACCTGGGCGGCTTTGCGGACCTGCAGCGGATTGTGCTGCCGAGCTGAAAAGACGGATGACACGAAAAAAAGACGACCGGAAATCCGGCCGTCTTTTGCATACCCGTTTACTGGCTGTAGCGGGAGAGGAACTGGCGCGTCCGCTCCTGCTGCGGGTTGGCGAAGACCTCTTTGGGATCGCCTTCCTCGCAGATCTTTCCGCCGTCCATGAAGATGACGTGGTCCGCCACATCCCGGGCGAAGGCCATCTCGTGGGTGACGATGATCATCGTGGTATTCCGGGCGGCGAGGCCGCGGATGACGCGGAGGACCTCGCCGGTCAGCTCCGGGTCCAGCGCGGAGGTGGGCTCGTCAAAGCAGAGGATATCCGGATTGAGCGCCAGGGCGCGGGCAATCGCGACGCGCTGGCACTGGCCGCCGGACAGCTGGAAGGGATAATTTCCCATCCGATCCTGCAGGCCCATGTCCGCGAGCAGGCTTTCGGCGTGCTCCCGGATTTCCTTTACGCGGGCGGATTTGTTCTGCTTCCAGTCCGGCTGCTCTTTGGCCAGCAGTTTTTCCGCCAGCATCACATTTTCCAGCGCGGTGTACTGGGGAAAGAGGTTGAAGGACTGGAACACCAGGCCGAAGTGCAGCCGCTTGAGGCGGATGCTCCGCTGCCGCTCAGCGGCGGGGACGGAGGTGTCCAGCAGCGTTTCGCCGTTGACCCTGATGACGCCGGCATCCGGCGTCTCCAGGAAATTGAGGCAGCGCAGCAGGGTGGTTTTGCCGCTGCCGGAGGAACCGATCAGGGACAGGACGGATCCTTTCTCCATGGAGAAGGAGATATCGTCCAGCACGAGCGTGGAACCGAAGGATTTGCGGATGTTCTGTACTTCCAGGATCGCCATGGGACCGTACCTCCTTTCTCAGCAGAAATATCCGAGCTTTTTCTCAATGCGGCCGAACACCAGCGTGAGGATGCCGGTGAAGACCAGGTAATAGACGCCGGTGAAGAACAGCGGCCAGATGACGCCGGAGATTCCCTGGCTGCCCTTCAGGAAGGACTGGCCTGCCCAGATGACCTCCTGCAGGGCGATGATCCGGGCCAGGGACGTATCCTTGATCAGGGTGATAATCTCATTGGAGATGGGCGGCATGATCGCCTTGACCACCTGCAGCAGCTTGACCCGGAAGAAGATCTGGACCGGCTTCATGCCCAGCACCAGGCCGGCTTCCTCCTGCCCGGCGGGGATCCCCTGGATGCCGCCGCGGAAGATCTCGCAGAAATAGCAGGCATAGTTGATGATGAAGGCGACGCCGGCCGCGGCGAAACGGCCGCTTTCCCCGCTGGGCCACAGCGGCGTTTTGAACACGAGGCCGGGGAAGTAGAAGATGATCAGCAGCTGGATCATCAGCGGGGATCCGCGGATAATCCATACCAGCGTTTTAACGACTGCCCGCAGCGGCTTGAAGCGCGACATCTCCGCGACCGCCAGCAGCATTCCCAGCGGGAGCGCGCCAGCCAGCGTGACCACGAACAGGCGCAGCGTCTGCAGGAAGCCCGTGTTCAGGGACGCGAATACAATCGGGAACTGTTGGCCAAAGTTCATGGGAACCTCCGGATATTTCAAACAAAATAGCCGGCAGGCGGAGCTTCCGCCTGCCGGAAAGGAATCAGGGGGATTATTCCGCGATCAGGGCAGCCTGTACGCCGTAGGCTTCGGCCAGCTGCTGCAGCACGCCTTCTTCCGCGGCGGCCGCCAGGAAGGCGTCCAGCTCAGCGGCCAGGTCGGAGCCGGTGCGGAAACCGACGCCGTACACTTCGGAGTTCAGGGGCAGGGTGTAGCCCAGGTCTTCATAGCTGGTGCCTTCGCCGATCATGGCGGCGGCCATCAGGGCGTCGATGACGGCGGCATCGGAGGTGCCGGCCTTGACTTCCATCAGCGCGGCGGCCTGGTTCTGCACGGCGTTGGCCTGGTAGCCCAGGGCGCTGATTTCGGCTTCACCGGCGCTGCCGGCTTCCACAGCGAAGACCAGCTTGGACAGGTCTTCGATGGTGGCGAATTCCGGAATCCGGCTCATGGGCAGGACAACCACCTGCGCGTTGTTCATGTAGGGCTGGCTGCAGGCCATGGCGGCGAGCACTTCGTCCGTCAGGGTCATGCCGTTCCACACGCAGTCGATGCTCTTGCCGTTCAGCTCAAGGACCTTGTTGTCCCAGTCGATTTCCTGGAACTCGATTTCCACGCCGAGGTATTCGGCAAAGGCGCGGGCCAGGTCGGCATCGAAGCCGATCCACTCGCCGTTTTCATCCTTGTAGTCCATGGGCTCGAAATCGGTGATACCGACAATCAGCTTGCCTTTTCCGACGACATAATCCTTGTCGCTTTCGCCCTCGGCGAACACGGCAACGGAAACAGCGGCCAGCACCAGGCACAGCAGCAGGGCAATGATCTTCTTCATAATAAACGTCCTCCTGTGTTGAAAAAATCATAACGGACAGCTTCCTCGTCCGTCTTCTTTGTTACAATATCACTTTATCACGCTAAAGTCAAGAGAACTTTATGGGAATTCTAATCCAATTCTCATGTTGTTTTCACCGTTCCCAAAAGATCAGGACGCGGGAATATGCTAAGATACGTTTGCCGCCGGAGAGAGCGGCACGAGAGGAGAGAGAATGGAGATGGGTACTTTTATGACAATCGCGGCAGGAGCGGCAATCGGATATTTCCTTTATCAGTATTTCACCGGAAAGAGCAGCGCGAAGTTCAGCGGAAAGCTGCACAAAAGCGCAAGTGACAAAAAGCTGGCCGGCGTATGCGGCGGCCTGGCGGAATCCCTGGGGATTGATTCCACGATCGTCCGCCTGGTATGGGCGCTGATGATCCTCGGATGGGGCATCGGTGTTCCGCTGTACATCATCTGCGCGATCATCCTGCCGGAAGAATAATCCGGCCGGGAACCGGCAATACAGGAAATGGACTGCCACAGCGGCAGTCCATTTTGCGTGCGCTCTTATTCTTCCACCGGCAGGAATTCGATGACCCCGCTGTAATCCGGCAGGGCGGAATCCGCATCTTCGCGGAAGGCGCGGACGGCTTCCCCGATCTGCCGCCAGAGGGCGATCAGCGGTGCATGGCCGTCCTGCAGCGCAGCGGTATCCCCCTCCCGGGCGGCGGTTTCCATGGCAGCAGCCGCCAGTGACAGGCGCACGGCGCCGATGGTGCCGGCCGTGCCCTTGAGCGAATGGACCAGCAGCGCGTAGTCCTTCCACGCGCCGGTGGTGAAGCTCTTCTCCAGCTGCAAGATCTTTCCGGGTGCCTCGCCGGCGAACTCCGCAAGCATGGTGCGGTACAGGTTCACGTCCTGCTGGCAGTATCCCAGGCCCTGGGCGATATCAATATCCTCCGCGCGGAGCTTCGCAAGGCCGGGATCCTTTTCGGGGGACAGGAGGGCATCCGGCATGCGGAGCTGTTCATCCAGCTCGGAAAGGCGGGTGACCTTCTGCCGAGGGAGGTAGGTGAGCAGTTTGCGCCGGAACGCCTGGATATCGATGGGCTTGCTGAGGTAATCCGTGAAGCCCTCGGCCAGGTAGCGCTTTTTCGCGCCGGCCACAGCGTCGGCGGTCAGGCAGATGACCGGGGTCCGCAGGTTGGCGCCGCCCTCCTGCAGGCGGATGCGGTGCAGGGTTTCGATTCCGTCCATTCCGGGCATGCGCTGGTCCAGGAGGATCAGGTCGTAGGGGATGGAAAGCGTTTGTTCCAGGGCAGCTTCCCCGCCGAGGGCTGTGTCAATCTGCATGTCGGTCCGCTTCAGCAGGCCTTTCACCACGCTCAGGTTCATGCGGGTGTCATCCACGACCAGGATCCGCGCCGACGGCGCACGGAAGAGCTCCTGCGGGACGTCCATGTTTTCAGCACTCTGCGCGAACCGCTCCTGGAAATTGCCGACCGGCTCCGGGGAGACCACTTTCTGGGGAACGGTGACGGTGAACACGGAGCCTTCCCCGTAGCGGCTTTCCACCCGGATGGAACCGCCCATCATATCCAGCAGGTTTTTCGTGATCGCGAGGCCCAGGCCGGAGCCTTCCGACGCGCTGCCGGAATCGTCCGGGTCGATGCGCTCAAACTTGGCAAACAGCTTGCCCATATCCTCCCGGCGGATGCCGATGCCGGTATCCTGCACGGAGATGACCAGGTTCATCACCTGGTCCTTCTCAAAGGACGATTTGCCGTCCGCGTAGACGGACAGGGTCACGGAGCCCTGCTCCGTATATTTCACGGCGTTGACCAGGACGTTCAGCATCACCTGCCGGACGCGGACTGCATCCCCGTACAGGCTGTCCGGGAGGCGCCGGTCCACATTCACGCGGAAGGACAGGTTCCGGGCCATCGCGCGGACGCTGACCAGGTTGCAGACATCGTTCAGCAGGGAGCTGAGCGTGTAGTTTTCCTCCCGGATTTCCATTTTGCCGGACTCGATCCGGGAAATATCCAGGATATCGTTGATGATGGACAGCAGGTTTTTGCCGGCGGAGTTGATGATTCCGGCATAGCCGCAGATATCGCCGAACAGCCCGCGGATCTCGTCGCTGCTGTCCGGAAGGGCTTCATGGGCCTGCCGGCTTTCGCGCAGGACGATCTCGTTCATGCCCAGCACCGCGTTGATCGGGGTGCGGATTTCATGGCTCATCGCCGCCAGGAATTCGCTCTTGGCCGCGCTGGAACGCTCGGCGACCAGCCGGGCCTCCCGCAGGCGGCTGTTTTCAGCGGCGCGCTGGCTGGAATAGACCACAAAGATCATGGTGATGATAAAGATGATCAGCACCAGGGAGATGATAAACAGCACAATCGGGATGATGTCATAGATGCCGGAGGCGGAAGCGGGATCGATGTGCAGGACGATTTTATCGCGGATCCACGCACCCAGCAGGACGCCGCCGCCAGAGAGGAGCAGCACGACCCCCAGGCTGGCCGCCTTCAGGGTATTCTGGAAGCGCCGGTCGTCTGCGGTGAGCTCTTCCTTCTCCGCGGGCCCGACGGATCTGCGGATGCAGTATACCAGGAACAGGTAGGACAGGCTGCACAGGAAGGAGAAGGGATAATACAGGAAGGTGGACGGCTGGTCCACACCGGCGGTGATCCACATGGCAAAAGACATCAGCGCCGTGACAAAGCCGCCCAGGGCAATCCAGGGTTTATCCGCGCCGTCGGCCCGGTGCTTCCGGTACCAGCACAGGCCCTGCACGCTGACCGTGCCCGTGAGGGTGACGATGATGACCAGCCAGATATGGTTGAGGAAATAGCCGGTCCGGGAGGAGAACAGCTGCCCCAGCTCGCTTTCCCCGGAGGGGGAGAAGAGGATTACCGCCAGAATGGCGGCATCCAGGGCCAGCGGAAACAGCATCAGGGGATGGATGAACTTCCGTTCCTCCGGGGTCTGCGTATACCGGAGCAGGAGGAACAGGAACAGGTAGGCCAGGTCCCAGCCGGAATAGGTCATCAGGGTAAAGCCGGTCGGCCAGGTGTCCATGATGACCAGGTGGGTGGTCCAGTAATAGGTGCTCAGCAGGCCGCACAGGAAAAAGAGGAGGCCGTAGATCCATTCGCGGCGTTTATGAGTGATATAGAAGAAAAGGCACATCAGCAGCCCCAGCAGGTCTGCCAGCAGCTGGAAGATGTTCTCCGCATAATCCCAGGCCATCGGGTTACTCCTTTTCGGGCGTTTATCTGTGATCCAGCTGATCCGTTTTCTATCAATGCGATCGCCGGCTTCCATTATACGCACGGAAAGCCCAAAACACAAACACAAATTCGGTTTTGCGCGTCCTGACAGAGATGTATATATACTATCAAACAAATCGTTTGTCATCTGTGGAAATCCATGCTATACTGATAAAAAACCAATCAAAATGTCCGGAATCCGGAAAGGGGAAACGGCTCCTTTCCGCAAACGGATATTGTTCCCCGGCCGGCGGCGCCGGGAAGGCGAGGTGACATCGTTGAGAAAATTCCGGAAACTGGTGATCGGCGGGATTGAGAGCAAGATCGTCCTGCTGATTATTGCGGCGATGCTGCTGCTGGCCGGGGTATTCCTGGCCGTGACGCAGACCCAGAACAAGCTGCTGGTGGACCTGAGCGGGGAAACGAACGAGCGGCAGCTGGCCGCCATGAGCGGGACCACGGCCGGGGTGATCGATACCGTGATCACCCAGAACATGGACAGCATCACGGACAAGGAAGCCCAGCTGGCGGACGAGATGTTCCGGGATGTGGCTGCCCGGGTCCGGATGGTGGGCGATTATGCGCAGAAGCTGCTGGAAAACGCGGATGGGTCCCCGCGCGCGCCCTGGAACCGGCCGGATCCGTCGAAGAACGGGGAGCTGTTTGCCAAGGTTCTGTTTGCCGAAGGCGTGGACGAGGCAGCCCTGGAAGACCGGGTGGGCATCATCGCCAATATGGGCGACATGATGATTTCCCTCTGCAAGGCTTACGGCGGGGACAACATCTGGTTCTCCCTGGCGGAGGGCGCCACGCTGATGGTTGATGACGTGCCGGATGAGTGGATCCTGGATGACGGCAGCTATGAAACCTACAATGCCACTGAACGGTACTGGTATAAGCAGGCAGCGCAGGAGGGGAAGCTCGTCTTCTCCGATGTGGAGATTGACCGGCGGACCTGGAAAAAGTGCGTTACATGCGCGCTGCCGGTATACGGCGCGGACGGAAAGCTGCTGGGTGTTGCCGGCGCGGACATCTTCCTGACGGACATGCAGGCCAAGGCGGCCGCATCCTCAGACAGCGCCGGCATTCTCCTGATCGTGAACCAAAACGGCCATGTGGTGGTGGCTCCGGACAACCAGGACGTATTCCCGGTGCTGAAATCCGTGGAAGCCAGCGACCTGCGCGAATCGGACAATTCCGGGCTGGCATCTCTGGTGAAGGATGCGCTGCAGAGCAAGACCGACGTACGGATGGTCAGCCTGGATAACGGAACCTACTACATGATCGGCGTGCCGATGAAAACCCCCGGCTGGGCGATGATCACCGCCTTCAGCGAGGAAGTGGCCGGGCAACCCGTGCGGACGATCCGGGAAACCTATAACGGCATCCAGGCGGAAGCCGCCGAGGAATACCGCACCAAGACCACCCAGGGCCAGACGCTGATGTGGATTATCCTGGGCCTGCTGCTGGCCGCACTGGTGGGCGGCGCCCTGCTGGCCGGCCGGAAGATCGTCAAACCACTGAACACAATTACGAAGCGGATTTCCGAGATCGGCGGGGACAACCTGCAGTTCCGGATGGAAGACGAGTACCGGACCGGGGATGAGGTGGAGGTTCTCGCAAAGTCCTTTGCGGACCTTTCCGCGAAAACCATGGATTACATTGACCAGGTTACTACGGTGACGGCGGAAAAGGAACGGATCGGAACCGAACTGCATGTGGCACGGGAGATCCAGAAGGGAATGCTCCCCGGCATCTTCCCGCCCTATCCGGAACGGAGCGAGTTTGACCTGTATGCCGCGATGGACCCTGCCAAGGAAGTGGGCGGCGACTTCTACGACTTCTTCCTGATCGACCATGACCACCTGGCCATGGTGATGGCGGACGTGAGCGGCAAGGGCATCCCCGCAGCGCTGTTTATGATGGTTTCCAAAACCATCCTGAAGAACAACGCCATGCTGGGCAAGTCCCCCGCGGAAATCCTGGTTTCCGCCAATGAGACGATCTGCTCCAACAACAAGATGCAGATGTTTGTGACCGTGTGGATGGGCATCCTGGAGATCAGCACCGGGAAGATCACAGCAGCGAACGCCGGACACGAGTATCCGGCCATCCGCCGGGCCGGCGCGGGCTTTGAGCTGCTGAAGGACAAGCACGGTTTCGTGGTCGGCGGTATGGAGGGCATCCGCTACAAGGAATATGAAATCCAGCTGAATCCGGGCGACAAGCTGTTCCTATACACCGACGGTGTGCCGGAGGCCACCAACGCGGAACAGGAGCTGTTTGGAACGGACCGGATGGTCACCGCACTGGACACCGGCGCGGACGGCAGCGCCCGGGACGTGCTGGTGAACGTGCGGAAGAGCGTGGACGCATTTGTGCAGGATGCCGAGCAGTTTGACGACCTGACCATGCTGTGCCTGGATTACAAGGGATAAAACAGACGGAAAGACGACAGCGCCGCCCCGGCCTTTCCTGCCGGGGCGGCGTCCTGCTGTGGCGGAAGGCGGCTGGGAAGAAAACCGCGGAAGCATAAATGATCCAACGGAACCGGACCGGGTACCCGACAGGGCACCCGGTTTTTTGTATCCCGGCGGCGCCGGGGTATTGACCTCAAGTGAGCTTTAAGTTATAAAATGAACCCGGAGAGAAAACAGAAACAGCGGCAGGAAGGCCGGAAGGGAGATAAAGGCCGGCCTGCTGGATCATATCCGTATCGGAGGAATGACTGTATGGACCGCAACACACCCCTGTATGATCCCCGCCTGACGGACCGGGAACGGGCGGAATACCTGGTTTCCCAACTGACCATTGAGGAAAAGTTTGCCTGGTTCGGCCTGCGCATCCGCAACGAGCGCCTGGGCCTGGCCGTTTCCACCTGCGGCGGGGAAGGCGCGCACGGCGTGCAGGCCAGGGCCGGGCAGGGGGAAATGCACCCGCCGACCCCGACCACGTCCTTAACCCAGCCGATCGGTATGGCGGCGTCCTTTGACAAAGAGCTGATTTTCAAGGCTGGCGACGTTACCGGAAAAGAATCCCGGGCATTCGCGAACGCGGTCAGCAAGGGCGGGCACTGCCGCCTGGCGCCTACAGTCGATATGTGCCGCGATCCGCGGTGGGGCCGGAACGAGGAAGGCTACGGCGAGGATCCGTATCTTACCGGCAAAATGGCTTCCGCGTATATCCGGGGCATGCAGGACGAGCACAACTATGACGGGACACCGGTGGCGCCCGGGGAGCGGGGCAGCCGCATCCGGACCGGTGCGGTACTCAAGCATTTCTACGCCAACAACCAGGAATACCGGCGCGCCTACGACAGCTTCGACATCTCCGACAAGGTGAAGTACGACTACGAGCTGGAACCGTTCCGCTACTGCGCGCAGGAAGGCCACGCGGAAGGCGTGATGACCTCCTACAATGAGATCAACCACCTGCCGGCCATGCTGAACCACGAGGTACAGGATATCCTGAAGGACCGGTGGGGCATAAAGTATGCCATGACGGACGGCGGCGACTTCCTGCAGACGGTGAACTTCCACCATTATTACGAGACCCACGCGGAAACCCTGGCGGAAGCGGTCCGGGCCGGCGTGGACGCGATGCTGGACAATCCCTTTGAGGTGCAGAAGGCGGCCAAGGAAGCGTATGAGCGCGGCCTGGTTACGGAAGCGGAGCTGGACAAGGCGATCCTCTGCACGGTGACGGAGCTGATCCGCCAGGGCGCCTTTGACCCGGAGGATCCGTACGCGGAGCTGGACATGGCGGACGTGGGAACGGACGAGGCGAAGCGGATATCCCTGCAGATGAGCCGGGAATCCAACGTTTTGCTGAAGAACGAAAACGGCTTCCTGCCTTTCCACCGGGACGACGACATCGCCCTGATCGGCGACGTCGGCAACAACTGGTATATGGACTGGTATGCCGGAAAGCCGATCTACAAGGTAACACTGAAGGCCGGCCTGGAAAAGCGGATGCACCGCGAGATCCCGTATGACAGCGGACTGAACATGTTCCGGCTGAAATACGGCGACAAATACATCGGCGGAAGCCATCCCGCACAGGCTTACTGGAGCTACAACAAGCCGGAGCCGGCGGAGCTGGTGCTGGTGGACAAGGCGGAGGATGCGATTGTCTTTGAACAGCGCAACTGGGGCTGGGGCAGCAATTTCCTGTATGCCCCCGCATACCGGAAGTACGCCCGGGTGGATGCCCTCGGGAAGATCACCCTTTCCTCCGATGAGCCGTTCACCTTTACCCTGATGGAGAACTTCACGATCGGTACGGCGGATGCTGTCCGCAGCACGGACACGCCGCGGAACGCGAATTGCGTGGAGCTGACCCGGTACTGGAACGACGAGGAATGCGGCATCAAAATCTACTGCTTCGGCAACCGGAACGTGTACATTGAGGACGGAAAGCTGACCACGAATCCCCTGGTCCGCAAAAAGCCCGAAAGCAACACCAAGGAAGGCGGCAACGTCGTGGAAGCCTGGGCGGGATCCGAAAAGGAAGCCGCAACGCTGACGGTGGAGATCGTTTCCAGCGGAATCGAGCGCGCGAAGGAAATCGCGAAGAAGGCGAAGAAGGTCATCGTGGCGCTGGGCTGCAACCCGATGATGAACGCGAAGGAAGAGATCGACCGCAGCAGTATTGAGATGATCCCCCTGCAGCAGAAGCTGCTGGAGGAAGTGTGCGCGGTGAATCCGAATGTGGCGGTGGTGCTGATCACCAACTACCCGTACGCCATCAACTGGATGCAGGCGCATGTGCCTGCCATTCTCACGAACGCGACCGGTTCCCAGGACATGGGTAACGGCCTGGCGGACGCGATCTTCGGCGAGGCGAACCCTGCCGGACGCCTCCCGATGACCTGGTATCAGAGTGACGATGACCTGCCTCCGCTGGAGGACTATGACCTGATCAATCATCCCCGGACCTACCGGTACTTCGACAAGCCGGTGCTGTACCCGTTCGGATACGGTTTGAGCTACACGAAGTTTGACTACAGCGGCCTGCGGGTGGAAAAGTGCGGCGATGGACTGAAGGCATCCGTGACCGTGACAAACACCGGCGGCGTGCCCGGTGATGAGGTGGCCCAGCTGTATATCCAGCGGGTGTCGCCCTCCGGGACGGTGCATCCGATCCGCCGACTCATCGGGTTTGAGCGGCTGAAGGACCTGCAGCCGGGTGAAAGCCGGGAAGCCTGCTTCACGGTGAACCCGTGCGACCTGGAGATCTACATGGAATCCGAAGGAAAGAAGATCATTGAGTCCGGGGAGTACCGGGTATATGCCGGCGGAAACTGCCTGGACGAGCGGCTGTCGGTGAATACTGAACTGTAATCAGGAAAGGAGCATCAGAGCATGGAAATCGGCGCCCAGCTGTATACCCTGAAGACATACTGCCAGAATGAGAAGGACCTGGCCCGGTCCCTGGAAAAGGTGGCCGGGATGGGCTATTCCTGCGTGCAGCTTTCCGCGATCGGCCCCATCGCCCCGGAACGGATCAAAACTATCTGCGACGATAACGGCCTGAAAATTGTGCTGACCCATACGCCGGAGGCGGAGGTGCACGGACGCCCGGAAGAAACCATCGAGAAGCACCGGCTGTTCGGCTGCCGGTATATCGGCATCGGCTCCCTGCCGGAGCGGTACCGCAACCCGGACTTCCTGCCGTACTTTGCGGAGGACTTCCTGCCCGCCGCCGAAAAGTTCAAAGCGGCCGGGATGAAGCTGATGTACCACAACCACTGCTTTGAGTTTGAACGCCTGCCGGAAGGGGACACGATGATGGACCGGCTGCTGGCCATGATGCCGGCGGACCTGATGGGCCTGACTGCGGATACCTACTGGCTGCAGTACGGGGGTGTGGACGTGAATCAGTGGCTGAAGGAGCATGCGGAGCGGCTGCACTGCGTCCACCTGAAGGACTACGGGGTTAAGGGATTTACGGTCCGCATGGAAGCAGTCGGCTCCGGGAACCTGGACTTCCCGGTGATCCTGGAAACCCTGCGGAATAACGGAATCACCGAGTATGCCCTGGTGGAGCAGGATGACTGCAATGGGGAATCTCCTTTCGCCTGCCTGAAGCGGAGCCTGGATTACCTCCGGACACTGCCGGAATGAACTGAATAACTTGCTCACACAACGCCGTTTGGGGGACAAAACGCCATGTCCAACAAACGGCGTGTTCTGATTCCGGCATTTTCCGGGATGTGTGCGCGGGAGCAACATACGGCATTCAGATTGCAAACATATTCTGTATACAATTCTCCCCGAAAGAACAAATTGAACAAATTAAATATTTGGCAAAACCAAAAAACATGAAAATATTGATAGAAAAAGGATTTTTATTCGAGATGTCCATCAGATTCGTGGCGGCCTTTTCGCGTTGAAACTGCGCCGTTCCAGGCGTGTTGTCCATCTGATGTCCATCAGAGAAATTGACTAAAAATGCCCAAAAGTGACCAAGAACAACAATGTACGTATTTACTTGTACAAAAAAAGTTGATATTATATCAGCGTAGAAGTATCTCCGGAATTTGCAAAAGGAGCAGATACACGGATTGTTACTACTGAACAGACCAGCAATATGAGCCGGCATTCAGCGATTGAGATGAGATTACAAAGACTCTTAAGGAGGGGACAGTTTTGAAGAGAAAGTATGAAAAGCCTTTTGCCGAAAAGATGGAATTCGACTATAGGGAAAACGTAGTTGCTGCATCTGATGGCAACGGCGATGTTGGCAGAGGTAGAGGACGGGGTGGCGGATGTGATGGTGTACCTTATCATCGCAACCAAAGAAGTTTCAGTAGTGGAAGAAATTCGGGCTGCAATTAAGGGAAAATTTCTGGAATGGATTACCGGGGTCTGGGAAACCAGACTTCCGGTTTTTTTATCGGAGAAATGTTGTATAATCAAAATAACCATAAGATTCGTTCTACATATAAACCATAGATTGGTAAATGATTGGGATGGACTGAGAGATTCGGCCGAGAAGATAAGACTTGCGGAGGGAACATATGAATGACCCGATCAATGGACAGGCATACTTGGAAATGATGCTGCGGCAAGAGAAGGAAAAGAGGCCGGGTTTTTCAGGGTTTTCGGAATACCTTGAATCAAAGGCCCGCAAGAGAGGAATACCCATCCACGGACAGTTTGAATTGACACCGTTTTGTAATTTTAACTGCAAGATGTGTTATGTCCATTTGCTTCCTGAGCAGATGAACGGTCGCTCGGTGCTAACGGCAGGGCAATGGAAGGAACTGATTCTTGAGGCGTGGAAAAGCGGAATGTTTCAAGCGACACTTACTGGAGGCGAATGTCTGACATATCCGTGGTTTGATGAGATCTACTTATATCTGCATAGTTTGGGATGCGAAGTTAATGTAATGACAAACGGATTGTTGCTGGATGATAACAGGATCAGTTTCTTCAAAAAGCATCCACCAGCGTCCGTACAAATCACACTTTACGGCAGTAACAACGATGCGTATGAAAAGGTTACTGGCCGGCGGGCGTTCAGCATGGTGGCCGAGAATATCCGGCGGGTGGAAGAAGCAGATTTGCCTGTTGTTTTATCCATGACACCATGCAGTTACCTGGGCGAGGATGCGCTTGAAACACTTCGGTTTGCTTATGGTACCGAACATGAGGTGCTGATCAACTCAATGCTGTTTACACCGCATCAGGAGACCGGGCGCACCGGCACAGGTGCTGAAGCGGATATTGATCTGTATGTGAGACTTTATCGGTTGCAAGCTGAATTGAAGGGAAAGAAACTGGACGATCATTATGAAGGCAGTTTGCCTGAACCGGGCGGACCATTTCATGAGTGTGCGGAATGTGGGCTGCAGTGTGGCGGTGGGCGATCTGGTTTTATAATGAACTGGAAAGGCGAGATGATTCCATGCAACCGATTGGATATGATTATGGAGTATCCCTTGCGGGATGGTTTCGCAACAGCATGGACAAACCTGAACAGACGGGCGGAAAACTGGCCACGGATTCCTGAATGCGATGGTTGCGCTTATGAAACGGTTTGCAGAAATTGTGCGGCTAATACTCTTCAGTTTGGTGAACCCGGGAAAAAGCCGGAGAAATTGTGTGAGCGAACCATGTATTTTGTCCGTCATGGAGTATGGGAAATCCCGGAATGCGAGTAAGTGATGTGTTATTCTTCCCGGTGCTCTATGCACCGGGATCAGGTCAGTCTGGTCTGCATCTTATTATGACATATCAGCAAGTAATGTAGAAGGACCGGAAGCTGTAAGATTGGTGCATTGAGTATTTGAAAGCAGAGAGTGAAAATGCTGCTGCGTGATGGGAAACAACAGTACAATGGAAATACAATCGGGCATATTGACAGAATCATGGAGCCATGGTATCTTTCATCCAACATATTGAAACCTTAGAGGCGAAAGTCAAACCGGAAGGGACGCCCACAGAGAGCGGGGGCAGCTGAAAACCCGCGGAAGGTTCACCGGCAAATGGTTCGCTGAGGGAAAGGGGAAACGGGGTAACCCGGAGTATCCGGACCGTATGCCTGCGTTAAAGGCAGAGCGTGTGTTGGCACGTTCGTGAGAGATGAACCGGTTTTCCGGTTCAAAAAAGGTGGCACCATGGATGATCACATCCGTCCTTTGACAAGGACGGATTTTGTTTTTATCCGCCTCCTCTCTTTCACCGACCGGGACGGCATCCGGCACCAACGGAAATTTATGGACAGCCCACAGAGGCGAAAGAAAGGAAGGATTCCCCATGGCAGAAAAACGTGTACTCACCAAAGAAGAAACCAAAGGCTTTTCCGTTCAGGACCTGATCATCGTGGCGGTGCTGCTGGCCGCCGGAACTGTGCTGAAGCTGTTTGTCGGCAGCGTGATCAACTTCTTCGGCATGAAGCCGAACTTCATCATTGCTTCCTATTGCCTGGCCATCCTGCTGGTACGGCCGAAGCTTCCCGGATGCGCGATTATCGGCATCCTTGCCGGCGCGATCTGCCAGTTCCTGCCCGGAACCCCGTGGCTGAATTTCATCAGCGAGCTGCTGGGCGCGGTCACCATGTTCTTCATGATGAAGGTGCCGTTCAAATTTGGCAAGCTGGACCTGAACCCGCTGCTGTCCACCTTCGTTTCCACAGTGGTTTCCGGCGGAAGCTTCGTGCTCTGCCTGCTGCTGTTCATGGGCGCGGCCACTTCGAGCCTGGTGGCCTATATCCCGATCGTGCTGGGCACGGCGGCCATCGGCGCGGTGCTGGTGCAGCTGCTTTACCTGCCCCTGCGGAAGGTTCTGAACCGCTGAGGCAGCCGATACCGGAAGGAGCTTGTTTTCCATGATTACGATTCAGGATTTTTCCTTTACCTATAAGGGGGAGAAAAAGCCTGCCCTGCAGGATGTCTGCCTGACGGTTCCGGAAGGCGGATTCCTGGGGGTGATCGGTCCGGCCGGCGCGGGGAAAACCACGCTGGCCCGGGCCGTGAGCGGCATGATTCCCCATCACTATACCGGGGACTACTACGGCCGGGTGTCGGTGAACGGGCTGGACACGGTGGAAACCTCCCTGTCGGATATCTCCCGGCAGGTGGGCATGGTATTCCAGGACGTGGAAAGCCAGATCATCTCCCCCATGGTGGAGGATGAAATCCTCTACGGGCTGGAGAACTTCGGCGTGCCGCGGGAGGAAATCCCCGCGCGGATGGAAGAGGCGCTGGAGCGGGTCGGCATCGCGGACCTGCGGGACCGGACCATCGGATCACTGTCCGGCGGACAGCGGCAGAAGGTGGCCATCGCCTCCATCATTGTCCTGAAGCCCCGCGTCCTGGTACTGGATGAACCCACGGGTGAACTGGATCCCCGCAGCAGCCGGCAGGTGTTCTCCCTGCTGAAGGAACTGAACGAGGAACAGGGGATCACCGTGATCGTGATCGAACAGAAGATTATGCTGCTGGGCGAATTCGCGAAGCAGCTGGCCGTGCTTTCCGACGGGAAGGTCCTCCGGCAGGGGGAGACCCGCGAAGTACTGGCCCACTCGGATGAACTGGAAGCCGCCGGCGTCAACTGCCCGCGGGTGACCACCCTGAGCCGCCTCCTGAAGGAGAAGACCGGCGAGGAACAGCCCGTCTGCGTCAACCTGGATGAGGCGGAGGATATGGTAAGGAGGCTGATCCCATGATTCAGGTGGAGAACGTCAGCTTTGCCTATTCCGACCAGGCCGCCACGGTGAAGGACCTGAGCTTCCATATTGAAAAGGGCGAGTTTGTGGCGCTCCTCGGCGCCAACGGCACCGGGAAAACCACCACGGTCCGCCTGATCGACGGACTGCTCCGGCCGACCAAGGGCCGGGTGCTGATCCAGGGCGCGGATACGGCCGCGACCTCCGTGAGCGAACGGGCGCGGCATGTGGGATTCCTGTTCCAGAACCCGGACCGGCAGATCTGCAAAAACACGGTGCGGGAAGAGATTATGTTCGGCCTGCGGACGGTGCGGGACGATGAGAGCGAGGAACAGCTGAATGCCCGCTGCGACAAAGTGCTGGAGGACTTCGGCTTCACCGGGGAGGAAGAACCTTTCTCCCTCAGCCGCGGACAGCGGCAGCGCGTGGCGCTGGCCTCCATCCTGGCGGTGGAACCGGAAATCCTGATCCTGGATGAGCCGACCACCGGCATGGATTACCGGGAATGCTGCCATATCATGGACCGGATCCGCCGGATGAATGAGGAACAGCAGGTAACGGTGATCATGGTGTGCCATGACATGGAAGTTGTGCTGGACTATGCCAGCCGCGCGCTGGTGATGGCGCACGGACAGCTGCTGGCGGACGGCCCGGTGGCGGAGATTTTCCGGAAGGACGAACTGATGGAGGAAGCCTCCATCCTGCCGCCGCAGATGATCGGCCTGGCGCAGCGGCTGGGGGACGGATTTGAACAGGCCGACAGCCCGGAAGCCATGGCGGAAGCGGTTCTCGCCCGCCGCGCGGAAGGAGGGAAACGGCATGAATAACCTGTTCCAGTACGTGCCGGGAAACTCCGTGATCCACCGGCTGAACCCGGTGACGAAACTGCTGCTGGCCATCGTGATCTGCATCGCAGCGTTCCTTTCCGGCAATCTGATTTTCCTGGCGGCGCTGCTGGTGATTGACCTGCTGATCGGCATCGTGGCCGGCGTGGCCTGGAAGACC
Source organism: Clostridiales bacterium (assembly GCA_017569285.1). Taxonomy (NCBI): domain Bacteria; kingdom Bacillati; phylum Bacillota; class Clostridia; order Eubacteriales; species Clostridiales bacterium. Next base: position 2,258,680 of record CP069419.1, read on the forward strand.
TGGACCATTTTCCGCGGGCTGCTGAAGATTGCCCTCTTCCTGTTTGTGCTGCAGATCCTGCTGGTGCGGGGCGGCACGCCGGTTTTCTGGATTATTACGGATGAAGGCCTGCTGACCGCCGCGCGGGTGGTAATCCGCCTGGTGGTGGTGTGCATGCCGCTGGCGCTGGTGCTGGCGGTAACAAGGATTACCGACCTGACCAACGCCCTGGTGCAGGTGCTGCATGTGCCGTACCAGTACGCGTTTACCCTTTCCACCGCGATCCGGTTTGTGCCCCTGTTCCTGGAGGAAATGAGCGGGATCATGGAAGCGCAGACATCCCGGGGTGTGGCCTTTGACAAGGCAAAGGGCCTGAAGAAATTCTCGATGATGCTGCCGCTGTGCGTACCGCTGCTGGTTTCCTCCATCCGGAAGACGGATCAGACCGCCGCGGCGGCGGAGGTGCGCGGATTCCGCCTGCGGACCCGGGAATGCGCCTGGAAGCGGTATCCGTTCCACGGGATTGACCTGGCGGCGGCGCTGTTCTGCGCCGTGCTGCTGGCGGCCGCGATTATCCTGTAACCTTTCTATTGGAATATGAAAAAGCCCGGTGCATATCCGCACCGGACTTTTTTCGTGGTTCAGATGATCAGCCGACAATCCGTTCCAGGCAGGCCTGGGCCTCCTGGACCTGCTCGCGGGTGACCGCGGAGGGGTTGCCGTAGCGGGCGGCAAGATAAAGCTCGCGGAGACGAGCCGCGTCTTTGCTTTCGGCCATCTGCAGGTCCTTCTCCAGCACTTCCGCGGAGGTGTCGGAGGGGTAGACGGCGACGCCCTTGTCCCGCCGGTATTCCAGATAGGTCTTGTAGATGCGGCGAAGCTGGCGCGCGCTGCCGGCCAGGAGCGGCAGGCGATTCTTCCGGCGCTTCCGGCCTTTGACCGGGGCGCTTTCGTATTCCTCATACATCAGCTCTTCGTCCGCTTTGGCCTCGTTCTTCCGCGCGTGGTGCCAGATCAGCAGGAGGACGATGACCAGCAGGATGACCAGCAGGATCCAGCCGCCGATTGCGGCGGCGCGCTCGATAAGCAGTTCATTAAAGTTGGAAATCTCGATGGCGCGCATCTCTTCGCTAACCGAGCCGGACTCTTCCAGGGCTACGGGCTGGGCAACGGAGAAAGGCTGCATGGCTTCTTCCAGCGTCATTTCGTCAATGGGCGAATTCCCGGTGGGGAACAGCTGGTGGAACAGCCAGATGAAGAAACGGCCGACCGGGGCGAGTATCGCGCCCAGCGCGTATGTGCTGAAGCGCAGGAGCAGGAAGACTGCCAGGGAGGCGCCGATGGCCAGCAGCGGGATGCCGACCACGGACAGGACGTTCCGCACCTGCCAGCGCATATCCATCTGCGCGCCCATCCGCAGCCTGCGCATGACGAAGATGCCCAGGATCAGGAAAACGAGAGCATAGACCAGGCTCTCCGCGGAGATGACCTGGTTGCGCATGAGCGTGGAGTTGGCGATGTTGGCCGCGACAAAGAACAGGCTGATGGACAGCATAAAGATGAAGGCCTTGCGGTATTCCTCCAGCGGGATGGCGTAATGCCCCAGGACCATGACGATGATATAGTAGATCCAGGCAAATACCGGGAGGATCAGCAGCCACGTGAACGGCGCGAGGAGGAAACAAAGGCCCGGCAGGAGCGCCAGGACGCCCCGGATGACCGGGTTACTGATCCGGACGATGACCAGGCCCAGCAGCAGGCAGGCAGCCGCGAACAGCGCCATGGGCAGGGTGAACGCATTTGCGAGCGTTGCCGCGTGCAGGACGGAGAAATAGAAACAGATTTCCGCCGCAATCCGGAAGACAAATGTCAGCTTCATGGAAAAACCTCCCTTGAATCACGCGATGTCTTCTTCCGCACAGAGAACAACAGGTTTTCGGTCGATGTGGCCCGCGAGGCGGTGAATGGCCGCCTGCGTGCTTTCATCCAGGGTCGGGGTGATGACGATATAGGTCCGGCTGGGCTTCTTCATGCGCAGGCAGGCATCCACCGCATTGGAAAAACGGGTGTAGCCCGTCAGGCCGGACAGGCCGATTCGCCGCTGGATAAAGAACAGGTGACTGCTTCCCAGGCCTTCCGTGAGGGAGAAGAGGTCGCCGTTGCTCTGCATGGCATAGGGGACCTTCTGCTGCTCCAGCATCCGGCAGACCGTGGAGGTCATGGACAGGCACTGCTCCATGAGCCGGCGGGAAGTCGGGTCGATATTGACGACAACCACGGCAGCGTGGTCGGCAGTGTAGTCATTCTGGCGCACGATGAGCCGGCCGACCTTGGCACTCTGGTTCCAGGAGATCTGCTTCAGGGGTTCCCGGCCGGAGTAGTCGCGGTATCCCTGGACCATGGTGGGGTCATCATACAGGAAGCGCCGGACGGAGAATGTGCCCAGCTCGCCTCCCAGGGCCCGGATGGAGGGCACATCGCACGATGCCGCGGTGCAGATGATCCGGAGGCCAACATCCCCGGCGCGGACCTTCGGGCTCAGGCCCAGGAAATCGCCGGATTCCAGGTAGTACCGGCCCAGGTCATACAGGCCCCGCCGGCGGACGGAGAACCGTACCCGGCCGGAGAACTGCCGCTTGGGCGGCAGGAAGAAATGATGCGAGATGCGGACGCCCGTGAAATCGGTGACGGTGTACCGCTTCATGAATGCCTCGTCCTCTTCCGGCGCGAAGTCCGTATCCAGCCGCAGGGAGAGCCCGCCGTACATGACGGGGAGGATGCCGGTGTTGCGGACGGTATAGCGGAGGGTAATCACTTCCCCCGGCTCCGCAAGATCCGTATCAATGGCAAAATGGACATAAAGATTCCGGAAATAGTCCCGGCGGCTGATGATTTCGACGACGCCCAGGATCACGACTGTGAGCAGCAGGACAACTGCGACCATCATAGCTGTTCGAGGGGGACGGGAATCTCGTCCAGCAGGTTCTGCAGGTACTGGACATTGTCCAGGTGGCTCTGGTTGACCAGGGTGAGCCGGTGAGGCAGGACGCACAGCGCTTCCAGCTTCACGTCCTCGGGAATCACATAATCCCGGCCGCGCAGCGCCGCGATGATCTGGCAGGCGCGGTACAGGGCGAGGGTGCCGCGGGTGGAGATGCCGGTGAGCAGCATCTCGCTGGAGCGGGTGGCGTCCACGAGGTTCATGATATAGGCGGCGATGTCATCGCTGACCCGGACTTCGGGATAGCTCTTCCGCAATTCTTCCAGCTCGCCGGGTTCAACGACGGGCTGCAGGCCTTCCAGCAGGGTGCGGGTATCCGGGCGGCGCAGCACGCCGATTTCCTGCTCCCGGGTCATGTAGCCCAGCTTCAGCCGCATGAAGAAGCGGTCCAGCTGCGCCTCGGGCAGCGGGAAGGTGCCGTAGGATTCCAGCGGGTTCTGGCTGGCCATGACCAGGTAGGGCTCCTGCATGGGATAGGTGGTGCCGTCCACGGTGATCTGCTTTTCCTCCATCACTTCCAGCAGCGCCGACTGGCTGCGGGGCGTGGCACGGTTGATCTCATCCGCCAGGATGACCTGGGCGAAAAGGGGACCGGGACGGAACTCGAACTCACTCTTTTTCTGGTTGAAGAAGTTGATGCCGGTAAGGTCGGAGGGCATCAGGTCCGGGGTGAACTGGATGCGGCGGAATTCCCCGCCGATGCTGCGGGCGAAGGCACGGAGCAGCATGGTTTTGCCGGTGCCGGGTACGTCCTCCAGCAGGATATGGCCCGAGGCGACCAGGCAGACGACGATCTGCTCGATAACGTCTTCCTTGCCGACGATGATGCGGCTGCAGTTTTCCAGGATTTTATCCTTCAGTTTCACAAAGGGCTGTGTCTGCATGAATGATCCTCCGGATGCAAATATGGATATTGGGTTTTCCCGATTCTGAACATCTTTTATCATATCATTTTTCCGGCATGCGGGCAATACCCGCCGCAGAAAGCACCGGAAATGATTGACCGCGGGCGGTCGTTCGTTTACAATATTGTCTGCATTCATTTGCAGGAGGCGCGTGAGCTGAAATGATTTTACTGGTTGTGGATATGCAAAAAGCCCTGACCGAGGACGAGGAGCTGTACGACGCGGAAGCGTTCATGGACCGGAATATCCGGCTGATCGACGCCGCCCGGAAGAACCATGTGGAAGTGATCTTCGTGCAGCATGACGCGGGCGAAGGCTCCGGCTTCTCCGCCGGGGACGAGGACTTCGAGATCGATCCGCGGGTTGCGCCGAAGGAAGGCGAGAAGGTCTTCGTGAAGACCATCAACAGCTGCTTCGGGAACAAGGAGTTCAAGGCCTACATGGAGCAGCAGGAAGACAAGCGCCTGATGGTGATCGGCCTGCAGACGAACTACTGCATCGACGCCACGGTGAAATCCGCTTTTGAGCGGGGATTTGAGGTGATCGTTCCCGAGGGAACCAATTCCACCTTCGACAACGACTACATGACCGGGGAAACCACCGTTGCGTACTACAACGAGGATGTGTGGGACGGCGTGGCCGAGCTGCCGACATTTGACGAAGCGATGGAAATGATTGAAAAGTAAAAACCACATTGCAGGTCCCGGGAAACCGTGAAAAGGGTTCCCGGGATTTTTGGTGAAGAGTTTAGAGTTTAGAGTTGAAAAAGCCCGGAAAGCCGATGAAACGGTTTATGGTCTTTTTCAGTGAAGAGTTATCGTGCAGGGGCGGGCCCCTGCACGATAAGCAAATATATTGCATATTGCCCATAGGGAAAGGGTTAATGGTCGAAAACGCACCGGAAATGATCGGAAAAGCGGTTGACCATTCTTTTTTTATCTGGCAAAATGATTCATTGAAAGAGTATCAAAAATTGACCTGATCCGGATAAAGGGGGGACCAGCCTTTGGAGCGCTTTCTTGCGGTTGATATCGGCGCGACCAGCGGCCGGCACATTGTCGGCTGGAAGGAAAACGGGGAACTGAAGACCGAAGAGGTCTACCGTTTCCCGAACGGTGTCGCGGAAAAGGACGGGCACCTGACATGGGATATCGGAGCACTGGAAAGCCATGTCCGGGCCGGGATCGACGCGGCGCTGGAAAAGTATCCGAAGATTGAGAGCCTCAGCATTGACACCTGGGGCGTGGACTACGTGCTGATGAACGGCAGTGAGCCGATTCTTCCATGCTATGCCTACCGGGACAGCCGGACGGAGCCTGCAATTGAGGAAGTGCATAAAATCCTGCCGTTCGCGGAGCTGTACCGCCGGACGGGCATCCAGTTCCAGCCCTTCAACACCATTTACCAGCTGTATGCTGACAAGATGGCCGGGCGGCTGGAAAAGGCCACAGGTTTCCTGATGATGCCGGAATACCTGATGTACCGGCTGTGCGGCGCGGAGAGCCATGAGTACACCAACGCGACGACCGGCGGAATGGTCAGTGCGGAAACCGGGGCATTCGACCCGGAAATCATCCGGGCGCTGGGCCTGCCGGAACACCTGTTCCATTCCCTGCAGCAGCCGGGGACGGCAATCGGGGAATACAAGGGAATCCAGGTCGTGCTATGCGCGACGCACGACACCGGCAGCGCGGTGGAAGGCATTCCCATGGAAGGGAACGAGCTCTACATTTCCTCCGGTACCTGGTCCCTGCTGGGCGTGAAGACGCCGAAGCCGCTGACGGACGAGGGCAGCCAGGCGGCCAACTGGTCCAACGAGGGCGGCGTGGGATACAACCGGTACCAGAAGAACATCATGGGCATGTGGCTGGTGAACCGGCTGCGTGACGAGCTCTGCCCGGGCAAGCCGTGGGACGAGATTACCGCGGAGGCAGCGGAAAAGCATTTCGATCCCCTGGTGGATGTGAATGATCCGGTGTTCCTGGCGCCGGAGAGCATGAAGGTGGCGTTCGATTCGAAACTGCCGCATCCGCCGAAGTGCACGGCCGGATATTTCCGGTGTGCGTACCGGTCGCTGGCGGAGGGATACCGCACGGCGATTGAGGAACTGGAGCGGAACACCGAGAAACACTACACGAAACTGTATATTGTGGGCGGAGGCGCGAAGAACAGGTACCTGAACCGGCTGACGGAAGAAGCCATCGGCCGGCAGGTGATCGCACTGCCCATTGAAGCAACGGCACTCGGAAATCTCAGAATTCAGATGGAGGCGGAAAAGGCATGAGTTACGAAGAAGCAAAGAAACGGTACGCGGCACTGGGCATCGACACGGACGCGGCAATGAAAAAGCTGAAGGGCGTTCCGGTTTCCCTGCACTGCTGGCAGGGGGACGACGTGCGGGGATTTGACACGGATCCCTCCAAGCCCCTGACCGGCGGCATCCAGACCACCGGCAACTATCCGGGCCGCGCGCGGACGCCCGAAGAACTGATGGCGGACCTGGACAAGGTGATAAGCCTGATTCCCGGCACGCCGAAAATGAACTTGCATGCCAGCTACGCCATCTTTGAAAACGGCGAGTGGGCGGACCGGGACAAGCTGGAGCCGAAGCACTTCCGGAAATGGGTGGAGTTCTGCAAGGAGCGCGGCCTGGGCTGCGACTTCAACCCCACGTTCTTCTCCCATCCGAAATGCGACCCGCTGACGCTGTCGTCCCCGAACGAGGAAACCCGGAAATTCTGGATTGAGCACGGCAAGGCCTGCATCCGCATCAGCACCTACCTGGCGGAGGAGCTGGGCCAGCCCTGCGTGATGAACATCTGGACCGGCGACGGATTCAAGGACGTTCCCGGCGACCGGATGGGTCCCCGGGTGCGCTACCGCGAGAGCATCGATGAGATCCTGCGCGAGCCGTATGACTTCAAGAAGGTGAAGCCCTGTGTGGAAAGCAAGGTGTTCGGCATCGGCGTGGAAGCCTACACCACCGGCAGCGCGGAATTCTGCCTGAGCTATGCGGCGATGAACATGGACAAGTGCATCCCGCTGATGGACAACGGCCACTACCATCCCACCGAGGTGGTTTCCGACAAGATCCCGGCGCTGCTGACGTTCTTCCCGGAAATCGCACTGCATGTGACCCGGCCGATCCGCTGGGACAGCGACCATGTGGTGCTGTTTGACGACGAGACGAAGGAGATTGCCCGGGAGATCGTCCGCTGCGGCGGGCTGGACGGCCGGGTGAACATCGCGCTGGACTACTTCGACGCGAGCATCAACCGCATCGCGGCGTGGACCGTGGGATACCGCAACCTGCAGAAGGCGCTGCTGTTTGCGCTGCTGCAGCCGGCGGACGAGCTGAAGAAGCTGCAGGATGAGAGCCGCTTCACCGAGCTGATGGCGGCCCAGGAAGAAATGAAGACCATGCCCTTCGGCGAGGTGTGGGATGAATACTGCCGCCTGTGCGGAAAGCCCGCGGACGGCGAATGGATGCCGGAAGTACTGGCTTACGAGAAGAAGGTTCTGGAGGCACGGGCATGAAAGACGTAATGACGGCTCCCTTTATGGTGGAAATGATCCGCACGGCGACCAACATGTATGACCATGGCTGGGATGAGCGCAACGGCGGGAATATCTCCCTGATGCTGGAAGAAAAAGAAGTGAAGGAATACCTGGACCCGGCCCAGGTGCTGCGGACAATCCCGACGGGCTTTGAGGCGCCGGCGCTGGAAGGGAAGTATTTCCTGGTGACCGGTACGGGCAAGTATTTCAAGAACGTGCAGTACGCGCCGGAGGTCAACCTGGGCATCGTGCGCCTGCGGGACAACGGGCAGAACGCGGACCTGCTGTGGGGATTCACCGACGGCGGGAAGTTCACCAGCGAATTCCCGGCCCACATGATGAGCCATGCCGCACGGCTGGCGGTGGACCCGGACAACCGCGTGGTGATGCACTGCCATCCCGCGAACCTGCTGGCGATGACGTATGTGCACACGCTGGACGAAAAGGAATTCACCCGCACGCTGTGGCAGATGTGCACGGAATGCATCGTGGTGTTCCCGGAGGGCGTGAACGTGCTGCCCTGGATGCTGTGCGGCACCAATGAAATCGGCGAGGCGACCGCCGAAAAGATGAAGACGGCGCGCCTGGTGGTGTGGAGCCAGCACGGGATCTACGGCGCCGGCAAGGACCTGGACGAGACCTTCGGCCTGATTGAAACCGCCGAGAAGGCTGCGGAGATCTATATGAAGATCGCGCACCTTCCGCGGGTGAACACGATTACCGATGAACAGATGCACCAGCTGGAAAAGCGGTTTGGCATCAAGGCCCGGGAGGGCTACCTGGACTGAGGAGGTGCAGGAATGTACATTCCGGATGAAAACCGGTACGGAAAGATGACCTACCGCCGCTGCGGCAACAGCGGCGTGATGCTGCCGGTGCTGTCCCTGGGATTGTGGCACAATTTCGGGAACATCACCCCGTACACCACGCAGCAGGCGCTGCTGCGCACGGCGTTTGACTGCGGGATTACACACTTTGACCTGGCCAACAACTACGGCCCGCCCTATGGGGAGGCCGAGCGAAACTTCGGCCGGCTGATGGACGAGGACTGGCGGCCCCACCGGGACGAGCTGTTCATCTCCACCAAGGCGGGGTATGACATGTGGCCCGGCCCGTACGGCGACCACGGCAGCCGGAAATACCTGATTTCCAGCCTGGACCAGAGCCTGAAGCGGATGCGGCTGGACTATGTGGACCTGTTCTACCACCACCGGCCCGATCCGGAAACCCCCATCGAGGAAACGATGGGCGCGCTGGACCAGATCGTGCGCAGCGGCAAGGCGTTGTATGTGGGAATCTCCAATTACGGTCCGGCACAGGCCGAGGCGGCGATCAAAGAGCTGAAGCGCCTGGGAACACCGTGCCTGATCCACCAGCCGCGGTACTCCATGCTGGACCGGCATATCGAGAACGGACTGACGGACGTGCTGAGGAAGGAAAAGGTCGGCTGCATTGTGTTCCAGCCGCTGGCCGGCGGCATGCTGACCGGCAAGTACCTGGCCGGGATCCCTGCGGATTCCCGGATGGCGAAGGACAACCGGTATATGAAGCCGGACAGCCTGACCGAGGACATCCAGCGGAAGGTGGCCGCGCTGAAGGAGATTGCCGACGCGCGGGGCGAGAAGCTCCACCAGCTGGCGCTGCAGTGGGTGCTGCGGGACGAGGTGGTTACCTCCGCCCTGATCGGCGCGAGCCGGCCCGAGCAGATTACCGACAACGCGGAAATCCTGTCCATGCCGCCGCTGAGCGACGAGGAAATCAAGAAAATCGACAGTATCCTGAAGTAATCCGACCGACCGCTTTCCTGAAAGGGGCGCAGGATTCCCATGAACAAACGGGAACGCGTGACCGCGGCTTTCCGGGGACAGGAGACCGACCATGTGCCGGTGTGCATGTGGAAACATGTGCCGCAGGCATTCTGGGCGGCTTTGACAACCGGCCCGGCACGCTGCTGTATACCGCGGAAAAGGAAGAAATAGAAAAAGAAACTGCCTCGCTGATTGAACAGGGAGGCAGGAAAGGGTATATCATCGGGGCGGACTGCAGCCTGCATGACGAGCTGCAGGAGGAACGGATCCGGTGGGTAGCGGACGCCGCGCACCGGATCTGATACCGTCCGGGAGGTCAGGAAAACGCGGGCTCCGCGTTTTTCTGCAGGATCTCGTCGGAGGTTTCCGGCTGGACCCAGCCGGTGAACGTCAGCACGGAGCGGCGGACGTTCTCATCGTCCGCATGGCGCCACCGGGACGGTGAAGTGCCCATGAACCGGAGGAAATGCCGGTTGAAACAGCTGAGGGAGGAATAGCCCACGGCGGTGGCGACCTCCGCGATGCTGTCCGTGGACGTGAGCAGCATGGAGCAGCTGGTGGCGATGCGCACCTGGTGCAGGAAATCCAGCGGCGTGGTGCCGAGCTGCTGCAGGAACAGGCGGCGGAAGTGCGTCGGACTCAGGTGGCACAGCTCCGCCAGGGACTCAATATAGAAATCTTCCGCGTAATTCGTACGGATGTAATCGAGCGCGGGTGTCAGGACCCCGGTACGGGGCTGGACGCCCGCGTTTTCCTTTGGCGCGTTGCGAAGCAGGTAGACCGCCATGGAGAGAAGGAGCCCGCGGACGCTGGTTTTGTAGCCGGGTTTGCAGTCCACCACCTCGCGGATGAGGCCGGAGACGAGGGGTTCCGCCCAGGGATCGGTATCCGGACGGAGCATCAGGCCGCCGTTGATGACCAGCTCGGTGAAGTCCTGGTAGTTCGGAAGCTCCAGGGCCATGCTGTCCAGCAGGCGGGCATAATCCACAAACAGGTAGCTCCACAGGCTGTGGGAATCCGGGGAGGACCAGGTGGTGTGGTGCACATGGGGCGCGACAAAGGTGACGGTGCCCTCGGAGAAGGAAAGGTGATCCTCGCCGATGATCATCTCCCCGCTGCCGCGGCGGCATAAGCCGATTTCCACGCAGTTATGGAAATGCAGCCGCGGGCTCTGCACCGGGCTGATGAGCCAGTTGTCCCCGTGCAGGGCAAGGATCGGGAAATCTGCCGGAAGCTCATAATTCCGGTATTCAGAAAAGATGATCCGCGGTCTGGCCATGGCGCGGCTCCTCCTGTGATGTTGTCTGCGATGCAGCGGATTCATTATACGCCACATGGTGAAAAATGACAATTCTTCTTTTTTACGAATGAAAAATGGAAAAAATGGTACGGATAACACCGGATTGTAACTTATTACAGGATCGTTAATGGTCGAAACGAGTCAGTCCTGGGTCCAAAAAGAGTTGAAGGAAGGTGGAAACGGGCATTAAGATAAGGGCAGAACAAAAACGTTTGCATATTCCGGAAACTGAACAAGGGGGAAGGCAGATTTGCAGAAGACTGCAGCTGAGCGGAAACGGATGAGAACCCGCCTGTATTTCAAGGACAACTGGCAGATGTATCTCATGATCCTGGTTCCGATTATTTTCGTTTTCCTGTTTAAATACGCTGCCTACCCGGGCCTGCGCGTTGCCTTCATGAACTACAAGCCGGCCAAAGGCTTTGAAGGAAGCGAATACGTCGGTTTCCAGATTTTTGAGAAGATTTTCAAGGACCGGGACTTCCTCCGGGCGCTGAAGAACAGCCTGGTGTTCAACTTCCTGGACCTGCTGGTCGGCTTCCCGGTACCGATCATCCTGGCCCTGCTGCTGAATGAGCTCCGCTTCCCGCGGTACAAGAAGCTGACCCAGACGGTGCTGTACCTGCCGCACTTCCTGAGCTGGGTCATCATCGGCAGCGTGGCGCTGAGCCTTTTCAAACCCCAGACCGGCCTCGTCAACATACTGCTGCGGGATCTCCTGGGCTGGGTGGACAAGGGCGTTCCTTTCCTGACGGAAAAGTGGCACTGGGGCGCGACCTACCTGCTGATCGGCGTATGGCAGAACATGGGATGGGGATCCATCATCTACCTGGCGGCCATCACCGGCATCAGCCCGGACCTGTATGAAGCGGCAACCATCGACGGCGCCGGCCGCTGGCGCAAAATCTGGAATGTGACGCTGCCGTGCATCCGCGGCACGATGGTGACCCTGCTGATTATGAACCTCGGCCGGGTAATGGGCAGCAACTTTGAACGGCTGGATTCCCTGGGCAACGTCCAGGTGAAGGAATTCCAGTACCAGCTGGCCATCTACACCTACGAGAAGGGACTTGCGGGCGGCAACTTCAGCCGGGCCACGGCGGTCGGCCTGTTCCAGTCCCTGGTAGGCCTGATCCTTGTACTTGCGTCCGACCGGGCAGCGAAAGCGCTCGGCGAGGACGGACTGCTGTGAGGAAGGGGGAAGAAAGATGACGACGATTTCCCCGGCCAAGAAGACCGGCGCTTTCAGCGGTGTAAAGCGGCTCCGGATCAGCGATTTCGTGATCGCGTTCATTATCCTGGTGCTTTCCCTGACCTGTGTGATCCCGTTCCTGCATGTCGGCGCCAAGAGCATCTCCTCCAACACGGCGGTGATGAGCAAGCAGGTGTACCTGTGGCCAAAGGACCTGAATTTCAACGCGTATGAAGCTGTTTTCAAGGACGGGCAGCTGACGCACTCCATGGTCTACACGATCTGGATGACGGTCCTGTTCACTGTGATCGGCATGATCATCACGATCCTGGCGGCGTATCCGCTGGCCCGGAAGGAACTGAAGGGACGCAGCCTTTTCGCCTTCATCCTGATGTTTACGATGTACTTCAGCGCCGGCCTGATCCCCGAGTACCTGCTGTACCGGGACCTGGGCCTGATCAACTCCATGTGGGTGCTGGTGCTGCCGCTGTCGTTCTCCCCGTACAACATGCTGATCATGCGGTCCTTCATCCGCTCCACGATTCCGGACAGCCTGTACGAGGCGGCCAACCTGGACGGCGCTTCGCACTTCCAGATCCTGTTCAAGGTGGTGCTTCCGCTGTCCAAGCCGATCCTGGCAACGCTGGCCCTGTTCTACGCGGTGGGCCGCTGGAACGCCTACGCGGACGCCAAGTACTACATTACGACGAAATCCCTGCAGCCGCTGCAGTACCTGCTGAGTAACATGGTGCTCAACAGCGGGCAGGAAGCCATGAGCCTTTCCGAAGCCAGCGCGGCCGAATCCACCCCCGAGGTGCTGCAGTCCGCGGTGGTCATGTTCGCAACGATCCCGATCATCCTGGTGTATCCCTTCGTGCAGAAGTACTTTGTGCAGGGTACCATGATCGGCGCTGTGAAGGGATGAACATCTGACGACCCGCAGTGCGGGGAGTTTCGTCAGATGTGAATTCAACCGAAAGGGAGCAAGCTCCCCGGTGGGGAGTTGCGACCATTGAGGTTGCGGATGCATGGAAAAAGCCAATTGCCTTACCTGCTCTATATATTTCGGAACCCTGGGCGCGGAATGCCCTGAATGATAAAAAGGAGGTTACCCTAATGAAAAAACTCGTATCTGTGCTGCTGACACTGTGCCTGCTCATGAGCCTGGTCGCGGTTGCGGCGGCGGAAGCCCCCGCCGGCATCGAAGGCTGGGAACCCTTCGCGGAGCGCGTGAAGATCACCGTGCCCGTGTATGACCGTTCCAAGGCCGGCTATCCTGCCGTGGATGACAACTACTGGACCAAGTGGATCCAGGAGAACTTCGGTGACAAGTACAACATCGACGTGCAGTATGTCGCCATCCCCCGCGGTGACGTGATGATGAAGTACTCCACCCTGATCGCCGCGAAGGAAACCCCCACCATCATGATGGAATACGACTATCCGAAGGTTGCGCAGTGGGCCAATGACGGCGCGATGCAGGTGATCGACCTGGAAGCCTTCGCCAAGGTTGCCCCGACGTTCTACCAGGCGATGGTGGACAACAACCAGCTGGGCTACACCGACATCAACGGAAAGACCTACTTCGTGCTGACCGAGCGTCCCTACTACAACACCACCTTCGCTTTCGCCACCTTCGTTCGGATGGACTGGCTGCGCAAGGTTGGCTATGACCATGTGCCCGCGAATTACACCGAGTATGTGGATGCCATCAACAAGATGATTGAGGCCGGCCTGACCAAGAACCCCGTTGGCGCCGGTATCCCCACCAGCGCCTACATCACCAACTTCGGCTTCCGTGATTTCCCGGTCAGCGATGAAGGTGAAAAGGAATGGGCCATGCACTCTTCCCTGGGAACGCCCGGCTTCCCCTGGTATCCCACCAAGCGGCTGCTGCAGCGCGCGAACGCTGAGTACCACATGGGCTGGTATTCCGAAGAGTTCGACCTGGACAAGAACTCCTCCGGTATGGCGACCGACCAGACCCAGACCGACTTCATCAACGGCCTGACCTATTCCTATGGCGGATACATCGGCACCAACATGGCGTGGCTGACCGCTTTCTATGAAAACAATCCCGATGCCGAACTCGCGCTGGCCAGCCCCTACGGCGGCGTTGAGGAAGGCGTCAACACCGGCTGCATCCGCGCGGACAACCCCTTCGGCATGATCGTCGGCTTCTCCAACCTGGCAACGGAAGACCAGCTGAAGGCTGCCTGGATGCTGATGGAGTGGATGATCCAGCCTGAAAACCTCTTCGTGCTGGAGAACGGCGTCGAAGGCAAGACCTACGAACTCGGCGAAGACGGCCTGCCCCGGATGCTGGAGTACACCGGCGAGGAAATGATGAACCACAACAACAACATCGACATGACCTGCCTCGTGCATGCTTCCAAGAAGGTCGGCACGATCGAGCAGACCATCGCCCAGATGAGCCCCGTGGGCCTGCCCCAGGATTTCACCCAGGCGCTGATCGACAACTACTACCAGCTGAAGGAAATCGCGGATTCCGGCAAGGCCTACTCTGACCCGGTGTTCGCGGTGGCCATCGAGAGCGAGAGCGAATACTCCGCCACCCTGCTGAGCCTGTACCAGGAATACTACGCAAAGCTCGTGAAGTGTGATCCGGCTGAATTCGACGGCCTGTTCGACCAGTTCAGCCAGGAATTCCTGGATGCCGGTTACCAGGAGATCATGGACGAGCGCCTGGCGGCGTTTGAAGCCGGCCAGACCACCCGCCTGCCCGCCAACGCGAAGTAATTCGGAAGGCTTCAGGTAAAACCCCGGGGGCCGGACATCCGGTCCGGCCCCCTTTTTTCCCGGGAAAGAGAGAGGATGTGTGTGTATGAAAGCTGAGAGGCGCGGGGATTTCACCCTTCCGGGCGAAGCAGGCTATGAGAAGCTGACCCTGGAACTTGCGGAAAAATGGGGCGCCGACGTCATCCGCGACAGCGACGGCACCAAGCTCTCTCCCGAAATTACGGCAGCCGGCTACCGGATCTACTCCACGATCTGCATCATCCGCGAGCACAACGGGTTTGCGGAGGCCCATCCCGACGCGCAGCAGCAGACGTTCCTCTGCTCCGACGCGGAGGTGGCGGAAGGGGATACCGTGCGGATTGAGCCGCTGAAGGGCTATTTTGAGGAACAGTTCACCATCAACGACAGTGCGGACGCCATGGAATACTGGCAGGTCTATGACCGGACGGCGGACTGCCCGGTGCCGCGGGAGAAGTGGCAGTGGGACGGAAAAGCCGTGACGGTGACAGGCTGCGCGAAATGGCACCGTTACACGGTCTCCTTCCTGTGCTGGCGCATCTGGGAAGAGATCAACATGTACAACCACACCACGAACCACTGGACCAGCGAGCACCTGCGGCAGCTGGATCCGCGGCATCCGGAAGCCTGGGCCTTCCTGCAGGAATGGCTGGACACCTGGTGCCGGAACAATCCGCAGACGGACGTCGTGCGGCTGACGTCCCTGTTCTACAACTTTGTATGGATTTTCGGCAGCGATATGCGCCGGAGGACCCGGTTCTCCGACTGGGCCAGCTATGATTTTACGGTCAGCCCCGCCGCCCTGCGGGCATTCCGTGACGAATACGGATACGCGCTGACCGCGGAGGATTTCATCCAGAAAGGGCACCTGCAGGCCGCGCACCGGCCGCCGACGCCCGCGAAACGGGACTACATGGACTTTATCTCCCGCTTTGTGGCGGAAAAGGCCAAGGTGCTGGTGGATATCATCCACCGCTACGGCAAGAAAGCGTACGTCTTCTGTGACGACAGCTGGGTCGGCATGGAGCCGTACGGAAAGTATTTCCCGTCCGTCGGGTTTGACGGATTCATCAAATGCGTATTTTCCGGGTTTGAGTGCCGCTTCTGCGCGGGAACCGACGTTCCGGTGCACGAGCTGCGCTTCCACCCGTATTTATTCCCGGTGGGCCTCGGCGGACTGCCCACCTTCTCGGAAGGCGGAAAGCCGGAGCTGGACGCCCTCCGCTACTGGATGCATGTCCGCCGCGCACTGGTGCGCCAGTGCGTGGACCGGATCGGCTTCGGCGGATACCTGCACCTGACGCAGGGATTCCCGGCGTTTACCGAGACCGTAACCGAAATGGCCGATGAGTTCCGGACGATCAAGGCGCTGCACGCGCAGGGAGCGCCGGCGGTGCTGCCGGTCCGCGTGGCCGTGCTCCACGGATGGGGCGCGCTGCGGCCCTGGACGCTGTCCGGCCACTTCCACGAGACGGACGGCAACATCCTGATCCACCTGAACGAGGCGCTGTCCGGCCTGCCGGTGGACGTTCGGTTTATCTGCTTTGAGGATGTGAAGAACGGCGCGCTGCGCGACGCGGACGTGGTGATCAACGCGGGCCGCGCGGGCGACGTATGGAGTGGCGGGGACGCCTGGAAGGATCCGGAGCTGATATCTGAGCTGACCCGCTTCGTATATGAAGGCGGCGCACTGATCGGCGCCGGGGAACCCTCCGCGGTCCGCGGCGGGGAATACTGCCTGGCGCTGGCGCCGGTGCTGGGCGTTGATATTGACGACGGAACGTGGGCCTGCCACGGGGCCTGGGAGTTTGCGGAAGAGAAAGCGCCCTTCCCGGTGGCGGACGAAGCACTGGCCGTGAAACCCGGGGTACGGCTGACCGATCCGGAAACAAGCGTGTTCCGGGTGAAGGACGGCAGCCCGCAGCTGACGGTTCACCGCTTCGGCCGCGGCAAAGCCGCGTACCTGTCCGGGTTCACCTACAGCCCGGAGGCGGCGCGGATGCTGCTGGACCTGCTGCTATACCTGACCGGAACGGACGGGACGGCCGCGGCGATCTGCGGAAGCCCGGAGGCGGAAGCCGCCTGGTTCCCGGAAAGCAAAACGCTGGTCGTGATGAACAATGCGGAAACCGCCGTGCGGACGCGGGTTACCTGGCCCGGCGGCAGCACGGAAATGACCCTGAACCCGATGGAAACACGGATTACGGAGGGATGAAAGCATGGAGAGATTTGCCTGGAAGGGACGGATCAAACCGGGAATGCAGGCGGAATACAAACGCCGTCATGACGAGATCTGGCCGGAAATGCTGGCGCTGCTGAAGCAGGCGGGCATCCGGAACTACAGCATCTGGAGCGACGGATCGGAAGTGTTCGGCTACTACGAATGCGAACAGGGCGTTGCCTTCGCGGAGAAGACCCAGGCCGGAAGCCCGGTGGTGGACTGCTGGAACGATTACATGCAGGACGTGCTGGAGCTGGAAATGGACCCGGAAACCGGCGCCCAGCCGAAGCTCCGGCAGATGTTCCTGATGGAATAATCCGGTTTGACAAAAGCCGTTTGCGGCCGGTATAATGTTTGCACAGAAAAATACAAATGCATATCCGGCACACCAATCATAGAAAAAACGGGAGTTTTATTATGAAATACAGTGAAATCGCGGCGAAAGTTCTGGGAATGCTGCAGCGGGCGGACGGGAATGACCCGTCCCGCGGGCACCTGACGATGAACAACTGGGAGTGGCCGACCGGCGTGGCGCTGTACGGCATATACAAGACCTACCAGCAGGACGGAAATAAAGAAACGCTGGATTACCTGCTGGGCTGGTATGACGATTTCCTCTCCCGGGAAGAGAAGCCGCACCGCAACGTGAACACCGTTGCCCCGGTGCTGACGCTGACCTGCCTGTATGACGAGACAAAAAACGAAAAGTACCTGCCGGTGATCGAAAGCTGGATCGACTGGGTGATGAAGGAAATGCCCCGCACGGAGTACGGCGGGCTGCAGCACTGCACGGTGTGGAACAAGCATTACCAGCAGCTGTGGTGCGACACGCTGTTCATGGTGTGCCTGTTCCTGGCCAAGGCCGGCGTGGTGCTGGAGCGGCCGGAACTGATTGAGGAAGCGGAGTACCAGTTCCTGATCCACATCCGCTACCTGCAGAACAAGGTGAACGGCCTGTTCTACCACGGATGGACGTTCGACCGGCGGCACAATTTCGCAGAGGCCTTCTGGGCCCGCGGCAACGCCTGGTTCACGGCGGCCGCGATTGAACTGTACGATATCACGAAACGCGACAACGCCGCGATGCGGATGATCCGCTCCGCCTGGCTGGACCAGGTGCTGGCGCTGTGGAAATACCAGCGGGTGAACGGCCTGTACACGACGCTGATCAACGTGGAGGAAACCTACTGCGAGACCAGCGCCACCGCGGCCATCGCCTACGGCGTGCTGAAGGGAATCCGGCTGGGCTGGCTGCCCCAGGAACCCTACCAGGATATGGGCATGCTGAGCGCGGGCGCCGTGCTGGACCAGATTGACGAAACCGGCGCGGTGCAGGGCGTCTCCGGCGGAACCGGAATGGGACACAACCTGCAGCATTACAAGGACATCATCGTAACGCCGACGGCGTACGGCCAGGGACTCACGTTCCTGATGCTGACCGAACTGATGATCCGGGATACCAGACGGGATTGAGCGAAAGGGGGGAAACACACGTGAGCTCCAAAGCAGCTGAACGAAGAGCCGTGCACGGGACCGGGAAGCAATACTGGCGGCGCCTCGGCAGCGAAGTGAAGCGGGACAGGTGGCTGTACCTGCTGCTGCTTCCGGGTCTGATCTACTTTATCGTGTTCAAGTACCTGCCCATGTTCGGCATCGTCATCGCCTTCGAGAACTACGTGCCGTTCTCCGGCGTACTCGGAAGCCAGTGGGTGGGACTGAAATGGTTCCAGTATTTCTTCAAGTTCCCGGCATGGATCAACTACCTGAAGAATACGCTGGTCCTGAGCGTGATGAACCTGGTTTTCTACTTCCCGGCGCCGATTATCCTGGCGCTGCTGCTGAATGAAATGCGGAATGTGCACTACAAGAAGACACTGCAGACCATGCTGTACGTGCCGCACTTCATCTCCATCGTGATCGTGGTGTCGATCACCTTCGTGATGTTCGGCACCTCCGGCATCATCTACAAGCTGACCGAAAAGGTGCTGGGGCATACGATTCCCTACATGGGCAGCCCGGACACCTTCCGCTGGATGATCATCGGCCAGACGATCTGGAAGGAAACCGGGTGGGGCACCATCATCTTCCTGGCTGCCCTGACCAACGTGGATACCCAGCTGTACGAAGCCGCCATGGTGGACGGCGCAGGGCGGTTCCGCCGCCTGTGGCACATCACCCTGCCGGCCATCCGCTCTACAATCGTGCTGATGCTGATCCTGCGGATGGGCAGCATGCTGGATACCGGCTATGACCACCTGATCCTGATGGCCAACCCGCTGAACCGATCCGCCAGCCAGACACTGGACGTGTTCGTGTACCAGCAGGGTATCCAGCAGGGCCAGTTCAGCTACGCTTCAGCCATCGGCCTGATGAAGGCGGTCGTGAGCGTGACGCTGGTGGTTACCTCCAACAAGATCGCGCACCTGCTCGGCGAGCAGGGGCTGTACTGAGAAGGGAGGGACAAGCGCATGACAACGATACCTGCCTCCCAGAAAAAGATGAAGATCTCCACCGGCCCGGTCGGCCAGAACGCCACCTTCGGAAGCCGGCTCTTCGACATCGCGAACTACCTGATTGTAACCATCATCGCGCTGACGACGATCTTCCCGTTCATCTATATCATCGGCGCATCGTTCGCAACGGAGTATGAAATCGCCACCCGGCCGATGTTCATCATTCCCCAGAACGCGAGTACCGCTGCCTATGAGTACATCTTCTCCTCGAACAAGATCCTCCGCGGCTTCGGCAACTCCATCTTCATCACGGTCTGCGGTACGGCGATCAACCTGTTCTTCACCGTGACCATGGCGTACGCCCTGTCCAAGACGCGGCTGCGCGGCCGGAACTTCTTCCTGAACATGGTCATCATCTCGATGTTCTTCTCCGGCGGCATGATCCCGGGATACATCGTGGTGGCCAATATCCTGAACCTGAAGAACACCTACTGGTCCGTGCTGCTGCCCGGCGCGATCAGCGCGTACAACATGATGATCGTGAAGAACTTCTTCCAGGGCATCCCGCAGGAGCTGGAGGAATCCGCCTCCATGGACGGGTGTACGGACATGGGCGTCCTCTGGAAGATTGTGCTTCCGCTGTCCCTGCCGGTGCTGGCGACCTTCGGCCTGTTCTACGCGGTGGGCCACTGGAACGCCTACTTCGGCGCCATGATCTATATGAAGACCGCCAAGGAGAAGTGGCCGCTGCAGGTGCTGCTGCGTGAACTGATCATCCTGTCCAGCGGTACGGCCGGCGACATGAACAACCTGGATCCCGAGTTCGTCCAGCCGCCGGAACAGTCCGTGAAGATGGCGGTGATCGTGGTCTCCACCGTTCCGATCATGATGGTTTACCCCTTCCTGCAGAAGTACTTCGTGAAGGGCGTAATGGTCGGTGCTCTCAAAGGATAATATTCGATGACCCGCAGTGCGGGAAATCTCATCGAATATTATCTCAAGCGAAAGGAAGCAAGCTCCGCAGTGCGGAGTTGCGACCATTGAGCTTGCGTTGCGACCTAAGAGCATCGGATTTGGCAAACCAATTTAGGTTGTCATCAGCGATGAGAAGCGCTGTTGAACGATAAATAAATTACTTAAGGAGGCTTACCCATGAAGAAACTTCTCTCTGTGATCCTGGCTCTGCTCCTTGCCCTCGGCATGATGAGCTTTGCCGCCGCGGAAGAACCCTTCGAAATCACCGTAATGGTGCCCGAGTTCACGTATGACGCGGACTATGTGGAAGAAGGCAACCCCATCCTCGCGAAGATCGAGGAGCTGACCGGCGTGAAGCTGAAGATGCAGTTCATGGCCAATGAAGGCTATGGCGACACCATCAGCACCACCATGACCGAGAACAATCCCCCCATGGTGATGGCGGTGACGGATGCCCGCGCTCCCATCATTGTGGAATCCGCCCGTGCCGGCGCGTTCTGGGATCTGACTGATTTCGTGTCTGACGCGGAAAACTATCCCTACCTGGCTGCCGGTTCCCCCGCTGTTTACCAGAACATCGCGGTGGACGGCCGTGTGTACGGCATCTTCCGCGGCCGTGCCTTCCCGCGCGGCGGCGTCTACTATCGCTGCGACATCGCGAAGGAAGCCGGATTTGACCGCGAAGTCAAGACCATCGACGACCTGACCGAACTGGCTGAGAAGCTGGCGAAGTACAGCGATGACACCTATGCCCTGAATATGTGCTCCTACACCGCCGGCACGATCAACGTGATCACCGTCATGATGGGCGCTCCGAACGGCTGGGGCATCGACGAGAACGGCGACATCTATCCCGCCCACCTGTCCCCCGCTTACCTCGAAGGCCTGAACTGGCTGCGCCACCTGTATGAAATCGGCGGCATCGACCCCGACTTCTCCCAGATCCCGACCTCCGAGTGGGACAATATCGAGCGGACCGGCAAGGCGTTCATGCGGTTTGACTGCCTGGACAACGCACATCGTCAGCAGTGGTGGTTCGAAGACAACGCCGGTGTGACCGAACAGGTCTGGCAGTCCTGCGGACCGATCGCCAAGGCAGACGGCTCCATCACCACATGGCCGCAGAACAACGGCTTCGCCGGTGAGATCCTGATCAACAAGAAGAGCGTCTCCGAAGAAGACCTGCCCAAGGTTGTGAAGTTCCTCGACTGGTGCAACGGCCCCGAAGGCCAGACGATCCTGAATGCCGGTCTCGAAGGCGTGACCTTCGACATCAACGAAGACGGCCTCCGTTATGTGCCCGAAGACAAGTCTGAAGAATACGGAAAGAACAGCAAGGCTTACCTGCATGACTTCAACCAGCTGGGCATGGGCGTTCCCGGAAACCTGGAGAACCCGAAGGCTGTGCTGAGCCGCGGTTACACCAAGCTGCGTGACCGTTATGACGAACTGAACATCGAGCTGGCTCCCTACGCGGTGGCCAACCCCTGCTTCCCGTTCGTGAGCGAGACCTACCAGGCATTCGGCACCCAGCTGGATCCCATTATCTCCGACGCGGCTGTGCAGTACATCGCAGGCCTGATCGACGAAGCTGGCCTCCGTGCTGCCTGGGCTGACTGGGCTGCGCAGGGCGGCGACCAGGTAACTGCTGAGTACAACGAAGCCTATCATGCTTCCATCCAGTAATTCCTGAATCCAACGGTTATCCGGGGCTGCCGCGGGTGCGGCAGCCCCTAACAATTTGATGTTGTGAGGACCATATCATCACAGGAGAATGAAAATGAACAGAGTATACTGCTGCTACCCCGGGGGAAAGCACAAGGCGCTGACCATGAGCTATGACGACGGCCGTTCCTATGACCGCCGCCTGGTGGAGATTTTCAACAAAAACGGGATCAAGGGGACGTTCCACCTGAACAGCGGCCTGTTTGACCGGGGCGACCGGGTGATGCCGGAGGAGATTTCCACCCTGTACGCGGGCCATGAGGTGGCGTGCCACACCGTGACGCACCCGACGATTGCCCGCTGCCCGCTGCCGGAGGTGGCGCAGGAAGTGCTCGAGGACCGGAAATTCCTGGAGAAATACACCGGCTATCCGGTGCGGGGACTGAGCTATCCGAACGGCTCCGTGACCAAGGACATCGAAAACCTGCTGCCGTCGCTGGGAATCCGCTATTCCCGTGTGGTAGGCTCTTCGGATTCCTTCGGGCTGCCCGAGAATCCGTACCGCTGGCAGGCCACCTGCCACCACAATCACCGGCTGATGGAACTGGGCGAACAGTTCCTGGGCCTTTTCAAGAAACAGTACCTGTATCTGATGTATGTATGGGGACACAGCTACGAATTCAACGACAAGAACAACTGGGATCTGATGGAATCCTTCTGCGAAATGATGGGCGGCAAGGAGGACATCTGGTACTGCACGAATATCGAGTTCATGGACTGCATGGACGATTTCGCCCGCCTGCAGTTTGCGGCGGACAACAGCTTTGTATATAATCCCAACGCCAGGGACTGCTATATATCCGTGAACGACCAGCCTGCCATCCGGATCCCCGGGGGTCAGTGCATGACACTGTAAGGAGAGAAAACCATGGAACTGTACCGCGATCCGGTGACCGGCTATGAAATCCGTCGCTACACGGAAGGCCCGGAACGGAATGCCAAGCTTTACTTTACCTGTGAAAACTTCTCGACGGACGACCAATACTTCTTCTTCATGAAGCAGCAGATGTCGGACGGCAGTAAGGAACTGTCCGGCGGATGCTACCGGGCCAACGTGGAAACCGGCGAGCTGGAACGCGTGACGGACAATACCTACCGCGGCTTTGCCACCGACCGGGAGAAGAACATCGGCTACACCTGCCGGAATGAGACGGAAGTGTACGCCGTGGACCTTGCCACGATGGAGATGAGGAAGATCGGCGACCTGCCGAAGGGCGGCCAGATCACCGGCCACCTTACCGCGGCGGACACCGGGCGCATCGCATGCAGCTACCACCTGGCCAACAAGTACTACGGCCTGGTGATCATGGATCCCGGCAAGGAAGCGGAAGTGGTGTACCAGAGCGACTACCGCCTGGGCCACGCGCAGATCTGCCCGTCGGACGAGAACCTGATCTTCTACATCCACGAGACGGAGGGAGACGCTTTCCAGCGCACCTGGATGTTCGACGTGAAGGAACGGTATGTGCGTCCCTACTACGTGGAGCATCCCAACGAGTGGATTACCCACGAGGTGTGGTCCTCCGATGGGAAGGAAATGGCGCTCATGAAGCTGGATCCCGC